>JADCJL010000332.1 GCA_020247055.1 Acidobacteriaceae bacterium | reverse complement strand
CGGCACCCACTCCCCCTTGCCCTGTAACTCCCGCGCAAACCGCTCCGCCTGCCGCCGCAGCCCCTCCCGAAACGCCACCCCACCCCCCTTCGGCTCATGGATCATCCAACGCTCATACCACTCAAAAAACTGCCGCATCGACTCCGCCTTCAAAAACACCGCCCCTCCCTCCCCCGTATAAAAATCCCCTTCCGTCAACATCCGCTTGTTCAACACCGTCACCACCAGCCGGTCCGCCGCCGGCCCGCGGAACGGCTCCATCAGGTCCAAAGCCAAACTCGGGCGCCCGTAGTCCGGCTGATGATGAAAACCGCACGCCGGATCCAGCCCGTGCCCCTCCAGCATCCCGCTCATCTCCTGCATCACCAGCGTATACGCCAACGAGAGCAGCGCATTAATCGGATCCGTCGACGGCCGCCTCACCCGCCCCGGCCACACAAACTCCGATCGCTGGTACCCCATCAGCCGCTCAAAATACAACCGCGCCGCCGCCCCCTCCAACCCCATCAACACCTCCCCACTCTCCGCCTCCCCGCAGCGCTGCTCCCATTCCGCCAAGCTCCCCAGCGCCGCCCCCTCGTCCCGTCCGTTCTGCTTGCCGTATCGCGCCAGCACCCGCGCCGCGTTCGCCAACTTACCCGCCACCAATCGCCGCGCCAGCGGCAGCGCCCGCGCCGTGTCCACCGTCAACCCGTACTGCGCCATCCGCAGCGGCACATCCTTACCCACCGGCGCCACCGCGCTCCCCCGGTAACGGCCGGAACGCGAAAAAAAGCTTACCGTAATCCGTTTCTCCAGCATCTCCCCCAAAGCCTGCGACGTCACCTGCACCCCGCCAAACAGCAGCACCGCCTCCAACTTGTGATACGGCAAATCCGCCAACACCTGCCCGCTCTTCTCCACCAGAAACCGGTCCCCCGACTTCCGCACCGTCGCCGCCTGCTCCGTTACATAAAGATATGCCACCGGCCTGCTCTCCTCCCTGCGATCCGTTAAAAACTCCCTCCCCGGCGCCACCCGCCGCAGTCCCGCCGCCGCAAACGCCAGCTCCATCTCCGTCTCCCCTTCCGCCTCCGCGTACCGCGACAACAGCCGCGGCGGCATCGGCCGCGCCATCGACACAATCCGCCCCTCCCGCCGGTCCCGCTTCCACGGCTGAAACGCCGCATCGCCGTGGAAAAACACCCCCAGAAACGTGAAACCCGAAAAAAAGTTCCGTATCCCCGTCTTCTCCGCCTTCAAACTCAGCCGCCGCTCCCCCATCCACGCCTCCACGGCCGCCAGCGTCTCCTCCGCCTCCTCCCGCGACCGGCACAGCAACACAAAATCATCCGCATAACGGACCAGCCGCCCCGCCGTCTGCCCCATCGCCGCGTCAAAATCCGCCAGAAACAGGTTCGCCAACAGCGGCGACAGCGGCGACCCTTGCGGAATACCCTGCGTCAGCGGCCGAACCCGGTCGCCATCCCAAATCTCGCCCTTCACCCACCGCCGCAGCAGCGCATCAAACTCCCGCGTCGGCTCCCGCTCGGCGTATTCGGCCAGCAGCAGGTCGTGGTCGACATGATCAAAGTAGCCGGTAACGTCCGCCTCGACGACAAACGCATAACCCCGGTCGCGCCACTGCTGTACCCGCGCCACGGCGCTATCCACCCCACGGCCCGGCCGGTAGCCGTGCGAGGTATCCAGAAACTGCTCCTCCAGCGCCGGGGCCAGCCGCCGCGCCACTGCGGTCTGCAGCACGCGGTCGCGCACGGCCGGCACCAGCAGCAGCCGGGTTTGCGGCTGCCCGGGGCGTTTCTCAATTTCGATCTGCAGCAGCGGCAGCGGCCGATAGCGCCCCGTCGATAACTGCTCGTAGAGCGTATCCAACTCGCGATCCAATCGCGCGGCAAACCGCGGCACCGCCACCCCGTCCACCCCGGCGCACCCCGCGTTCTCCTGCACCCGCGCGAAAGCCGCCACAAGGTCGGCGCGGGTGAGCGAGCCCAGTTGGTCAATCGCCAGGGACATATTGTTCTACGAGTAACTGAAAATCATTCCCGTGACAAGCCCCTGACCCCTACTGCGAACAAAAAACCGGCAAAAAAGCGGAACCCGCCCGCCAAAGGCACCAAACAAGCAAATACTGGCCCCCCTCTGCCCACGCCGAGCCGCAGCCTCCGCAGGAAACGCCCGCCGCCCCAACTCCACCACGTTCTGGTTTCTCCCCTCCCGGCTGATCTCGTCCAATCGGCCGCGCCCCATCCCCTCGAACCGGGTCAGCCGCTCTTAATCCCTGGAAAACCGGCTAAAGCAGTCCATTTGCGTCCAGGTCTAAATACCCTTCGGGCACACTCAGTGTCACCGGCAACACCAACGTGAGTAGACCTCAATCCCCTTCTAATCGGGGGAACCTTTCTCAGTGTGTCAGAAACCCGAAACCCATCGCTGGCACCAAGTGGTCTCAATCCCCTTCTAATCGGGGGAACCTTTCTCAGAGTACGTGTTTTACGGATACCATGAATATGGGTCCGTGCTCGTGTCAATCCCCTTCTAATCGGGG
>JADCJL010000331.1 GCA_020247055.1 Acidobacteriaceae bacterium | reverse complement strand
TCAAGTCGATGATGCGGCGAGGCCGGGGATACCGGAATCTACGCTACCTGCTGCTGAAGGCCCAGCACATGGCGGCCAGCCGGACCGAATTCATGGTTCTGCAGAATGCGGCCTAAAATGTGTAGTTTTACAGATTCTCGCTCAGAGCCAAAAAACATTCGGGCTGGAGATTTGACTGCGACTGTCTTGGTTGGGCGGTTTTGGTGCGGCGACGCTTGCGGTTATGCACGCGCTTCAATCGACCGGCGGGCGTGGCTATTTCGAACGGCAGAGTCCGATAAAGATTTCGAGGAGGGCCTTTAGATGGTCGCTGGCCTCTGCCTCACTCATTAGCGCAGCACTCGCGTGGACGGTGCCGATTGATGGTTGCCCGGTGACCGTGGAGAGCCGTTCGCGGATACTCTCCAGGCGCTGCCATTCTTCGGGGGCAAGATCATTTTCCCGTAACAAGTAGAGTCCATTCAGCCAGGCATTGGCCAGCCGGCTGGGCAGTGTCCCTGTATCGGCTACCGTTAAATTGAGCGCATTTACGAATTGTTCCCAAGCATAAGAATACATATCATTAAGAATACACGAAAGTTGTCGATATACTTCAGCGGTTGGGAACCATAGCTTGGTTCGGGTTCGTGCGCGCGGGCCGGTAGTGTGTCTTCATGCACCGCAGGGTAAAGGATTGGTCTGCGATGGCTGTGTTGGCGACTTGACTGGCCAAATCGTTTAACCCTCTGGCTGGATGATGACTTTCGCGATTGTACTTCTGTCGGCAGGGAGAGTCATTCATGGGAGTGTGTGCGCTGCAAGACGGCGCGCGGTCGTCTGAAAACGGCCCCTATTTACCCGGGATAGAGGGGCGGATTGTTCTATGCCATGACGGCAACGTTGTAGCCGCTGATCAGCGCAAAAAGGGGGAGTGAGCCTCCAAGTTGCAATCGAACAAAACCTGATATTCTAAAGGGCGGTCGGCAAGAGTTCCGGCGTGATAGACTCCCATTTTGCGGTTTCCAGTTGCACCGATCCACCGAAATTGCGCTTCGACCCATCCATTTGCAGCTGTCGGCTGGAGTCGGCCGTCCATCAGTTTCTTTTTTCCTAAGATCGAGGCGATTGAGCATTAACCTGGGAATGACTGTAACTCGACCCAATGTAGAAAATATAATCGCCGGCCCCCCAAAAAAATGCATACTGCGAGTGCCTTTGATAACATTTGCTCCCTGTTTTCCGGGATTGATCAGCTGTACAGTCGGCTTATTCTGGTGGTCGGGCCGTCCCGGAGCGGAAAATCGGCGCTTTTGCGGGCGTTGGCCGAAAACCGGGCAGCTCCTATAGTAAACTCCGGCACTGCCGTTTCGCGCAGGCTTTTGGATCTCAGCGACAAGCAGCGAAGCCTTCAACTTCTCAAATTGCTCGAGGAGACTGTTTGCTATGCGCCGCCTTCTCTAGTGTTGCTCGACAACACTGAAGTTCTCTTTGATCCGGCACTCCGGCAGGATCCATTACGCGTGCTCCAGACGATATCCCGCAGTAGGACTGTCGTCGCTGCTTGGTGTGGGAAGGTGGTGGATGGGTACCTTACGTATGCGATACCGGGACACCCTGAGTACCGGCAATACTCAGCAGCTGATTTATTGGTGGTCCCCGTAGGACAAAAGGCCTAATCCGGACAAGTATAAAGATGAAATACGGCGATTTAATTCAATTCGAGCCGATTGAGTCGGTCGTGCAGCTCCGTAACGCGGATCGAGTAGACGCGGCGAAGCAACTCGTTTCTACTTACGTGATCTCGGATGAAATGGCGGAGAAGCTGACGACCCTCGTCTTGCCTGGACTACGGCTCGAGCCGCCGGCCGACTACAAAGGACTGATGGTCGTGGGGAACTACGGGACAGGTAAATCCCACCTCATGTCCGTCCTTTCCGCCATCGCGGAGGATGCCGGGACATTGTCGTTGTTGCGCAGCGAGCGCGTTGCCACGGGGGCCCAGCAGATGGCTGGGAATTTCGTAGTGATTCGCACCGAGATCGGCGCGGTTACAATGTCCTTGAGAGACATTTTAACCGCAGAGATCGAGGAGCATCTCGCGAAGCTCGGCGTTAGCTTCACGTTTCCTTCCGCCGGCGCGGTGACAAACAACAAGCGCGCCTTCGAAGAGATGATGGGGCTGTTCGAAAAGAAGTTTCCCGGTAAAGGTCTCCTCCTCGTAGTAGACGAGCTGCTCGATTACCTCCGCAGCCGCAAAGATCAGGAACTGATCCTTGATCTGAACTTCCTGCGCGAAGTCGGCGAGGTCTGTAAGGATCTGCGGTTCCGCTTCATTGCGGGCATCCAGGAAGCTATTTTCGATAGCCCCCGTTTCTCTTTTGTCGCCGACAGTCTTCGTCGCGTGAAGGATCGGTTTGATCAGGTCTTGATCGCAAGAAGCGATGTGAAGTTTGTCGTGGCGGAGCGGCTATTGCGGAAGACGCCTGCGCAGCAGGCTCAGATCCGGGACTACCTGCTGCCTTTCGCGAAGTTCTACGGCAACATGAACGAACGCATGGACGAGTTCGTCCGGCTTTTCCCGGTCCACCCGGACTACATCGACACGTTTGAGCGGGTGGCGGCAGTGGAGAAGCGCGAAGTTCTCAAAAGCCTCTCGATTGCAATGCGAAGAAAGCTGGATGACTCGCTGCCAGCAAACGAGCCAGGGCTCATTGCCTACGACAGCTACTGGACCACGCTGCGGGAGAATCCGTCATTCCGCGCTGTGCCGGATATTCGCGCGGTAATTGACTGCAGCCAAGTGTTGGAATCCCGAGTCGAGGCAGCCTTTCCCATCAAGCCGTTCAAGCCGATGGCTCGGCGGATTATTCAAGCGCTTTCGGTGCATCGGCTGACGACCGGCGACATCCATGTCCCGGTGGGACCGACTGCCGGAGAACTCCGCGATACGCTGAGCCTCTACCAGGCCGAGGTTGCCGCGATGGGCGGAGACGGTGCAGCGGACCTCCTGACCCACGTCGAAAACGTGATTGGCCAGATCAAGCACACCGTCAGTGGCCAGTTCATCTCTCAGAACCCGGACAACGGGCAGGTTTATCTCAACCTGAAGCAGACGGAGGATTTCGACGCGCTGATCGAGAAGCGTGCCGAGACCCTGGATTCCACTCAGCTCGACCGTTACTACTACGAAGCGCTGAAGCGGGTGATGGAGTGCACGGACCAAACCTTCGTCAGCGGGTACCGCGTCTGGGAGCATGAACTAGAATGGATCGAGAGGAAGGTTGCGCGCCGGGGTTACCTCTTCTTTGGCGCGCCTAACGAGCGCTCCACCGCTGCTCCGCCGCGCGACTTCTACCTTTATTTCCTGCAGCCCTTTGATCTTCCCCGGTATCAGGATGAGAAGCGAAAGGACGAAGTCTTCTTCCGCCTTACCGGTGCGGATGATGCATTTCGACGAATCGTGCGGAATTACGCTGCGGCAGTCAACCTTGCTTCCACGTCTTCGGGAAATGCCAAAGACACATACGAGAAGAAGGGAACAGGGTTTTTGCGGGACCTCGTCAAGTGGCTTCAGGAACACATGACCATGGCGTTTGAGGTCACCTACCAGGGGAAGAGCAAGCCGCTGCTGGGGTGGGTCAAAGGCAAGCCCCTGGGTAGTGGTGGTCGTATCAACGTTCGAGATGTCGTCAATACCGTCGGCTCGGTTTGCCTGGCGCCGCACTTCGAGGAATTGGCCCCGAGTTACCCAACGTTCACGCTGCTAATCACCACCGCCAACCGGGAGTTGGCCACTCAAGACGCGCTGAAGTCCGTCGCCGGTGGTCCGCGCACAAAACTCGGTGCTGCCGTACTGGATGCACTGGAATTGCTCGATGGCGAGCGGCTGGACCCCACGAAGTCGAAGTTCGCAAGTCATGTCGCCGATGCGCTGAAGAAGAAGGGGCACGGTCAAGTCGTTAATCGAAGTGAGCTCGTGCATGAAGTCTACGGCGTAGAGTACTTCGCCCCGGACCGCTTCCGTTTGGAGCCCGAGTGGCTCGTCGTTTTGCTGGCCGCATTGGTGCATTCCGGCGATTTGGTCCTGGCGATCCCTGGCAAGAAACTCGACGCAACGAACATCGCCCAACTGTCGGCGACGCCACTCGACGAGCTTATCAATTTCAAGCACATTGAACGGCCCAAGGACTGGAACCTTCCGGCACTGAAAGCGCTCTTTGAACTTCTGGGCCAACCGCCTGGTCTTGCCCAAGCGTTGACTCAGGGTGGCAGCGATGCCGGCAAAGCCGTCCAAACGCTTTCGGGCGAATCAAAGCGGTTGACAGAGCGGATTGTGCAAGCGCAGCAAGTGCTCCAGAGCGGCATGAAGCTCTGGGCCCGGAACCTGCTTGCACCAGAGGATTCGGAAGCCTTGCGCCGGCGGATGGACGACTCCAAGCAATTCCTGGAATCTCTTCAGGCCTACACCACCGCAGGCCAGCTCAAGAACTTCCGCTACGAGCCACAGGATGTGACCGCCAAGCGCGACGGGCTGGATGCGCTCAAACAAGTGGAAGCCTTTCAGGCGATCACCGCAGAGTTCGGGCCGGTGGCATCGTATCTGGCCACTGCGGAAGCCGCTTTGCCAAGCGACCACGACTGGATTAAGAAAGTGCAGGCTGTGCGTCACGAGCTCCTCTCAGATATGCTCGACGCCGGAAAGCGCGAGTCGCATGCGTTCCGACAGCAGGGACTTCAGAAGCTCGCGGGCCTAAAGAAAGACTACACGGACCTCTACGTAGCGGCCCATGGCAGGGCGCGCCTTGGCGCAAAGGACGACAAGCTCAAATCCCATTTGCTGAAAGATGCTCGCCTGGGCCAGTTGCAGCGGCTGTCCACCATAGAGTTGATGCCCCGGCAACAATTGAGCGATTATCAGAATCGTCTTGGCGGTCTACGTACATGTTTTGCGGTATCCCAACAGGATCTAGATGCCTCGCCGGTGTGTCCGCACTGCAACTTCCGGCTCGTCACTGAACCAGACTCCGCCTCGGCCGCTCAAACCATCCGAAGCTTGGAGAACGAGTTGGACCGACTCCATGATGGCTGGACTAAAACGCTCCTGAGTAACCTCGAAGATCCCACAACTCAACAGAATCTCGGTTTACTCAAGGCGGCGCCCCGCAAGATCGTGGATTCGTTTCTGGCCGAACGGGCTCTTCCCGATGAGGTCAGTCACGACTTTGTTGCTGCACTCCAGGAGGCTTTGTCCGGACTGTCCAAGGTGGTCATAACCACCGATAACCTCCGGAATGCCATTCTGGCAGGTGGCTCACCAGCAACGGTGATCGAACTGAAGAAGCGATTCGAAGATTATCTTGCCGAGATTAGCAAGGGTAAGGATCCGGCGAAGATCCGGCTGGTCCTTGAGTAGCTCGGCATCCTGAGCAGAGAGTACACAAGTATGAAATCAGGCAGCAAGAAGCCAGACACACTCACGCAGCGGCTCTTCCGCAATCCTTCTGGGCAAGAAGAGATGTTCGACAAGTCTCTCGAAGAGGGGCTTGAGGAACAGGGCGAACGTGTTGAGTGCCTCGGGCGGGAATTCGCCAATGAAGCTGCGCGACGAGAGTATTATCTTGGGGAGCTGGCTCAAAAGTTGAAGGATCCTGACTTTCGCAAGATCGAAGGGTTTCCCGTTGGATCGGACGAAGACATCCTTTCTATTTCCGACCCACCTTACTACACCGCCTGTCCCAATCCGTTTCTGAAGGATTTCATCTCTCTCCATGGAGGCCAATACGATACGAACGTCGACTACAGCCGGGAACCATTTGCCGCCGACGTCAGCGAGGGGAAGAACGACCCGGTTTACAATGCGCATTCTTACCACACGAAGGTTCCGCACAAGGCGATCATGCGGTATGTACTTCATTACACAGAGCCCAGAGACCTGGTATTCGATGGCTTCTGCGGTACTGGCATGGCCGGGGTTGCGGCGAGGCTTTGCGGCGACCGTTCGGCTATAGCGGCTCTCGGTTACACTCTGACTTCAGATGGAAAGGTGCTGGACGAGAACCAAAACGTCGTTTCTACCTTCGGATCGCGCATTCCAATCGTCAACGATCTTTCTCCAGCGGCAACGCTAATCGCTGCCGGCTACAATCTCACGACGCAGCCGGAACGATTCGGTGGCTACGCCAAAGCACTGCTGGCGAAATTTAACCGGGAATATGGTTGGATGTACGAGACTCGGGAGCCTGGCTCCGACTCAGCGTACCCCGTTCACTTCACAGTTTGGTCAGAAGTGTTCTCGTGCCCAGACTGCTCAGGTGAACTGGAGTATTGGGATTTAGCCTACGACGAAGCCTCCGGAAAGATCGATGATCTTCTTACATGCCCGCACTGTTCGGCCGAACTCGCGAAGCGCGGGCTCGTTCGGCGGACCACCACATATTTCGATCAGGCGCTTCAACAAACGAGAACGCGGCAAGTCCTGCGACCCGTCGAAATTCACTACGACCGAAACGGAGAATCTCGACGCAAGAAGCCGGATGAAAATGACCTCGCGCTCTTGGAACGGGTTGAAGGTCTCCTAGCATCAGTCAAGTACCCCACGGACTTGATGATGTTCGTCCCAGACGGCGAAGAATGGGGCGACCTCTACCGCGGCTACCACGAAGGGATCAGTCGGGCACATGATTTCTTTCTTGTTCGTCAACTTGTGACGTTCTCCTTGCTCTGGAGCATGGGCGAGGAACTACCCACCGAGGAACTCCGGCGTCTCTGGCGATTCACGCTACAGAGTGTCGTTGTGAGTTTCACCCGACGAAACCGCTTTCTAAAGAACGCCTACTCTCAGGTGAACCGCGCCCTCAGCGGGACTCTGTACATCGGGTCGACCGTGAGCGAACCAAGCCCGACGTACGTTCTCTCGGGAAAGATAAAGCGGTTTGGCAATGCAATTCCCGCGAATCGCTCAGCGGCGCTTGTAACGACGGGTTCGCTCGCAGGTGTCGACATACCGGACAACTCGATTGATTATGTTTTCATCGACCCTCCGTTTGGTGACAACTTGCCGTACTCTGAGCTCAATTTCTTGTGGGAAGCCTGGCTACGTGTATTCACGAATTCAGGACAAGATGCGGTCGTGAGCGGCACCCAGAGGAAGGACCTTGGGGTCTATACGGACATGATGGCAGCTTGTCTGAGGAAGGCATACCGGATCCTCAAGCCGGGGCGGTGGGTAACGGTTGAATTCCATAATTCTCGCAATGCAGTGTGGACGGCGATACAGGAAGCATTGGGCCGCGCTGGTTTCATCATTGCGGACGTTAGCGTCCTCGACAAGGGCATGAAGACAAAGAAGCAGATGCATGCCAAGGCCGTGGATAAGGACCTTGTCATATCTGCATATAAGCCCAATGGCGGCCTGGAGCAGCGGTTCCACCTCGAGGCGGGAACTGAGGAGGGGGTCTGGGACTTCATCAGGACTCATCTGGGCCAACTCCCCGTGTTCCTTAACAAGCAGGGTCAGCTGCAAATCATCGCGGAGCGGCAGAAGGTTCTGCTCTTTGACCGGATGGTGGCATTTCACGTGCAACGTGGTGTGACTGTGCCTTTCTCTGCTGGTGAGTTCTACCAAGGATTGGCCAACCGATTCCCGGAGCGGGACGGGATGTACTTTCTAACCGAGCAGGTAGCCGAGTACGATCGGAAGCGCATGACGGCACGCGACGTCCTGCAGCTCGACTTATTTGTTTCGGACGAGGCGTCAGCCATCCAATGGCTCAAGCAGCAGTTGACATCCAAACCGCAGACCTTCATGGAGTTGCAGCCGCAGTTTATGCAGGAAACTCAAGGCGGCTGGCAGAAGCACGAAAGGCCTCTGGAGCTATCCGTCCTACTTGAAGAGAACTTTCTGCGTTTCGATGGAAACGGTGACGTTCCAGGTCAAATTCACTCTTACCTTTCCAGTAACTTCAAAGATCTTCGGAGCCTGCCAAAAGATCACGCCGCGCTGCGTGCCAAGGCGAAGGACCGATGGTATGTTCCAGATCCAGCAAAGTCTGGGGACTTGGAGAAGTTGAGGGAGCGGGCGCTTCTGTGTGAGTTCAATGAGTACCGCGAGTCAAAACAGAAGAAGCTAAAGGTGTTTCGCGTGGAGGCTGTTCGCGCAGGATTCCGGTCTTCCTGGCAGCAGAACGATTACGCTGCAATTCTCGCGGTGGCCGAGAAAATACCGGAGGACATTCTGCAGGAGGATCCGATGTTGCTGATGTGGTACACGAATAGCCTCACGCGAGCAGGGCGGCAAGCATGATCAAGAGATGGAAGCTCTTCAACTTCAAGTCTATAAACCACGACGATCCGTTGGAGTTCGGACCGCTTACCATCTTCGCTGGCGCGAACAGCAGCGGGAAGAGCACCTTACTCCAGTCGCTCCTGATGGTCAGTCAGACGCTTTCTCACCGGGTCCGGTCACGGTCGGTTGTTCTGAACGGCGCGCTGACTCGCCTGGGCCAGTTTGACGACTTGAAATCGAATGGCGGTACTGCGAACCAGATTGTCGTGCAGTGGGAGTGCGTGCCCCGGGGTGAGAGTCCTCTGATGGCGCTTGATGGGCCTCAGTCATTGGGCCGGCGCGTCGTATTCTACGGCAGGAGTACGGATCGACTCCGCCGGGTTTCTTGCGAACTTGCCTTCGACTCAAATCCCGACAGTCCACAGCGCGAACTCTATCAACTGCAGCCGCAGCTCTTCTCTTGCCGCGTAGCCACGAGCGCACTCGATGAGGAGAATGTGGATGTCAACACTTGGATCGAGGTCCGACGTGCATCGATCACAGGCGACGACGCTGGAGAGAAAATGCGCCGGATTTCCGTCGAGGATGCTCCGAACGAACCAGTCAGACAAAGCCTGGAACTTGATGTCAGCCTCGATGCAGATTCTTTGGCCGATATCCATGATGACTATCCCACCGCCGAGCCGGTCGGCTGCATGGTGCGCCATTTCCTGCCAGATGCGGTTGCTCTGCGGATCAACGTGGCGGAGGAGGAGGCGCGCGCGATTGTCAGCACGGTCTGTGATGACTCTCCGAGGGGACCACGTCGCCGTTATGGCTCTGATCGGGAGATCTTGGTTCCCGAACAGGCACTTGAACTGCTGCGGGAGGCAATTGGGGCGGATTTGGCGGAGCTGCTTCTGCCGAGCCAACGAACGCTATTAGATGAGCCGGAAGATACCGGGACCACTGGCGGCGTATCCCTACGAGCATGGACAGAACGCGTACGTCACCTGCCGTTACCTCGGCGCTCGGAAGTTCGGCAACGACTCCGCGAGCAAGCAGATTTGGCCGAGAGGCTACTTGCGGTGATCCGCAGCGAAAGGCCAGACAGATTTGAGGTCGTCTCTTACAGGCCACCATCGAACGTCCTCGACGGCGTGATGTATCTGGATTACGTCTTCACGACGAGAGTCAAGTACCTTGGGCCCCTTCGGGATGAACCCAAAGCTTTATACCCGCTGGCGCCAGGCGCTGACCCCTCTGATGTGGGATTGAGAGGCGAATACACCGCCGCGGTCTTGGATCTCCATAAAAACCAGAAAATCCGGTATATCCCGACATCGGCTTTTCGTGGAGCAGAGGTGCCAGCCAAGGCGCAGGTTCTTGTTCGGACGCTTGAAGCAGCCATGCTCGACTGGCTGCAGTACCTTGGAGTCGCCGAGAACGTGCAGACGAAAGATCGCGGCAAGTTCGGACATGAATTGAAAGTGGTGCTTCCGGGCCGGACCCATGCTCACGATTTGACCCACGTGGGCGTCGGCGTAAGCCAGGTACTGCCAATTCTGGTGATGTGCCTCCTGGCGGAACCAGACACGACCATGATCTTCGAGCAACCGGAGCTCCATTTGCATCCCAAGGTGCAAACGCTCCTCGGGGACTTCTTCTTGTCGATGAGTCTTCTCGGGAAGCAGTGTGTGCTAGAAACCCACAGCGAGTACCTGATTAACAGGTTGCGATTCCGGGCGGCCGCTTCTACCAGCGACGAGATTGCAGAGAACATCGTCATGTATTTTGTCGAGAAGCCAGCCGACAAGTCGGTGTTCCGCCGAGTGATCGTTAATGAATACGGGGCTATTACGGATTGGCCGGAGGGCTTCTTCGATCAATCTCAGAACGAAGCCGAAGGGATTCTGAAGGCGGCGACCCGCAAGAGACAGGCCCGGTCCGGGAGGCTGCCGCGTGCTGAGCGTCACGATTGACACTGCAGTGTTCGCGCCGCCCGCACCTGGTTCGCCTAAAGAGATGGTCTACGGCTTCATTGACACTCTCTTGGAATGGCGCAATGCAACTGATGGCGGTCGAGCCAAACTGTACACCAGTAGATATGCGGCAGAGGTCCTGATGCACGGGGGCCTTTATCCGCTCCGTCCTCACTTGAGAGAGCTGTTACGCCAAGCAGAGGTGTACGAGTACGACGCGAATACGATAGCTGTTGTCGCAGAGACGCTGCTGAATTCGGAGAAGTTGGAAGACGCGCTGCAGATTTCGGAGGTTCTGGTGGACGGTTTGACCATCGAGCCAGACGTTTTTGGCTCCAACACCCCCCCTGAGTTGCGCGCTGGGGCAGAACGCTCAGCCGTGGTCTTGTCGCTCGCGGGCAGATACTGCGACGACACGATCACCTGCGGTCACGCGATCGCCATTCGGGCCAAGGATTTCGCTTCGGCGATTCGAGTTCGTGGGCTTCTGCAAGATATCGAACACGATCGGGCTGATCTTGCCGACATCCCGAAGCCCCCGGACTATTTCGAAGGCTCAGCCTTCGTATGCAGTAGCCTGCATAAACTTCTGACGACCATGGATGCCACGGCGATCCTACGGTCAGCGGGGACGGCAAGCCAAGTGCGCGCAGCCATCACAGTCGCGTGGTACCAACGGCAGACCGCAAGTGGCATGTCGCCAGACTGGGCTAATCTCTCGGAGTTTGAGGTGGGGAGGGAGTTTCTGCCAAGTCTTTTGGCACATCACGTGACGTCCAAGGCGGGCTTGGCGAGTAGGATCTTGCGTGCAGCGACAGCAACCATCTGCCATGAGAACCTGTCGGCAACCCATTGGCTGCGGACTGGGTCTGGCGGTAACGATCCTCAACGGATGCGTGGTTCAGATGCGGCTTGGCGGCGGGATGTCGATTATGAGTACCACCTCCACTACTGGGAGTGTGACGACGGAAAGGTGGAATTGGCTGTTGTCGTCGTTCATAGCGACCTCTCCATCCCGGAATGAAAGATGGAAGCGAGGTTGGATTGGTAGAAACCGAAGGAGGATGGTTTTTCGACGTAGGCCGGCGCATGCGGTGCCGGGTGCTGGAGCGCGTCGAGACCTGGGGCCAGACCGCCGTCAGGGTCTGGTACCCGGAAGCCCAAACCATCCTTCTTGTTGCTCTGGACCAACTCAAGGCCGTTGATGAGCTTCGAGCCAGCCCGCAAGAGATTGCCTATGTCACCGCCGCGGCCAAGGTTGCGGATGCCCTCGATGAGAACACTTTGTTGGCGCCGATTGAGTCCTCAGTCATCCCCTTGCCGCATCAGATTCTTGCCCTGCTGAAGGCTGTCTCCTCAGACCGCGTCCGATTGCTCCTCGCCGACGAAGTGGGGCTGGGAAAAACGATTGAAGCCGGCTTGATCGTCAAGGAACTGAAGCTGCGCGGATTGATCCGCCGTGTTCTGGTCGTAGCTCCCAAAGGCTTGGTAAGTCAGTGGGCAGCCGAGATGAGGACTCATTTTGGCGAGGAGTTTCGTCTCCTGTTGCCGAGTGATTTTCCTGCTTTTCGTCGGGTTGCGGGGAATGACAACGTTTGGAAGATGTACGACCAGATCGTTTGCCCGATGGATGCCGTGAAGCCCATCGACAGCCGGCGAGGATGGTCAAAGGAGCAGCTTTCCGAGTACAACCGGGATCGCTTCGAAGATCTGCTGGCTGCAAACTGGGATCTGATTGTGATCGATGAGGCGCACCGCTTGGGTGGAATGACCGACCAGGTGGCACGATTCAAACTTGGTCAGGGCCTGGCAGAATCCGCGCCCTATCTTCTACTGCTCACTGCGACGCCCCACCAGGGGAAGACGGATTCCTTTCACCGCCTAATTTCCCTTCTCGACAAGACGGCATTCCCCGACCCCAGCTCGGTCAGTCGTGAGCGTCTGGAACCCTATCTCGTTCGAACGGAGAAGCGCAAGGCCATCGACGCAGAGGGTGATCCATTGTTCAAGCCGCGACGAACGCAACTGGTACCCGTCCACTGGAATGATCGCCACGTCCTTCAACGGCAGCTCTATGAAGCGATCTCGGAGTACGTCCGGATCGGCTATAACCAAGCCATCCGAGAGAAGAAGAACTACGTTGGCTTTCTTCTAATCCTGATGCAGCGGTTGGTAACCTCTTCCACCCGCGCGATCCGGACCACGCTCGAGCGCAGGCTTGCGATGCTTCAGGCGCCTGAGGAGCAGTTGTCTCTTTTTCCGCCTGGCTTCGACCCGCCCGGCTTCGATGGGGACTGGCCGGACATGGATGGCCAAGAGCAGATCGAGGCGCTGCTCCGCATGCGGACGAAGGCGCTGCGGAACGAGCGCGCTGAGGTGGAATTGCTGCTCGACCTCGCGAGGCGGACGGAGGCGACAGCGGCAGACGCCAAAGCCGAAGCGCTACTCGAGTGGATCTACCAGCTACAGCAGGAGGAGTCCGATCCAGATTTGAAAATTCTGCTTTTCACAGAGTTCGTGCCGTCTCAAGAGATGCTGCGGGACTTCCTTGCCGACCGAGGTTTTTCGGTCGCTTGCTTGAACGGCAGTATGGACCTAGATTCCCGTAGGCAGGTGCTGCAGGCATTTGCCGGCGAGGTGCGTATTCTGATCTCGACGGATGCCGGCGGGGAGGGCTTGAACCTGCAGTTCTGCCACGTGGTAGTCAACTTCGACATCCCCTGGAATCCGATGCGGCTCGAACAGCGCATCGGACGCGTGGACCGAATCGGGCAGAGCCACGTAGTTCGGGCGCTGAACTTCGTTCTGCAGGACACCGTAGAATTCCGTGTACGGGAGGTTCTCGAAGAGAAGTTGGGAGTAATCCTACGCGAGTTCGGTGTTGATAAGGCGGGTGACGTGCTCGATTCTGCTGATGCGGGAGAGATCTTTGATGAACTTTACCGCGACGTCATACTGGACCCTGCTGTCGTCGACACGAAGGTTGAATCGCTGCTAACCAAGGTCCGGGCGCAAGCTGATGCCATGCAACGAAGCACGAGCCTCCTGGCTCAGACGGCAGCGCTAAGTCCGTCAGAGGCGCAACGGCTTCTCGGTCATCCCTTGCCCTACTGGGTTGAACGGATGACCGTGAACTACTTGGAGTTTGCGGGGGGTAAGGCAGAGAAGGTTAAGGCAGGCTGGAATTTAAGGTGGCCCGACGGAATCACAACACCGTCGGCGGTCTTCACTCTGGCAGACGCGCAAAGCCTGCCGGCGGCCGCCCACTTGACGCTCGAAGAGCCACGGATTCGAGGAATTGCAACGCGGGTGTCACGCTTTGTCCCGGGCCAGCCGATCCCAACCATCGAGGTAACCGGCGTCCCATGGGGCATTCGTGGGTACTGGTCTCTGTGGACGGTCGCCATCCGGAGCGCGGAATGGAGCAAGGAGAGGGTACTCGCATTGTTCCTCCATGACGATGGGCGCCTGCTGCCTCCAACGGCGCGACACCTATGGTCTTTGCTGCTGGAGCAGATGCCCAGTCCTCGCCGCCATTTGAATGGAAGCGAATCCACCCGAATCTTTACGGAAGTGGCAACCGCCGCTGAGCGCCAAGGCCTTCCTCTCTACGAAGAACTGGTTCGGTTCCACAATGGCCGTCTTGAGAGACAAAGAGAGAACAAGCGATTTGCGTTCGATGCCAGGCGTCGCGCGATTGAACGGATCGGGTTGGCCGGTGTGCGCCAGCATCGATTGAATGAACTGGACAAGGAGGAGACCGCCTGGAAGCTGGAATCGGAGACGCGTAGTCACGTCCATCCCGAGCTTGTTCCGCGGCTCATACTGCGTGTGGAGGGTCTCGGCGATGCCTGACTGGCGCGAGCACATTCTGAAAGAGTTTACGCCCGGCGTTCAGACGATAACAGTGATTGCCGACCCAGATGCCTTGTTGACAGAACCGCGCTTGAGCCAGGCACTCGCCGAACGAGGCTTCGAGTCGCTTCTATTTGAGGACTCGATTTCCTTCCGATTTGCTTACGAGTCGCGTTTTCGATCGCGTTTGGACGGAGGGGGAACCCTCGATCTTCTCGTGTTGCTTGGCGAAGATCCTTCATCTCTGACGAAGTTGCCATTCGATGTCCTCGCCAGTGCGCGAAAACTTTCCTTCGCGTTAGCCGATCTGTTTCCCCAGTTCAGCTATCCAGTACTGCGTGCATTGGAGCCGCAGTATCTGGATCTGCTGTACGAGGCGCAGCACCGATTCAGACCCGGACTGCTGGGCGACAACGCAACGAAGGACTTCATTCTCCGTCATGTTTTTGAGATCGCGGCGGAGCTGGTCAAGTCAGATGCCGATCTGCTGAGGACACTCCTGCGCAGACACTATCGTCTTCAGTTGATTCCGCGAGCATTCGTGGATCGGCTCGTGGAGGTACTGAGACAGAGTGGCTCCTTTGCGGCCTGGCCACTTGCCGAGCTTTTTACGGATCGCAGTCTGTTCTACGTCTTCCTGCAGGAGCGCTGGCCGTTGTTTCTCAGCCGCCTGAGTGGAGGCGCAGGTGCCACGGAATCCCGTCTCGCCGCGAGTGGTCCTACAGATCTCCCGTTCGATAACCCGGATGTGCGCGTCTACATCGACAACCTGTTTCTGGAGGGTATGCTGCAGCCAGTTGAATGGGTGGATGCTGCCACGGGATGGGCTACAGTCGGTGTCCGTCATGATCCTGAACGGGATAAGGAACGCCGACTAGCCTCAATCGTTGACGCTGCAGAGCGCGAGTTGCCCGGAGAGGATGCGCGCTACGGTGAATGGCTTTCGTTTGCCAGAATCTGGGCGGAATTCAATCTATTGGCATGCGGCACAGGTGCAGCGTCCCAGCCGGACTGGGCGAAGCGACTCTCCAGCCTTCGCGCCAAGGTGGACCTCCGTTTCGGTCAGTGGCTGCAGGGACGGTTCGGCAGTCTGTACAGCTTGCCCCCTTCGCCGCCTGTAATGGTGCACCACATACCGCGCTTCCTCTTTGGCCAGCGTGGCGGTGAGCGTAAGGTCGCACTTTTGGTGGTGGACGGGCTGTCATTCGATCAGTGGCTGGTCATCCGCCACGAGCTCAGCGAGCAGCGCCCCGCCTGGCGTTTCGACGAAAGCGCTGCCTTTGCATGGATCCCGACCATCACCAGTGTCTCTCGGCAGGCGATGTTCGCTGGCAAAGCGCCGTTCTACTTCCCGTCAAGCATCTATTCCACTGATCGGGAAGGAAGCCTTTGGCAGCAGTTCTGGGTTGATCACGGTTTGGCCAGCCATGAGGTCGCCTACTTGAAGGGTCTTGGTGAACCATCCACATTACGCTCGCTGGAACAGACGTTAACCGTACCGAAAGTTAAAGTGGTCGGCGCCGTGGTAGATAAAGTGGACAGGATCATGCACGGCATGGAACTGGGTGCAGCGGGTATGCATAACCAAGTGCGGCAGTGGGCGTCCGAAGGCGTCCTGCGGGCGGCATTGGAACTGTTTTTGGCAAATGGATTTCTTGTATTCCTTACGGCGGATCACGGCAACGTAGAAAGCGTGGGATCTGGACGGCCCAAGGAAGGCATGACGGCCGATGTGCGGGGCGAACGGGCGAGGATCTACTCGGATCCCGTCCTGCGTGCCAGCGTCGCGAGCAAGCTTCCGGCCGCTGTCCCGTGGAAGACATCGGGGCTTCCGGAGGACTTCCTGCCACTGCTTTCCGCTGATCGTAGAGCCTTTGTACAAGAGGGGCATCGGACTGTTGCGCACGGTGGGATTACCCTCGAAGAAGTGGTTGTTCCCTTTGTCCGAGTCATTGGAGGGGCAGATTGAGCGAGCGGGAGCGCATGATCGGATACAACCGCACGGTCAAGCTGGCGTGGCTGGATGAGACCGTTGACCTGATCCAGTCCGGGCTAGCCGATGCAGAGGTTTACGCAGCTCTGAGCGATCGTCTGAAAGAGGAACTATCCGTAGGCAGTACTGCAAAGCGGGGGAGCAGAGAGAAGACGATTACGCTTCTGCTGAAGACGTGGGTGCGTGTGCCTTCCGATTTACGCGACCTACGAGGCGAGGCACTTCAAATGGCGCAAGGGTTCCGCAGGGCTGAAAGGTTGCCACTGCACTGGGGCATGACGATGGCGGTTTATCCTTTCTGGCGCGTTGTGGCAGAAGTGACGGGCCGACTGTTTCGCCTCCAGGGAACAGCATCGCCGATGCAGGTTCAGAGGCGCGTCAAGGAGTTGTTGGGCGAGCGGGAGGTGGTGGCGCGATCGACGAGATACGTTCTACGGGCCTTTGCCGATTGGGGCGTGATTGTTGATGGTGAAACCGGAGGCGAGTACCGGCCTGTTCCGGCAGAAGCCGTCACTGACCCGAAGATGGCCGCTTGGCTTCTGGAAGCTACAGTGCTATCCACATCGGAAGGAGCGGCTGATTTCAATTCACTGAGCAACACCCCGTCTTTGTTTCCGTTCCACCTTGCAAAAGTTTCAGCAGGAGAGCTCGCCGCTTCGGGGAGGCTGGACGTAATTCGCCATGGGTTGGAGGACACCTTGGTACGGGTCAAAACTCGGAGCCTCAAATGAGATCTGTGAGCGGAAGAGCTTCCTGTTCTTTGACCACCTCGTTTCTACCGGCCTAGATTCGCCCAGTTGGTGCTGGTTCAATGGTTGGTTCCGGCGAATGACCTTTTCGGTGCTGCAGGGGTTCGCCCGCAGCGGGCGGGGCGGCGGGAATGTTGAAGGCCGGCTTTTCCCTTTCGGGTTGGCCGGCCTTGGGTTGGTTTTGGGGATTGGTTTTTGTTTCCGGTTAGAAGGCGTAGCGGAGGCCGAATTGGACTCGGCGGCGGCCTCCGTCCGTCAGGCCCTCGTTGGCGAAGCCCGCGTTGTTCACGTTCGCCTGCGGGATGCCGTAGTCGCGGGTGTTCGTCAGGTTGTAGAAGTCCACGCGGATGTCAAACGTGTGCTTCTCCCAGGGGAGACGCACCACCTTCTTCAACGCTATGTCCACGTTGTTAATGCCGTCCGCACGCAGGACGTTGCGGCCCACGTTGCCCATCGGGTTCGCCGCATTGACCAGGGAGAAGAGATTGAATACCCCTCCCGTAAACTGGCCGGCGCTGCGGATCTGGCGCATGTCCATGCTCGACAGATCGAGGTTCGTGTTCAGGTTGGGACGAATGGAGGTGCCAACCAGGGCGTCAATCCCCGAGAGACGACGGCCAGGGTCCGAACCGTTCAGCGGGGTGAAGGGCTGGCCGCTCTGGAAGCTGATCAGGGACGAGACCATCCAGCCGCCGAGGATGCGGCCGGCCGCGGTTTCCTGCTTGCGGAGGAAGGGGAGTTCGTAGGTGAAGTTGGTGGTGAAGCGGTGCGGACGGTCGTAGGTGGAACGGCCACGGTCGGCGCGGCGGTTGAAGCTGTCCTGGGGGACGGCGATCTCGCCGGCAACGGAGGGGTTGAAGATCTCCGAGGCGTCGTCGATGAAGGCGCTCCAGGTGTAGTGGGCTCCGATGGCGAAGTTCTGGGAGAGGCGCTCTGCTTTTGTTGATTTCTTTGGGGATGTCTGCCAGGAGTGGTAGATGGAAGAGGCGGCGTTGGCGCGGTGGCGAATCGGGCCGCGCGCCGGGTTGACGCGGACGACCGGGTTGGCAGCGCCGCCGAAGTTGTTGGTGGTGGGGAGGGTCGGGTTGCCGTCGAGGGTCTGGAAGAGGGCGGTTCCCTTGGTGGAGACCAGGCCGGTGGTGAGGACCCAGTTGCGGGCGAGTTCGCGCTGGAACTGGAAGGCGAACTGCTCGACGACGGGGGCGCGGAAGTTGGAGTCGACGATGGTGCGGGGCAGTTGGGCGGGGTTGGTGGGGCCGGGGGTGACACGGCCCTGGGCGATGTCCTGGATGCGCTGGTAGGCGCCGGGCTGGCCGGCGGGGAAGTTGTTGACGATGGTGAAGGGGAAGGCGCTGTAGATGTTGAGGTAGATGTTGTTGAAGATCAGGTCGTAGGTGCGGGAGTAGCCGCCGCGGAGGACCAGTTTCTGGTCGCCGGTGAGCTTGCCGAGGAGGCCGGGGGCGCTGCCGAAGCGGTAGTTGAAGCCGAAACGGGGGGCCCAGTTGTTGCGGTCGCGGGGCGGGGCGGGGTCGACGCGGAAGTCGGGGTTGTTGTTGTTGGCGGCGACGACGCGGGTGTTGACGCCCTGGAGGAAGTTAAAGGCGTTGCCGGGGGTCTCGTAGCGGAGGCCGTAGGTGATGGTGAGGTTGGGGCGGATGCGCCACTCGTCCTGGAGGAAGAAGAAGTAGTCGTAGTAGCGGTAAGCCTGCCAACGGCCGACGCCGGGGAGGAAGGAGTTGATGGAGGCGTTGATGGGGAGGTCGTCGACGACGCTCTGGAGGGTGGAGTAGGCGATGCGGCCGCGGATGGTGGGGTTGAAGTCCTGGTTCTGGTCGAGGCGGCGGAAGTCGAAGCCGGCTTTATAGGAGTGGGTGCCGCGGAACCAGGAGAAGTTGTTCATGATCTGGTAGTTGGTGACGGCCTGGGCCTGGGGGAGGTTGACGGCGAGGCCGATGGCGGTGCGGCTGGTGGCGGCGTTGAAGCCGCTGAGGCCGAGGCCGGAGACTTCAAACGAGGGGATGGCGAGGGCGCGGGCGTCGGCGGCCGTGGTGACGGAGACGACGCGCTGGAAGCTGGTGCGGAACTCGTTGAAGACGGAGGCGGAGAGGGAGGAGTTGAGGAAGAGGTTGGCGGCGGTACGGTCGGTGGGGGAGGAGGAGGTGAGGCCGGGGGGGACGGACTGGCCGCTGACCTGGGTGCGGGTGTCGACGAGGACGCGGCCGCCGAGGGTGTGTTTGTCGTTAAAGCGGTGGTCGCCGCGGGCGGACCACTGCCAGGCGTTGAGGAGGGCGGGCTGGGCGCCGGCGAGGGTGCCGGTGGGGATGGAGAGGGTTTGGCCGCCGGCGGTGACGGTGGCGGGGGTGCCGCCGGCGATGCCGGCCGCGGGGAGGAAGTCGAGGAGAGCCTGGAGCTGGGGGCGGCCGGCGGCGAGGGGGCGGAGGAGGGCTTTGCCGGCTTCGGTGGGGGCGCCCTGGATGGCGGTGCCGGCGGCGAACTGGCGGTCGGTCCAGCGCATGAGGGAGCCGAAGAAGAAGGTTTTGTTCTTTACGATGGGGCCGCCGCCGGTGGCGCCGAACTGGTTTTCAATGCGCCAGGGGGCGCGGGTGAAGCCGGAGAGCTTTTCGACGTTGGAGCGGGCGTTGAGGCGGTTGCTGTTGTGGTACCAGAAGGCGGTGCCGTGGATTTCGTTGGTGCCGCTTTTGGTGACGATGGAGACGACGGAGCCGGCGGCGCGGCCGTATTCGGGGAGGAACTGGTTGGTGATGATGCGGAATTCGGCGACGGTGTCGGGGTTGTTGATCTCCTGCTGGAGGCCGCCGACGGAGGGGTTGTTGGAGTCGGAGCCGTCGACGACGAAGTTGTTGGAGCGCTGGCGCATGCCGTTGACGGAGAAGGAGACGCCGCCGGAGGTGAAGCTGGAGTTGCCGGAGGACATTTGGGCGACGCCGGCGACGGAGAGGGCGGCGTTGAGGATGTTGCGGCTGGGGGAGAGGGGAAGCTCTTCGATGCGCTTGGAGTCGAAGTTGGCGCCGACTTCGGCGTTGGTGGTGTTGATGAGGGGGGCTTCGCTCGAGACGATGACGGTTTCGGTGGCCGACTTGACTTCGAGTTTGACGAGGAATTCGGCGTTTTGGTTGAGCTGGAGGGTGATGGGGGCCTGGACGTAGCGGGCGAAGCCGGGGGCTTCGACGGTGAGTTCGTAGTTGGAGGCGGGGAGCTGGGGGATGCGGAAGCGGCCGTCGGAGCCGGTGGAGGCGGCGTTGAGGAAGCCGGTGGCGAGGTTTTTGACGGAGATTTTGGCGTTGGCGACGACGGCGCCGGTGGGGTCGGAGACGGTGCCGAGGACGGAGCCGGTGGTTTGGGCCCAGAGGGCGGCGGTGCTGAGCAGGAGCGCGGCCGCGGTGCGGAGGAGCGGAGTTGGCATAGGGTTTTTCCTTGGGGTAGTTACGGGTGTAACCAACCTGTAAAGATGCTTCCGCAATTTGCCCGGATTCAGTTTCCTGGTGGGATTGGTGTATGGTTTGAGGATGAACTGGAGTGCGATGGGCGCGGGATTACTGGCTTTGGCGGTGGGTTTGGGGGCGTTTGGGGCGCACGGGCTGCGGGGGCGGCTGGATGAGTATGCGATGGGGGTGTATGAGAAGGCGGTGTTTTACCACTTTGTGCATGCGCTGGGGATTTTGGTGGTGGGGCGGTGGCGGGAGTTGGGGGCGGCGGGGGGGCGGATTTGCGGGTTGTTGGGGTGGGGGATTTTGTTGTTTTCGGGATCGTTGTATCTGCTGGCGGTGACGGGGGTGAGGAGTTGGGGGGCGGTGGCGCCGGTGGGTGGGGTGGCGTTTCTGGTGGGGTGGGGGTGGCTGGCGGTGAAGGCGGGGCGGGGTGGGGCGATGGGT
>JADCJL010000330.1 GCA_020247055.1 Acidobacteriaceae bacterium | reverse complement strand
TTGGTGTACCGGCCGGCCGAGTTCGCGGGGGCGTAGAGGATCGCGAAGTACGGGAGCAGACCGGGAACGCGGGCCGGGTCGTTGACAGGGAGAATCTGCCAGTGTCCGAGGGCGGCGAAGCCGAGCACGGGCGTGGCGGCAAGGGCGCCCCAGGAGTTGCGGCGGAGCCCGTCGAGCCACAGGGCGAGGGCGGCTAGACCGCAGGCGAGGGCCCGGTGCGGTTCGGGGGAGAGGCGATAGAGAAGGGAAGCGAGGAAGAGGTTCGCCGCGCCGCAGAGGGCGAAGCGCTGAGGTTCGCTTGTTTCGAGCGCGATGGCGGCGGCGAGGTAGAGGGCGGCGGGCACGCCGAGGGTGAGAAGCGGGAGGGTGGTGGGTGGGGAAAAGACATTGGGAATGCTGAGGATGGCCAGCAGTAGCGCCTGCAGACGGAGGTCGATCGCGTCGAAGCGGCGCGCGGCGAGCCAGAGGAGGGCGGCGGCGAGGGTGGCGGCGAGCGGGCGGGTGTCGGGGGTGGCTTCGGCGCCGATCAGGCCGGCCAGCAGGAACGAGCCGGCGAAACTGTAGACGCTGGTTCGGTGCAAGGCCAGGCGGTTGGCGTAGAACAGGGTCAGCAGCAGCAAGGCGGGGGGCGTGGATTCCCTCCAGGAGCGGCTCAGCAGGGTGATCGGCGCCGCGCTGGCGAGGTTGGAGAGCAGAAGTTGGCCGAGGGGGAGGAGGAAGAGCGCGGTGGCGAACCAGCGGAGATAGACGCTGCGGAACCACCATCCGGCGAGGGCGACGAACTGGACCAGAAGAGCGAGGGCATAGAGACGGTGGAGGCCGGTGAGGGCTGAGCCGATGGCGCTGGCGGCGAGGAGAGTCGAGAGGGAGAGTGCGGCGCAGAAGCCGTAGTAAGTGGAGCGGTCGGCATAGCCTTCGGGCCGGCGCTCCAGGCGGAGTAGGGAAGAGAGAAGATAGGCGCCGGCGATGGAGGCCAGCAGCGGCTCGGGGGAGCCGAAAGATCCGCCCGGCCAGGTGGCTGTTGCGGCGAGCAGGAATCCCGTGGCGTTGAAAAGGAAGACGGGGAAATAGTGGAGGCCGCGGCGGAGATTGGCCAGATCGAAGCCTTCAAGCAACAGCCAGTAGGTCCAGAGGATGGGCTGGCCGAAACGGGTGATTTCGGTATCGCCATCGCCGGTGGCGAGGTTGAGGGAGCAGGCGAGGTAGGCGTAGACGGCGCCGGCCGCGGCGAGAGGCTGCCAGTTCTTACGCCACGCGACGGCGAGCAGCGTGGCGAGGAGGGGCACGGAGGACAGGCGGGCGAAGGCGTTCGGGGGCGAGATGGCGATGGCCAGGAAGGCGGCGGCGTAGGCGAGGCCGGTGATCGTGGGCGAGTCGTAGCGGAGCGAGTGGGCGACCATGGCGGCCGAGGCGCCGATCAGCAGGAGGAAGCCGAGAAGGGGTGAGTCGACGATGCGGGCGGTGGGCAGGGCGTGGGCGGCATAGAGGGTGAAATAGAGGCCGGCCCACCCTCCGCCGAGGAGGGCGGCGCCGAGGACGCGGTAGTCGGATTTGCGTTCGGCGGCGATGCCGGCGCCGAGGAGGGCGATGCTGGTGGCAAGGCCGAGGGCGATGCGGCCGGCGGGTCCGAGGGTAGTGAGCGAGAAGCCGAGGAAGAGAGCGAGGCCGATGAGGAGGATGAGGACGCCGAGTTTGCTGAGCCAGTTGCTGCCGATGATCGATTCGAGGTCTGGAGTTTCGCGGGTGGAGCGCGGTGGCGGTGTGGAGCTCGGCGAGGGGCCTGGAGTGGGTGCGGGTGCGGCAACCGGGGTAGGGACTGGGGGAGAAGGGGGTGGGATGGGTGGAGGAACGAGGGTGGCGTTTTCAAGGGCGGCGAGCCGGTTAGCGAGTTTGCCGAGGTGCCGTTCGAGCGCGATGTTCTGCTGCAAGAGGGCGTTGGTGCGGCGCCGGCCCGACCAAGCTAAGCCGAAGGCGAGAGCCGCGATCAGAAGGGCCAAGGCTTCCATCGCGTCAGGGTACCATGGACGAGGGTCGGCGATTGTGTTACTATCGAAAGGTTTGGGCGCGTAGCTCAGCTGGTTAGAGCGCCTGCTTCACACGCAGGAGGTCCGGGGTTCGAGTCCCTGCGCGCCCACCATTAGAATCAGTAGTTTACGGATCCTCCTCCGGAAAACAGCCCACCCAACAGCCCACCCAGTCGCATTTGTCAGATTTCCCGACGGGCCGTATACTTCGGCCATGGTGGTGAAAGGCAAAACTCCGTATCCTGATCGCGAAACTGACTTTGACATTCGGCGTCTTGGCCCACTACTCCCAGAGACTTCCCCGCCCCAAGGCTGGGTAGCAAAGATGGACAGGCCACGGGTCGGAAAGGTGTGGGTTGGCTTTTTTCACATCTCGACTACATCGCGGGATGGCCAGAAACTTCGCAAGAAGAAGGAAAAGACACTTGGGCCTGCGTCGATGCCAAAACATGAGGCGTTGGTCAGGCTTTCCAACTACATCGAAGAGTGTGTAGGGCGACGGGAACCGCAGACTCGCAAGTTGATTACGTTCGCGGATTTGTGGTCATCGTTTTCCGCCGTTCGCGAAGGCCGCTGGTCTACCAAGACTCGGGAGGACCTGCAGTATCTCTTCAATAAGCATGTCATCCCCACCATCGGGCACCAGCACCTCCATGAGATCACCCTTGTCTCCTTGCAAAGGCTTTTGAATCAAATGGCGGAGGCTGGCTATAGTTCCTCGGCCGTGGGACGGGTTCGCACGTATCTAAAGGCGAGCTTCAATTTCGCAGCCGAGGAGGCATGGATTGAACGAGATCCAGCGCGGAAACTGACTCTGCCAAACCTAACCCACAAATCTTGCGAACGATTTCTTTCAATTGACGAACTAAGGGCAATAATGGCGATTGCCCCGCCAAGAGAACACCTGATCTTGCGTCTACTTTCGGTTTGCGGTTTACGCCCCTCGGAAGTTTTGGCCCTTAGGATCGAGGACTTTGAGGGAGAGCAAATCAGAATCGATGAGGCGCTCAAGGAGCGCCAGCGCGGCGAAGGGCGAATAGGCCATACGAAGACTGCGGAAAGCGACAATTTTGTCCCGATTCCTCCTGATCTGAGGCACGAAGTCGAGGCGTGGATCTTGGGGCATAACGATCGCACCGATCCTCGTGCATTCCTCTTTCCCAACGCGGCTGGTTCGGCCTTTGGCGTCGGCAATTTTCTGAAGCGGCACCTCAAGCCATTGGCTGTGCAGGCCGGAGTGGCCGGGGTTACCTTCCAGGCTTTCCGGCGCTCCTCTGCCACACACATGCAGACCCACGCCACGGTCAAAGACATGCAGCGACATCTTCGGCATTCGAATCCATACACTACCCTGAAGCACTATGCAAAAGTGATTCCAGAAAGCCTCCGGTCCGCAGTAGCTGCATTAGACGCACAGATCGCAGGCGGCCCCGAAAAGGCTGGCGAAACACCTGAATAGGCAAAGTCATTTGGGGTACTTGACGAAGTCGCATACAGTGAGGATCTGATCGCCAGACGATTGACCTCGAGGTAAACATGCAGCGACTCATTGGGGCAGAAGGAAGCCCGCTCCCGTCCAAATCTGAAAGTACTGGCCCAATCCGGCAACTGGTACGCGCAACCGATGTGGCGAAAAAACTGGGTGTCAGCAAGTCGTGGGTTATCCAGCACGCCTCCGGTAAGCGGAAGCCATATCTGCCCGCAGTCAAAATGGGTCCTGGCAAGAGTCCCCTCAGGTTTGATCCACTGGACGTGGAGCGCTTTATTGAGGACTGCCGCCGGATTGCGACGCAGCGGGCTGCATATGCAAACAAATAGACTTGGTCCCTTTGGCGGAATGGACATCGCACAACCATCCGCCTTTCCGCGTCTAGCGAGGAGTGAATCTAATACGGGTGAGCCCATCGCCGACGACAGTGAAGGGACCCCAGAAGTAAGGCGCGGCATTGGGGCCGAGGCGACGGCGCATTTCGAGCTTGGCGAGACGCAAGGCATCGCTGACATCGCGCCCGGCGGCGAGATTGGCGTAGAAGCGCTTCATCAGAGCCGCAGTGAATGTGTCGTCCACTTCCCAGAGAGTCGAGACGATGGAGCGCGAGCCGGCATACAGGAAGGCGCGAACAATGTTGGCAACGCCCTCTTGGCCTTGGATGCGACCGGCACCGGTATCGCAGGCGGACAACGTCACCAGGTCAGCATTGAGCGGGAGCGATTCAATCTCCCGAATCTGGAGCAATCCGTCTTCATGAGCAGCGGCGTCAGAGCCGAACACGAGTGCGGAACGATCTGGGAACTTGGAGTCGGCGACTCCGTGCACTGCCAGGTGCAAAACCGAAAATGACCGGAGCGGCTGAGATTTGAGGGCCTTCTCGGTCGCCGCCCGTCCATCCAGGACCACCGACTTGGGGCCGGCGAGAGCAGCAATTGCTGCGATTTCATCGGCCGTTGACGGCAGCCCAGTGATACCGCTACCGGAAGCATCGAAGATTCCGCGCGTTTCCCGTGTGGTGTTTTGAGAAGGCGCGCTGGCGGGGTAAGCCACGTTTCCAACTGCAAGCAGGCGTGCGGCCTGAGTCGTAATGGGGCGATTGGTGCGAATCAGATGGAGGACGGTCGCGGAGGGCGCTACTGAAATGACCTTTTGATCTCCCAAGTAACCAGTGCGCCCGGATGGGAGGGCGTCAAACGGCGTGAGGTGAAGCATTCCGTCAGGGACCAAGATCACCCGCTTACTGCCCAAGATCTCTGGGATGGGTCGGAGAAGTTCGGATGCCAGCGTCACGCCGGAAGGTGCTGCGACCGACTCCTTTTTCTTCAACTCGCCGTGAAATCGTTGGGCCAGCCCCTCAATCGTGGCTTTGCTCGCCAGCTTCTGAATTCGAATGGCACCCCTTGAAATGACGACGGCAAACGATGCTGGATCTGCCAGCACGTATTCGACGATCAACTCGTCCTCGCGCATGGTCTTGCGTAAGGCACCGAGCGAAACCGGATCGCCGCGAAGGAATTGAGTAAAGCGATGCTGATCGAAGTGGAGTGGTGACAATGCCTCTTCGGCCAATGCCAGTTGGTTGAGAAGGTCCTTTCGAATCCGGGGCGTTGCCGCTTGCTGGAGGCGAATTTGCAGAGCGGCGATTTGGCGCTCCGCTGGCGCTTTCGTTCCCTGAGGAGTGGACTGCTGTGTTGGCAAAGATCGAAGGGCGTCTGCCGCGGCACGACCGCGGGCGCGCTCAAGGATCTCGAACGCACGCTGGTTGTCTTTCAGCCCTTCTACGGCGAGCGCGAAGTGCCCAACATAGACTTCGCTCATTGCGGCCACGAGAGTGCTGCGCAGTCTTGGGCTCGGTACGTTTACCAGCATGGCTTCGATGAGGTCGCCCGCTTCTTCGTAAAGCGAATCCGCCTCGGCTATCTTGCCGCCGTTCACCTTGATGGCTGCCGCTGAAGCGAGGTGCCGTGGGAGAACGTACATGTCCACAAGTTTCCTCGCCGCGACGACTGCCTCCGAAGCAGCCTCGTCCGCCTTCTTTGGATCGCCCATTTCGCGATAAATGGCAGCCAGGCTGAGCAAGGCAGCAGCTCGGGGACGAGGCATCTCGAACCGTTCAGCCGATCGGACGGCCTCCATGAGCAACTCCACGGCTGTGGGATAGTCCTTGCTTCTGGCCGCGCTTCCAGCGAGCGCCAGCAGAATGTCCGCACGATACACGTTCATTTCCGTTTCTTCAACAAAACGGATTGCCCGCTTCAGGAAGGCCTGCGCTTCGCGCGACCGTCCTAATGCGTTCAGAGCGGAAGCCTTCCCCATGTTTGCCATCAGTGGGAAGCGCAGGTCCGGATTCTTTTGCGAGAGGTCCAAGGCTTGGTCGAAGAAGCGGAGCGAGCGATCATACTCACCCAGTTCCGACAGGCCCACTCCGATGAGCGATAGAGCGCGAATCTGACCCGCAAGGTCGCCCACGGCCGCTGCGGACTGAATCACCTTGGTCATGATCCCGCGGGCCTCCGTGCTCTTACCATCCAGAAAAGAGATGATGCCCAGTTCGCCCTGAATTCTCGTGACCCAACGCGTCTCTCCGATGGAGTTGGCCAACTCCAGAGCGGTTCGCCATGTGCCGGCGGAGAGTAGTGGGTCGATACTCAGGTCAATCGTTGCCTTGACGATCAAGCAGCGGAGGCGGACTTGAGGATTGCTGACCACAACGGGGTTCTCGAGTTCCTTCGCCAGTTGCTGACTGACGTCGGGGTAGGAAATCCGATCTGCGTCGGCGCGCAAGCGACTGATACGGGCAAGGGCGGCATTTCGAAGGTCGCCATTGGCTTCGAACAGAGCTTCCGCCTTTTCGTACAAAGGCCGTGACTTGGCCCAGTTGTCCAACCAGTAGAGCCGCTCCGCTTCAGCGAGCAGGGCGTTCGGATCATCCGGCTGTGCGACGAGTATTGGCGGCCACACAGCGAAAACCAGGATCCCGAGACAACGGAAAGCTGAGGCAGCCTTGCGCCTTGGATTCAGAACGGCCATAAATGTAGTTCCTCCGAGAAAACTCTCTGTTCCGGTCAAAGACTGGTGGCGATCTTGGCCCCCTCCTCCAACTGCAAATCCCTGCCGTCACACGCGGCTTCGGGAGAGAATGGCACCTCGACGTCAGGCTCGATCCCGGTGCCTTCGAAGCACTTTCCTTCCCATGTGATGTAGTTGCTTACCGGGATGGTAAGCCGGTAGTCCTGCTGGATCGGGAAAGAACTCCACCCGTAGAGCCGCCCGGCAGTACGGGTGCCCACGATCCGTGCCAACCCGTGGTCCTTTGCGAAACCTACGACAATCTCGGCGCCGCTTACGGTGTGCTCGTTCGCCAGCAGTACGACACGGCCTTGGAACCTCGGCGGCTTCAAACCCTCGGTGACGACGACGATGGACTTGTCCGCAAACTTAAATCGAAGCGCAAGCCCGATCAGGGCGAGCTTATTCGTCGGGATACGACGGAACTGAGCCAGCTCTTCCCGGAGATAGCCACGTTCCGCACGCGGCCGCGTCAGGCTGTAGCCCACAGGCTTCTTGCCCGGCGTCAAATAGCTCATGAGCCGCAAATTCGCGGAACCGCCCCCGGGGTTCCCGCGCAGATCCACCACGAGTGAGCGGCATTCAGAGAGTGTTTGAACGGCAGCGTCGATGTCTCGTGCCATGTCTACCCCGACCAATCCAGGGAATCGAGTGATCTTCAGATAACCGACGCCATCATCGAGCAAGGCCGTGCGAACGGAGTTCCGGCGCGCCTCGTCTGGCGGGAGCGCTTGTGGAACGATGCGTTCCTCGTTACCGTCGCGGCGCCGAATTTGAATCGACGCTGGCGCGCCGGCAGGAAATCGCACCGGCTCGGGTGGCGTTACGGGAGAATCGTTGACGGCGAGCAGCGTGTCACCCGGCTTGATCTGTGCGGCAAAAGCTGGCCCGTCTTCCTGGACATCTTGAAATACCCAAGTGCCGTTGTACGGGTAAAGCGTGGCGCGAAGCACATGGTGCACGGGAACCTTGGCGCGAATGCGATGAAAGAATCCGACCGGCTGGACTGCGAGTTGTTCGAGCAAGGCTTGAACCCGGGATTCGAAATCAACCGGGTTGGTCGCTTGCAAGATCCCCTCTCTGGCCAGTTGGAGAAGCGTTTGCCAATTGCGGCCATTGAACTTAGGGTCGAAAAACCTTGCCTGGACCGTGGTGGCAATCGCTTCGAGCATTTGTTCTCGAATCGCTTGTGAGAATTCGGGAGCGTCAGTCGTCATGGGACCTCCTTGGGGACCAAAGCAATCGGATACTCTCTCCAGGAAGATCCAAGCTGTCGAATCGCGAGGCCGTAGTTGCCTGGAGCCACAGAGGACAAATCAATTTCCACGCTGAGCACTTCAACATAGTTCTGAAGCATCGCATTCCCGCTTGATGACACCACGGATTCTCCGGACTTGCGCACCAGCGCCACTTCGTAGCGGCCGTCCTCGCTTCCGACGGGCAGGTGGACGGAAAGGGTGACTCGGGCGCATGGCAAAGAGCCCACTTGGGGTCGAACTCCCGCTGCCGGAGAATCGCTCCGCGCCACGCCCAACTTCGTGAGGTCCAGAACGGCGGCCACCGCAGGTTGTGGCCGGTCGGGTAGCTTGGCGATGATCGGCGCTGGGGGATTGGGTTGAGCCACATGTGGACGCATCAGCGGCAACAGTAGGACCGCAATCACCACGCCAGCGGCCAGAGCCAAAGCGGTGTACTGGGCTCGGACGCGCGTTTTGTACTGAGCCCGAAACTCCGAGTAGCCCTTGAAGCACCGCGGACAAACGCCGATGTGATCTACGAGGGAATCAGCGTCGGTCAAGCGAATTCGGCGTCTTGCCAGATTCCTCAAATCTGTGCAGGACGGGCATTGATTTGTGTCGGGTTGCGAGAGGTTTGCCTCAAGCAGCGCGGCGACACTTTGCAGCAGCTGTCGCTCCTCACGCGGAGTAAAGCTTTGATCTGGATCCATCATTTTCATGGTGCGGATGCCTCCTTGCGGGCCCGCTTCTTTTGGGCGGCGGATAGCTCATCCCGTGCCTGCTGAACTCCGTAATAGAACCGTGATTTCGCCTGCTTCTCTGTGACCCCGAGGTGCCCGGCAATTTCTTTCCACGAGAAATCCAGGAGCCGGTAGTTGAGAATGCGGCGAATCGGCTCAGCAGTGAACGGGAGCAGGGCTTGCAGAATCATCCGGTTCTCGAAGAGCTTGAACCAGTCAGCGGCGATCGGCTGGTGGTTGAGTTCGAGGTCGTTGGGGCTGCCTTCGTAGCGGATCCGGCCATTGCGCTCAGCCAATGCCCGGACACGATTTACATATGCAGTCTTGTAGTAAGCGGCCAAGTTCGTCTGAACTGCTGGTTCTGCACGGAGGCGCTTGGAGACTTCGATTGCCACGAACTCGACGATCTCAAGGGCGCCGGCACCATCATGCAATTCATTTCTGGCAAATCGAAATGCCCAATGCCAGTTCTCGGTGGCAACTTTTACGACCCTTGCATCCAGCAGTTGCTTGCCCTCTTCATCGTCGCGAAGCCAGAAGGGTGGAATCACTTCCAAGTCGAAGCTATCAGGGCGATTATCGTGGTTTGCTGCCATGAGAACCCCTGCCGACCTTTGGCCGACGTACTAGAGGAATACCGACTGAGTCTGCCCCTCTACTCAATAGAAGATCCGGGCAGCCCAAAAAGTCCCAAAACTTTTTTGCAGTTACTTGCTAGTCACCCGCGGACTGAATTGTCACTGTAACACTGGCCATCCAACACCGGTTGCGCATGAGAATCGGACCTTTCGCCTGAGTCAGGACTTCTAGTGTTGTGGGCAGCTTATTGGCAAAGTTGGCCCGCGTTGAGCACCACACGGCTGAGGTTGCCCTGACTGAGGGGCCGCCGCAGCGCAGGAACGGCAACCGAACGATGTAAAGACTGAACAGGTGGTAGTCATGTCGAAGGGACCTCCCCCCCAGCGCCTTTCTTCCCCCGGGCACTCTGGTTTCCCGACACTCGATGTCCGCGCGCGTCTTCAGGCGCACCCGGAACGAACAGTGACGCTGCGCCAAGTACTGGGAAACGGAGTTCACGTCTCCACAGCCGATGATTCGGCTAGTCAAGATCTGCTGAAGGGCAATTGGACAGCCGAAGACGATGATCTGTTGCGCTCACAGTACCCACTGGGAAAAAAGGCAGCTATTGCTGCGATCTCGGCAGTTCAAGCGCGGCATCCAGGATTAACCCGGCGCGAGATTACGAAAAGAGCGAGGGGACTCGGGCTTCGCTGCACGGGTGAAGTGCAGCGGCGCGATTGGGATCGCGGCACTGACCTGGTGCTATTGTCGCTGGTTCATCAACCCAAGGAGATGATCGCCAGACGCCTCGGGCGATCCGTGGAATCCATCGTGGCGCGGTTGCGCCGGCTCGGAAAGTCGGCTGACTTCTTTGGTGGCTTCAAGGCCAAGGACTTGGCTGGAGTACTTGAGGTATCGGAGACCGATGTCCGGCGCTGGCAGCGGAATGGGTGGTTGCGGCGGCGGCGCGGTCGCATCACAGAAGCGTCCTTCTCGGCATTCTGCACAGCGCATCCTGAAGAGATTCCCTTCGGTGAGTTGGCGCCGGAAACCCAGTATTGGCTGGTATCGGTGCATGGCTACCCAAAGGGCTCGCCACAAGCGATGGCGGCCGGCGCTAAGGGTTAACGACGAACTCGTCAGCGTGTTGCAGCCAGACCGTAAAGGACGGAATCTGAACATGGTGCAGGCAGGCGTCGAAGTACGCCGTGATGCGGATAGTGCGGAGATGGTTCATCGCGGCAGCTTTCACGCGCTGCGACTCTTTGTGCCCCGCCAGAAGGGAATCTTCCATTGCACTACGGAACCTTGCCAGGGCATCCACATCGTTGGCAGGCGGAATCGGGCAGTTCGCAAGAAAGCTCGGGCATCGCGTTTCGATTTCGCCTCGGAGGAAGCTTTCTTGGTCACCGACAGCTACAAGCAGGACCGCCCAATAAGAGAAAGCGATTGCCTCGATGGCTTTGTCAAGAGTGGCCGGGGGAATTTCAAAGCACGTTGCCCGATCCGCCTTCCACCATTCGGTGAACTCGGGGTAATGGGTTGGCCGCTGCTCAGACCACTCATCCAGAGATCGCTCCATGTGCAGCCAGGTTTGCTCCGAACGAGGGTCCAGGCCGGAGTAGTAATGAGCCGCCTCGATCCATCCTCCGGCCTTAGATTCTGTGAAGACGAACTGCTCGGACCACGCAAGAAGGTCTGTCCACAGCGAAGGAAGCTCGCGATTGCCCCTTTTGCGCATCCCAAACCCAGGGCAGCGCTTCTCAATTGAGGCAAGGACTTCGTCAGGGATTGAACCTTCGATCTCGATGATTGCCCGAGTCCAAAGTGAAAACGCCCGGAATTCCAGGACGCGATCAATCTCTGCGGCCAAGCGCCTCCAAGAGACTCTAAGCGACTGCTGAAGCATTCGATCGGAAAGTTCGGTCTGGGAATCACTGCCTCGGTTGGACCGCGATGATTCGTTCTTGCCCACTCCCATCGAGTATGCATGGCTTTGGGAAAAAGCGGCAATCCCTCGGAGAAAATCGATTCCGCTATTACCCACGGACACAACCACGGATCGACATTTTTTGACCATGGCCGCGAAGGCTGTTCCTGGCGTCAGCAGGCAATGGCGTTAGGCCTTCAACTCCCATCATTGCAGAGGTTTAGCTCTGAAGACGTAACACCTAACGAAGCGATCATGAGCTGCCAAACCCTCATGTTTGCCAATTGTTGAAGAAACGAAGCGTCCCTAGGATGCCAATCAAGACCCCCATTGAGGAGCCGGTTGAGAGGCATGCGAAATTGGACGACATCAGAATCCCGATTGGTCGTTGCATGGGCCAAGGAACCTGAAGACGTGCGACGACCCCTTGAAGCGTTGGCGAATGAACTGGAGCGGACACCGGAGGCAATCAAGGAGTTCCTTCGGCGTAGACTCCCGCGCGACCAGTGGCCATGGCAAAGGAAGCCACGATGGAACCGGCATGAGCGCGATGCGATTGAGCGTGGGCAAAACCCCAATGGCCGCACCCATGCAGCGTTTCGAAAGCACAAGCAACGTGTCGAAAATCGCGCTGAAGAAATGGAGCATCAACCGCTGACGGTAAGCCAGGTGGCCCACGATATCGGCCGCTCTCGCACGACCGTGCAGCGATTGCTGAAGAGCGGCTACCTTCGGCGCTTCAAAGGCGGAATCGCCGAATCCTCGTTCGAGGCTTTTCTCCGGGAGCATCCTCACCTCGTACCCTATACAAAGTTGCCGCCCGCCCAGAGGGAATGGCTGGTGCTGAATGGGTTCCCAGACCCGACGGCTTCGGTCAAGGTACCCAGTGTACGGGGATTGTTGGAATGAACCGTCGGTGATAGTGGCTGCAAGAGGGACGAGCATTCCGAGTACGCTCCAAGCCCAGTGGCAGACAAAATCCACTTACGTCAGACTGTTCTGCAGGAACCGGTCAGTTTCCCAATGTCCCGAACGCCAAAGACTGGAGAGTGAGCCGAACACTGTAGCTATTCTCGGTCCTCGACGCCGCTTTTTGGGCTTTTCATTAACCCGCGCGGAGGAGGGATTTACTGACCATACTGCCAACCAGCGCATGGATCGACATGTCGCCAGAACGGAGGGCGTCCGAGTTGGCTGATGAG
>JADCJL010000033.1 GCA_020247055.1 Acidobacteriaceae bacterium | reverse complement strand
TGGGCGATCGGGAGCCGATCGTCAGGAAAATGCTCAGCGAACTGCCCGCGCAGCTGCCGAATCTGCAGGCGTGGGGGCGCGCGCCGGCACCGCCGCGCAAACCGGGTGCTCCCCGCGCCACGGCCACCGGGGCCCGGCCCGATGACGATTACTTCCGCGGCTACGTCGAGCCGATCCTGACCACGCGGGGTAAGGACGGGCAGGCCTGCGTGCACTGCCACGCTTCGCACACCCAGTTCAACGCGACGTTGACCACGGCCCGGAACGTGATCAATCTCGAAGATCCCGAGCAGAGTCTGATTCTGCTCAAGCCGATCTCCGATGCCGAGAGCGAAGGAACGCTTGGCGCGAAGAAATTGGCTCACGGTGGGGGTGTCCGGTTTGAAAAGGGCTCACCCGAATACAACACCATCCTGAATTGGATCCGGGGGACCAAGCCTTGAGGAATCATCCAGCCATTCCCTATGTCGCGCCGTTTGCGGCGTTTCTGCTGCTGTTGATCGCGGCGCCTTACTGGCCGTGGGACCCGCGCTGGGAGCAGTACTTCCGCGTGGCGGTGCTGGCGGCGATCATCTGGTTCTTCTCCCGGAAGGTGGTCGATTTTCGGTGCGCCGCACCGGTGGCGAGCGTCGCGGTGGGAGTCGGGGTCTGGCTGTTGTGGATTGCTCCCGATGCGCTGATTCCCGGCTATCGGCAGCACTGGTTGTTTACCAACTCGCTCACCGGTCAGCTGTCGAGTTCGATTCCTCCCGAGGCGCTCGGTTCGACCGCCGTGCTCGTGTTCCGGACGCTGCGGGCGGCCATCCTCGTGCCCATCCTCGAAGAGCTCTTCTGGCGCGGCTGGATGATGCGCTGGCTCATCAATCCGGATTTTACGAGCATTCCGCTGGGCGCCTACTCCCTCTCGTCGGTGCTGATCACGGCGGCGCTGTTCGCCTCCGAACACGGGCCTTTCTGGGAGGTCGGTCTACTGACCGGGGTCATCTACAACCTCTGGATGGTGAAAACCAAGCGATTGGGTGATCTCATCCTGGCGCACGGGGTGACGAACCTTTGCCTGTCGCTCTACACCATCGCCACGGGACGCTGGGAATACTGGATGTAGCTTGAAGGTTTTTGTCTACTTCATCGGGAAGGTGCGGGATCAGCACGCCCAAGCGCTGACCGAGGAGTATCTGAAGCGGACCACGCGCTACGCGCCGGCCCAGGCGCGGGAGGTCAAGCCGGAGGCGCTCGAGTTTCTCGACCGGCATCCTTCGGCCTACAAGATCTTTCTCGATCCGGCGGGCAAGCAGTTGCCCTCGCCGAACTTTGCGGCGCTGGTCGGGAAACTCGAGGACGAGGGGCGCGACTTGCTGTTCCTGCTCGGGGGGCACGACGGGTTGACCGAGGCGCAGCGGGCACGGGCGGACCTCCTGCTGTCGCTCAGCCTGATGACCTGGCCGCATGAACTGGCGCGTGCCATGCTGGCCGAACAGATCTACCGGGCCTTCGCCACGTTGCGGGGCCATCCGTACCCGCGCTAACCTAAGGGCTAATGTCCTGGTGGACCCGTAAGACCCCGAGCGTTACGACCGAGCCCGAAGACGAACGCAAGCTGAAAACCGAAGGCCTGTGGGAGAAGTGTGACGGTTGCGGCCAGATCATCTGGAAGAAGGAGCTCGCAGAGAACCTCTCGGTCTGTACGCAGTGCGGCTTTCACTTCAAGCTGAACGCCGAGGAGCGGCTGAATCTGCTGTTTGACGACGGGCAGTGGCAGGAACTCGATGCTACGCTCCGTTCGACCGACCCGCTGCACTTTGTCGACTCGAAACCCTACGCCAGCCGAATGGCCGCCATGGCGAAGACCACCGGGCATCGGGACTCTCTCATCGCGGCGGTTGGCGCCATTAAGGGCCGCCGCGTTCACTGCTGTGCGTTCAATATGAAGTTCATCGGCGGCAGCATGGGCGCCGTGGTCGGCGAGAAGATTGTGCGCGCCATCGAACGCTGTCTCGCTGAACGGACGCCCCTGCTGATTGTTTCGGCTTCGGGTGGCGCCCGGATGCAGGAGGGCGCCGTCAGCCTGATGCAGATGGCCCGGACCTCAGCCGCGCTGATGAAACTCGACGAAGCTGGCCTGCCGTTTATCAGCCTGCTCACCGACCCGACCACCGGCGGCGTTACCGCCTCCTTTGCCATGCTGGGCGACCTGAATATCGGTGAGCCAGGCGCGTTGATCGGCTTTGCCGGGCCGCGCGTGATCGAACAGACCATTCGCCAGAAGCTGCCGCCGGGGTTCCAGCGGTCGGAGTTCCTGGTCGAGAAAGGCTTTCTCGACGCGGTGGTCAAACGCAGTGACTTACGTGATTTTCTCGCCAACGCTTTCCACTTCTTTCTTGGCCCCGTAGCCCGTTAACCCAAGGACTACTTCCATGCGTCTGCTGTTGTTTGTCGCTCTGGCCGCCGCTGCCTTCGCCGCCGATTTTGATGTGTTGATCCGGAACGCCCGGGTCGTCGATGGCACCGGCAACCCCTGGTTTCGCGCCGATGTCGGTTTGCGCGCGGACCGCATCGCCGCCATTGGCAACCTGAACGGCAAGACCGCCGGGCTTACCATCGACGCCCGCGACCGCATTCTGGCGCCCGGCTTCATCGACGTGCACACGCATATTGAAGGCGCCGTCGAACTCAATCCGCAGGCGGCCAACTTTCTCTATCAGGGCGTGACGTCGGTAATTACCGGCAACTGCGGCGGCTCCCGCACCGACCTCGCCGTATGGTTCAAGCGGCTCGAAGAGATCCGGCTGGGGTTGAACGTCGGCTCACTCATCGGCCACAACGCCGTGCGGCGCGATGTGATGGGCACGGCCAATCGCAAGGCGACGCCGGAAGAGATTACGAAGATGCAGGCCTCGGTCGACCAGGCCATGCGCGACGGCGCCGTGGGTTTTTCGACCGGCCTGATCTATATTCCCGGCACTTATTCGGATACGCCGGAAGTGGTGGCCCTGGCGCAGACGGCCGGCAGTTACAACGCTGTCTATGCCAGCCATATGCGCGACGAAGGGCGGAAGGTGAAGGAGGCCATCACCGAAGCGGTCACCGTGGGCAAGTCCTCCGGTTTGCGCGTGCAAATTTCGCACTTCAAGATCGATACGCCGGCCATCTGGGGTTATTCGAAGGAGACCATCGCCCTGGTCGAACAGTTCCGGCGCGACGGCGTCGATGTCGTCGTCGATCAGTATCCCTACGATCACTCGTCGACTAACCTCGGGATCACGCTGCCGAGTTGGGCGCTGGCCGACGGACCGGGGGCGATCAGCGAGCGGCTCCAGTCGCCGGAAACCCGCGCCCGCATCACGCAGGAGATGCGCGCGCAACTGGCGGCGCTGGGGCACCAGGATTACTCGTACGCCATTGTCGCCAGCTACAAGCCCAAGCCGGAGTACGAGGGCAAGAACATCGCCGCAATCGCCAAAATCGAGGGCAAGGCCGAAACCGATACGATTCTCGACATGATCGCCGCGGGCGGCGCGCAGATGGTCTACCACTCGATGGGTGACGAAGACATGCTGCGCATTCTCCAATACCCCAATACGGCGATCGCCAGCGACGCCGGCGTGCGCGACTTCGGCGTCGGCATGCCTCATCCGCGGGGCTACGGCACCAACCCGCGCGTGCTCGCCGAGTATGTGCGCAAGCGCAAGGTCCTGACGCTTGAAGACGCTGTCCGGCGTATGACCTCCCTGCCGGCCCGTACCTTCAATCTCAAAGACCGCGGCCACCTGCGCGAAGGCTTTGCCGCCGATCTCGTGCTGTTCGATCCCGAAAAGGTTCAGGATACGTCCACCTACCAGGCGCCCCACGCCTACGCCGCCGGCTTCGACTATGTCTTCGTCAACGGCCAGGCCGCTGTGGCCGAAGGGAAACTCACCGAGACCCGCGCCGGCCGCATTCTCCGCCACCAGCCCTAAATGATCACGCTCAACCTTGCCGGCAAACGCTTCGGCCCCAAACTGCTCTTTGAAAACGTCTCCTGGCTCATCACCCCCCAGGAGAGGGCGGGCCTCGTAGGAGGCAACGGCACCGGCAAGTCCACCCTGCTCAAAGTCCTCGGCGGCATGGAGTCGCTCGACTACGGCTCCATTCAGTTCACCAAGGGCATGACCATCGGCTATCTGCCCCAGGATGGCTTGTCGCTCCGCGGGCGCAGCGTCTTTGCCGAATGCATGAGCGTATTCGACAATCTCAAGGCCATGGAGCAGGAGATGGAGGCGCTGACGGTGTCGATGTCAGAGTTGGACCCGGCCGGACCCGAGTACCTCGCCGTCACCGAACGCTTCCATCGCCTCGAAAACGAGTTCACCACCCGCGACGGCTATAACATCGAATCGCAGGTCGGCATGGTGCTCGACGGCCTCGGCTTTCACAAAGACGATTGGCGGCGGCCCACCGAAGAGTTCTCCGGCGGCTGGCAGATGCGCATCGCCCTCGGCAAACTGCTGCTCGAAAAGCCGAACCTGCTG
>JADCJL010000329.1 GCA_020247055.1 Acidobacteriaceae bacterium | reverse complement strand
CACAGCTTGAACCACGAGCGGGCGATGATGCCGCCCTCCTCGGCGTCGATCAGTTCGCCTTCCAGTTCCTGACGGCCAAGTTTGGTGCCCTCGTACTTCTTCAACTCGTCAAAGAACGATTCCGCCAGGTTCTCCCGGTTGTCGTAGGTCGAACCGCGGATGATGACGCGCCCCTCCTTGGGCTCCGTCAACTTGCGGATCAGGGTCTTGGGCTTGGGCGTCGAGGTCCACACGACCTGCGGGTTGACGCCGAGACGCCGGCCAAACGCGGCCTGGTCCCACGTATCCTCGTCGCGCGTCCACGCCGCCAATTCATCGCACCAGTCGCCGGCGCTGTTCGGCCCCCGCAGGCGCTCGGGCTCCTCGGCGCCGAAGCCCCGGATCGTGGCGCCGTTGATCAGCGTGATTTGCAGGTTGGTCTTGTTGTAGTCGGCGACGAGTTCCGGCGGGATGACCGTGAGCAGGCCGGATTGGCCCTCAAAGCAGGTGAAGCGCACGTCGTTGAGCGTCGGAGCGATGACCCGGAACGGGAACTTGTTGGTGTCCCGGTAGGCTTTCTGCCCGAGCCACTCTGCGCCGACCCGGGTCTTTCCGTACCCGCGCCCGGCCTGCACGCCGATCTGCGACCACCCCGTCTCGGGCAGCATCTGGTCCGGTCGGGCCGTCGCGCGCCAGCGGGCCTGCCAGTCGAGGAACAGCAGGTCCTCCTTGGACAGGGCCATCAGTTGCTCGCGGGTGAACGTCAATGCAGTGTCCCCAGCAGGTCGAACATGTCGCACGGCAGCAGGACGTAGCCGCTCGGGGCGCCGCAGTCCGGGCCGTTCAGCAGGAAGCTGGTCGCCTCGTCGGCGTGCACCGTAGGATCCCCGTCCTTGTCGTACATGCGCACGAGTGGGATGCGCTGCCCATCGGCCATGACGAGGACGCCATGGGTGAGGCTCAGATAAGCCGCCTCGCCGGTGAGCCGCGCAACCACCTCGTCAGCCGTCATCCGACTGCCAGCCGTCCTCGGGCGACCAGCCGTCGAGCAGGGCGTCAATGACGACCGACACCGGGCCTGACACCTCAATCTCGCCTCGCTCCATGCGTCGGATCCGCCTTTCGCCGTTCGCGCCGAAGCGCAGGATGTCAGCCAACTCTTGGCGGGTGAGATTAAGGTCTTCGCGGGCTTCCCGCAACTCTTCGCCGGTCATCATGTCAAGCCACTCTCTGCAATTTCGATCTGTTTGGCCACCCAGGACATGACAGGAACTGCCATTGAGTTCCCAAGGGCCTTGTATCTCGGGCCATCTGCCGCGGGCTTGCCGCGGAAGGGGATTAAAGTATGACCGTCTGGGAAGCCCTGAAGGCGCTCGCACTCGGTGGGGGTGAGGCGACGGACTTGGAGGCCGGGTTGCGCGACCACTTCCATCCCACGGTCCACACAGGGGCTGCTGTCGTGTCTAGCGGTCAGACTTCGGGCGACATCGGGCGCAAAGGCTACCACGGCGTCACCGCCTTGGTTCCCGATCCTGCCGCCCGCCGCCATGATCGGCTGGGCGATGTCCGTCTCGCGGGCCTTGTAGTCCTTGCCGCTGTTCATCGGCATGATGGAAAACGCAACCGCCCCGACGCCAATCCCCGCTCGTCCGCCGGTAGGTGTCAGGATGGCGTTCGACACGCCGTCCTGCCGGGCCTCCAGCGTTGCGCCGCCTTCCCGTCCGCGAATAGCGAGAGTGTAGGGCTCGACGACCATCGTCTCGGTCTCGTAGTCGATCCGCCCCATGCCGCCGGCGTTCAGGCAGTGGGACACGTCTCCGGTGCTGATGCTGCGAACCGCCACTACAGGGTCTTGTCCTCGGGTCTCTTCGGCTCGCTCGACGCCCCGGCCACTTGAGACAAGGCCTGGTGCAACATCGGCGGAAGCGCCTTGCCCCGGTTCTCGGCGCGGCGGAGAATCCCCGCGCAGGCTTTGGGGCTCAAGAAGAACCGGCGGTCGACTGGCCCAGTCTCCAAAGTCTGCGAGAGCGAACACGCGACGGCGCCGCTGCGCCACTCCGAACCATTGCGCGTCCAGCACGGCCCACTCGACCATTCCTTCGGAGCCGACGGCGGCGCCCTCCGTGCCCCAGCCCTTGGGCGGGACGGGGACGTCGACACCCGCCAGTTCGCCAACCACTGCTGCAAAGTCTCGTCCCTTGTTGCTGCTGAAGGCTCCGCAGACGTTCTCCCACAAGGCCCATCGGCAGCCGCAGTACTCCCTTGCCCATCGCACGATGTCGACGGCAGTGTGAAACAGTTTGCTGCGCTCACCGGCCAGCCCCTCCCTCTTGCCCGCCACGGACAGGTCCTGGCAGGGCGATCCAAACACGACAAGGTCAATGCGACCCAGTGCGGCGAGATCCGCCGCGTCGATCTTCGTCACGTCGCCGAGGTTCGGGACGGACGGGTAGCGGTGCGCCAGGACCGCGCTGGCGAAGGCGTCCACCTCCGCCACGGCCACGCACTCCCAGCCAAGCGGCTCCCACGCCACGCTCGCAGCCTCGATGCCACTGAACAGGGACAGGTACCTCATCGCCACGAAGCCTTCCTCGTCAGGTTCGGCCAGCAATAGGCCCGTTCCTTCACGTCCGTCCGTGGCCGGGTTGCTTCCATCCAGTCGGTGAATGGGCGGCTGTAAGAGCGGGGGAACAGGCGGGCGGCGAAGCGGACGGGGTCGATGGGGGTGAAGGGTGGCTCACTCACGGTCAGCCTCCTTTGCGATGGTAGCGGGGTCTAGGGCTCGGATCAGTTCGGCGGCTTCGTCCATGCCGTCGCTCCGGCCCTCTAGGTGGCTGTCCGCCTTGAACCCTTCTCGCCATTCACCGGCTAGACGATCCGAACCCTTGTCGGCCTCCCTCGCAGCAGCCTCCAGCCCTAGCCGGAT
>JADCJL010000328.1 GCA_020247055.1 Acidobacteriaceae bacterium | reverse complement strand
GCTGGCCTCACTGGCCTCCCTCCCCGCGGGGCTACTGCTGGCCACCGAATCCGCGCTGCCCAACCGGCCCAAGGTTCCCGGCACGCTCCGCCTCCGCACCCGCCGCCGGACCAAGGCGGGCCCGGTGGAGAGCACCGTCGAATGGCCTGTCGCCCGGACGGCGATTGTCATTTGCGACATGTGGGACGCCCATACGTGCGCCCTCTCAGCGCAGCGCGTGGCGAACCTCGCCCCCCGCATGAACAATGTCATCAACGCCGCCCGGAGCAACGGTGTGATGATCATCCATGCCCCCAGCGACACGATGAAGTTCTACGAAGGCACTCCGTGGCGCCAGCGCATGCAGGCCGCGCCCAAGGCCGCCTCTCCCTTTCCGATCGAGAACCGCTGCCCCCGCGTGCCGGCCGAAGAGCGTAACTTTCCCATTGATGACTCCGCCGGCGGCTGTGACGATCCGGTACTGAAGAAGTTTGTGGGGCCGCCCTACCCCTGGACGCGCGAAAACTCCGCGATCGATATCATCGGCTACGACGGGGTGAGCGACAGCGGCCAGGAGATTTATAACTTCTGCAAGCTGGAGGGGATTGACAAGATCGTGCTGATGGGCGTCCACACCAACATCTGCATTCTTAACCGCGGCTTCGGTGCCCGGCAGATGACGAAGCTCGGCTTTTCCGTCGTTCTGGCAAGAGATCTCACTGACGCCATGTACGACCCGCGAACCCGTCCCTTTGTCAGCCACGCGCGGGGCACCGAGCTGGTCATCGAGCACATTGAGACCATGTGGGCCCCGTCGATTCTCTCGACGGACCTGACCCAGGTTGTTCCTGGCTCGGCCGATCCGCGGGCCTGAGCAGTCCCTGCCGGCCCGCGATCCGCGTCCTCTTGGTCCGTGGCCGGATTTCTGATGCCGCCCTAGCGAAGAGGACGCTCGCTTCCCCGGCCGGCCGACATCGCTCGTCCGGCCGCATCCGCGGCATCCATGGCCGCCACCACCATTCCCGGCGTCACCGGCATCGGTTCGTTGTGGATGGTTTCGCCGGGCTGCGTCGCCCGGCGCGCCACGGCGGCGAGCAGCGAAGCCGTCGGGTTCGGGAGGCCGATCTCAGCAAACGTCACCGGCAGCCCAACCGCGATGGAGAACCGTAGAACCTCCTGGACGATCGCTTTCGGCTGCTCTTCGAGCATGAGCTGGGTCAGCAGGCCGAAGGCGACCTTTTCGCCATGCATGTAGGCGTGCGTCCCGGGCGCCGTGGTCAACCCATTATGAATCGCATGGGCCGCCGCCAGGCCCGAGGATTCAAAGCCCAAACCCGAGAGCAGCGTATTGGCCTCCACCAGGCGCTCGAGCGACTCATTCGGTTCCCCGGAGTGCAGTGCCTCCACCGCCGCCACGCCATCGGCCAGCAGCGTCTTGTAGCAAAGCTCCGCGAGCGCGAGCGCGCTGCGGGTGGAGGCTCCACCCCGCATATTCTTGATGCCGCCGGCCGCGCAAACCCTGGCTTCAAACCAGGTGGCGAGCGCATCGCCCATCCCGGCCACGAGCAGCTGGGCCGGGGACCGGGCGATTACCGCCGTATCCACCAGGACCAGATCCGGATTGCGCCGGTAGATCCGATAGGCCTCCACTGCCCCGTCCTCAGAGTAGATGACCGACAACGCACTGCAAGGTGCATCGCTCGACGCGATGGTGGGGCAATTCACGACCGGCAGCGCCAGGTCGGCCGCCATGGCCCGCGCGGCGTCCAAGACCTTACCGCCCCCGGCGCCCACGACCACGCGGGCACCAGTGGCCACGGCTGCGGCCACGCCGCGCCGAACCTCTGCGGCGGTGCACTCTCCCGAGAACGGAAAGACGGAGTAGGAGAAGCCCGCCTCGGCGAACGTTCGCGCCCAGGTGTCCTGCAGCAGCCGGATGGCGCTCTGCCCGGCGACAATCAGTACCGGCCCCGGCAGCCCCAGGTTGGCCATCTCCTGCCCCAGCAACTCCGTGGCCCCCGGGCCCTGCGTGTAGCGCGATGGCGCGCAGAATACTTTCAGCATGTCCGCCAGTTTACTTGGAAAAGGCGCCGCGGGCGTGGCGGCGGACCGGGGAGGAGGCCGGGTTCCCTGGTGGGCCCGGGAGTCAGCGCGCCGGAGGTTTCTCGTAGGGACGAAGTGGGTGTTTGGCGAGATCCGGGGCGGGCTGCTGAGTTTGGGGCGTTGCGGAGTTTGGCTGGCTGGGCTCCGCGCGGTTGGTGGGGCTGGCGCAGCGGGGGGAGGATAGCCCGGCCCCGGTGTTGCTGCGTGAGGGGGCGGGGGCCGGAGAAAGAAAAAGCCCGGCGCTCTCGTGGTGGAGAGCGCCGGGCGAGTTGCGGGGTAGGGGTTTAAAACAGCAGTTTGAGCCCGAGCTGGATGGTGCGGGGGCCGTTGCTTTGTCCGGTGATGGTGCCGAAGGCGCCGGACTCGACGTTCGTGTTCGGGTTACCGAAGACGGGGGTGTTGGTCAGGTTGAAGGCCTCGGCGCGGAACTGGACATTGAGGAGTTCCCGGATCCGGGTGTTCTTCATCATGGAGAAGTTCAGGCCGCGGGTGAAGTCGTTGCGGAGGTTGGAGTGGGTCCGGCTGAGGTTGCCGAAGGTGTAGTTCGGGGCCACCTTGAACTGGGTGGTGTCGAACCAGCGGTCGATGCTGCGAACGGCGATACGGGCGTCGCCGCCGACGGCATCGGGCCGTTGGACGCCGCCGAAGGAGAAGCTGTTGTTGGTGGTCTGGCTGAAGATGAGCGGCATACCGGAGTTGATGGTGAAGACGCCGTTGGTCTGCCAGCCGCCGAGGAAGGCGTTGGCGAGCCAGGGGAGGTTGGCGCCGAACTTGTGGCCTTTGCCGAAGGGGATTTCGTAGTTGTAGTTGACGACGAGGCGGTGGGGGACGTCGTAGGTGGTCAGGGAGCGCTCGCAGCTGCGGCAGTACCAGTTGCGGAGGGTGCCCTGGCCGTCGTTCCAGATGCCGTCGGAGGAGTCGGCGATGGACTTGGACCAGGTGTAGGCGACGCCCATGGTGGCTCCGCCGCCGAAGCGATTTTCAAAGCGGGTCTGGAAGGAGTGGTAGTTGGAGTTGCCCCAGGCCGGGTTGCCGGGTCCGACGCTGGTGAAGGCGGCGTACTGGCCGCGCAGGAGGCGACCGCGCTGGACGTTGGCGGCGCCGAGCGGGCTGGCGGGGTCGATTAAGCCGAAGAAGGGATTGGGGACGAGGGCGAGGAGGTTGTTGGCGGGAGTAATCTGGTCGGGGCGGAGCTGGCCCATGTCGCCCTGGACGATTTCGTTATGGGTTCCCTTGTTGCCGGCGTAGGAGAGCTCGACCATCATGTTGTTGGTGAGGTGGCGCTGGACGTTGAGGTTCCACTGCTGGTTGTAGGGGGTCTTCATTTCCGAGGCCCAGGCGGAGTTGAGTCCGAAGCCGACGCCGGACATGGCGCCGAGGGCGCGGCCGACGGGGAGGACGTAGCCCTGGGGGAAGGGGTTGCGGAGGAGGTTGGTGGGGTTGATCTGGTCGAGGGTGGCGTTCCAGGGGGTGGTGCTTGAATAGGGTGCGCCGGTGTAGCGGTCGGTGGCAGCGAACTTGGGTACGCCGTAGAAGATGCCGTAGCCGGTGCGGACGACGGTTTTGGCGTTGATCTGATAGGCGATGCCGATGCGGGGGTTGAACTTGTGTTCGATGGGGCGGATGCCGCGGCGGCCGGCGCTTTGATCCTTACCGGAGAAGAGGTAGACGCCGCGGAGGTCGAGTCCGGTTTTGTCGGCGAGGGGGTTTTTGGCGAAGGGGTCCATGAGGGTTTGCTGGTCGTAGCGTTCCATGTTGGAGCCTTCGAGCTCGTAGCGGAGGCCGAGGTTGAGGGTGAGGCGGGAGGTGATTTTGTAGTCGTCCTGGGCGTACATGGCGTAGTAGCGGCTCATGTCGGAGGGTTTGATGCGGTGGGTGGCGGCGCCGCTGGTGCCGGCGCCGAGGAGGAAGGAGGCGAGGCCGTCGCCGTTGCCGGCGACGCGGGGGTCGGGGCCCTGGGTCATGAGGCGGGTGAAGGCGAAGTTACCCGGGGAGCTGCCGAACTGGGCGAAGCCGAGGGTGAACATGCGGACGTCGCCGCCGAGTTTGAGGCTGTGTTTGCCGGAGAGTTTGGTGAGGTTGCCGACGAGGCTGTAGGCGACGTTGTCGCTGGTGTAAGTGGAGCCGTTGTTGGGACCGACGGAGTTGTAGTCCTGGATATCGAAGCGGGGGATGCGGGGGGCGCCGGTTTTGAGGGTGACGTCCTGGAGGGCTTGGGAGAAGCCGAGTTTGGTGACGTCGTAGCCGTAGGAGAAGGCGGGGCGCCAGGCGGAGAAGAGGCTGAGGCCGGCGCGGACATTGATGATGGTGCTGGAGCCGATGGTTTCGGTGTAGTCGGCGGCGGCGTTGTGGGAGCCCCAGTACATGATGCCGTCGGAGGGTGCGGCGCCGTTGCCCCAGAAGTCGGCGGCGGCGGTGGCTTGTTTGAAGCGGTTGTAGCGGACGAACATGCGGCGGTTGGGGTTGAAGTTATGGTCGACTTTGAAGTCGACGCGGTCGGTGGGGGATTGGGGGACGCGCTGGATGGCGAGGTTGTTCTGGTTGGTGTTGGGCAGGCCGGCCTGATTGGAGGAGGGGTAGAGCTTGAGGACGTTGAGGGCGATGGGGTCCATCATGGAGGTGGGGATGCGGTTGCCGGCAAAGGGGCTGCGGATGAAGTTGCCGGGGGAGTCGGGGTTGGGGCGGCTGGTGAAGGGGTCGAAGATGGGGCGGACGTTGCCGTTGGCGTTGCGGGTGTTGGAGAAGTCGCCGGAGAGTTGGGCGGGGGTGGGGACGGTGAAGATACCGAGGCTGCCGGACTTGATCAGCTTCTTTTCATAGAGGACGAAGAAGAAGGTTTTGTCTTTGATGACGCGACCGCCGACGCTGGCGCCGTACTGGTGCTGCTGGAGGGAGGCTTTGGGGAGGTTGTTGCGGTTGAGGAAGAAGTTTTTGGAGTCCATGGCGGAGTTGCGGAGGAACTCGAAGGCGGAGCCGTGGAACTGGTTGGTGCCCGACTTGGTGAACATGGTGACCTGGCCGCCGCCGGAGCGGCCGTATTCGGCGCTGTAGGTGTTGGTTTGGACGCGGAACTCCTGGATGCCTTCGACCGAGGGGATGGCGGAGGCGCCGTAGATGCCCTGGATGTCGCTTTGGACCATGGCGGAGACGCCGTCGAGTTGGATGTCGTTTTGGGACTCTTTGCCGCCGTTGATGGAGAAGCGGATGGTGGAGGTGAAGAAGTCGCTTTCGGGGTTGTTGGGGGTGGAGGGGGTGATGCCGGGGACGAGGGTGAGGAGGGAGTAGATGTTGCGGTTATTGAGGGGGAGTTCGATGATCTTTCTGTTTTCGACGACGGTGCTGAGGGCGGAGCTGGAGGCTTCGAGGAGGGGACCGGTGGCGGTGACCTGGACCTTTTCGGTGACGGCGCCGACTTCGAGTTTGATATTGATGGTGGCGTTTTGGAGGGTGGCGAGGGGGAGGGATTCGAGGACGTACTGGCGGAAGCCGGCGGCTTCGGCGGCGACGCGATAGACACTGGGGGTCAACTCGACGACACGATAGACGCCGGCCGAGTTGGTTTCGGCTTTGTACTCCTGGTTGCGCTGGACGTCGGTGACGGTGATCCTGGCGCCGGCGATGGCGGCGCCGGTGGCGTCGGTGACGATGCCGGAGACGAGTGCTTTCGAGGTTTGGGCGTTGGCCGGGACGAGCGCGAACGCGAGGAAAGCGGCAAGCAGAGTACGCATATTGTTAAAGATCAGCTCCCTAGGGATGGTGAGAAGGTAAGGCGGGCGGGAAGCCCCGATTTGGATTCCGGCCCGGAAGGGATTCTATCAGAGATTTGCTGGTGATGCCGGCGGGTGGGGTTGGCCGCACCCTTTGGGGGCAGCAATCTTGTATGCTGTTTTCTCCACCGGTAGCGGCGGAAGAAGAAGGGGATTTTGTGCGATTGATGATCGATTCCTGGCGCGCGATGGCGGCGCCACTGTTTGTCCTGATGCTGTGGGTTGTGGGTGTTCCGGATGGATTGCCGGGGCAATCGAAGACGGCGGCCGCGGTGCGCGGGGTGGTGGAAGACGCCTCGTCGGGGCGGATTGCCGGGGCGAAGATTGTGCTGCGGAACCGGGATACGAACGCGCGGTGGGAGACGAGTTCGAACGCAAGCGGCGTGTATCAGTTTCCGCTGGTGGCGCCGGGGGTATACCGCATGGAGGTGACCAAGGAGAGTTTCGGGGAGTGGCGGCGGGAGGGATTGGAGTTGACGGTGGGGCAGGAGGCGACGGTAGAGGTGCGGTTGGCGGTGGCGGGGAGCAGTTTTACGGCGGAGGTGGCGGCCGATGTGCCGTTGCTCGAGCCGCAGCGGACACAGCAATCGAATACGCTGTCGCGGGAGGAGGTGCGGAATCTGCCGATCAACCGGCGGGATTATCTGACGTTTTCGCTGCTGGCGCCGGGGGTGGCGGATTCGAAGGGACTGGCGGATGCGAACAGTTTCCGGGTGAAGCAGACGCCGGATTCGGGGTTGTCGTTTTACGGGTCGAACGGGCGGGGAAATTCAGTAAACGTGGACGGGGGCGAGGCGAATGATCCCGGGGGCGGGGTGAGGCCGACGGTGAGCCAGGAGGCGGTGCTGGAGTTTCAGGTGAACCGTTCGAACTACTCGGCCGAGCACGGGGCGGCGCGGGGCGGAATGATCAACATTGTGACGCGGTCGGGGACGAACGCGGTGCACGGGTCGTTGTTTGCCTTTTTCCGGCAGCAGTCGATGGATGCGACGGACCCGTTTGCGGTGAATCTGGAGGGAGGGGTGTTGCGGCGGGTGAAGCCGAAGGCGGACCGGCAGCAGTTTGGGGCGACGGTGGGGGGTGCGCTGGTGAAGGACCGGACCTTTTATTTTTTGAGCTACGAGCAGTTGCGGCGGCGGGAGGCGCGGACGGTGCCGGTATTGACGGATTTGTCGATTTTTGGTCCGACGCCGGAGCAGGAGGCAATTTTGGGCCGGCTGCCGGCGGCGGCGGCCGGGCAGTTGCGGGGGGCGCTTTCGACGCCGGCGGCGGTACAGGAGATGTTCCGGCGAAACAGCGGGATTTTCCCTTACGCGACGGACGACCGGAAGGGGTTGTTCCGGCTGGACCACCGATTTTCGGACAGCAATTCGTTGACATTTCGTTACAACGGGACGGGGATTTACGATACCAACGAAGGGGTTGGGGCGTTGGTGGGAGCTTCGCGCGGGTTTGTGCAGGATTTCCTGGACCACACGGCGTTGTTGGGGTGGACCTATACCCGTTCGGCGCAGACGGTGAACGAGTTCCGGGGGCAGTATAACTACTACGGGCTGCGGACGGAGTCGACGGACCCGTTTGGTCCGGCGCTGGAGATAGCGGGTTTTGGGTTGTTTAACCGGGACCGGTTTTTGCCGTCGAACACGCTGGCGCGGCGGACGGAGTGGAGCAATAACCTGACGCTGATCCGGGGGAACCATACGTGGAAGATGGGGGCGTCGGCGCTGATTCGGAATGTGACGCAGGATTCGAAGACGTTTTTCAGTGGTCGGTTTACGTTTGGTTCTTTGCCGGGAGGCTTGGTGAATCCGGCGCTGGCGGCGACTTCGATTACGGCGCTGCAGGCGTTTAATTTGGGATTGGCGCAGAGCTATCAACAGGGATTCGGGGACCCGATTGTGCGGGCGACGCTGCCGCTGTATGCGTTTTATGCGCAGGATACGTGGCAGCCGGTACGGGGTTTGACGCTGAATTACGGGATTCGGTACGAGCGGGATAAGCGGCGGGCGCCGCTGCCGACGGACGGGAATAATTTTGCGCCGCGGTTTGGGTTTTCGTGGAGTCCGGGGCAGGACAAGAAGCTGGTGGTGCGAGGTGGGTACGGGATATTCTACGCGCCGATTGATTTTCAGATTGATTATGTGGTGCAGGCGTTGAACGAGGTGAACGGGCGGAGGCAGATCGCGCAGGTATTGTCGGTGTTGAATCCGGCGGCGGCGACGGCGCCGAACGGGCCGATCAACATCTTTTCGACGCTGCGGGCGCAGGGGGTGATTGGGATTCCGACGCCGCAGCGAGCGATTGAAGCGACGGATTTGCGGCAGTTTGGGATTAACGTGAGCCAGACGGGACCGCGGCCGCCGCTTTCGGTGCTGTTCCGGCCGTCGCCGGACTATGTGAACGGGTATGCGCAGCAGACGAGCCTGGGGATTGAGCGGGAGATTGTAAAGAATCTGGCGTTTTCGGTCTCGTATGTGGGGGTGAAGGGGCTGCATCTGACGACGTCGCGGGATATCAACCTGCGGGAGGCGCCGGTGAACCCGGCCAAGGGGATTCGGGATTGGGGGGCGTTTGCGTTGAATCCGACGGGGGCGGCGTTCTTTGTGGACCCGCTGGTGTTCCAGGAGAACCTGTATGAGTCGACGGCGGTGAGTTCGTATCACGGGATGCTGACGGAGATGACGTATAAGCCGTCGCGGCGGGTGATGTTGCATTTCAACTACACGTTTGCGAAGGCGATGGACGAGACGACGGATTTCAATTCGGATTTTCAGCCGAATGATCAGTTGGACCGGCGGGCGGAGTGGGCGCTGTCGAGTTTTGATCAGCGGCACAAGGTGGTGAGTTATGCGTCGGTGCAGACGAAGGGGGATTTTTTGTTGCTGCCGATCTTCCGGTACACGAGTGCACGGCCGTTTAACCTGCTGGCGGGGACGGAGTTGAACAACGACCGGCATAATACGACGGATCGGCCGTTTTTCGCGGGGCGGAACACGGGGATTGGGCCTTCGTACACGGGGGTGGACCTGCGGGTGGTGAAGCGGTTGGGGATGGGGGAGGGGCGGACGATTGAATTGATGGCGGAGGGGTTTAACGTATTCAATCAGCTGAACTACCTGTCGGTGAACAATGTGGTGGGGAATATTCCAGGGCCGTTCCGGCTGCGGGGAAGGCATGACCGGGGGCCGAGTCAGCCGTTGGGGTTTACATCGGCGGCGGAGCCGCGGCGGATCCAGTTGGGGGTGCGGTACTCGTTTTAGCGGCGGCGGAGGAGCGAGAGCGGGGGCGGGTTTACAATTGAATGGATCGGGGGGACCGGGAAGTCACCTTGCCGAATCAGGAGATTGCAAATTGCGTAATTTAGGAATGTCCGCCGCGGTGGTGTTGCTGAGCGCCGCGCTGACGGGTCCGGTACAAGCACAGGTGCTGTACGGATCGATTGTGGGGACGATTGAAGATCCGTCGGGCGCGGCGGTGCCGGCGGCGGGGATCGTGCTGACGAACACCGAGACCGGCTTGAAGAGAGAGCTGAAGGCCGATGAGCAGGGGCGGTACACGGTGGTGAGCGTGCTGCCGGGCAACTACGAGATGGTGGTGACGGCCGCCGGGTTCCGGACGCTGACGCGGAAGGGCGTTTTGGTGACGATCAACAACGTGACGCGCGTAGAGGCGCGGCTCGAAGTAGGGCAGGTGAGCGAGCGGGTGACGGTGGAGGCGACGGCGGCGGCGCTGCAGACGGACCGTTCGGATACGCGGGCGGAGTTCAGCAACAAGACGGTGGTGGAGTTACCGCTGCCGGCCTACCGGAATTACCAGAGTATGCTGAATCTGGTGCCGGGGGCGACACCGTCGGCGTTTCAGAATTCGGTGGGATCGTCGCCGGGGCGTTCGTTGACGACGAACGTGAACGGGACGAACCGGAACAACAACAACACGCGGGTGGACGGGGCGACGAATGTTTATATTTGGCTGCCGCATCACACGGTGTACAACCCGCCGGTGGAGTCGATTGAGACGGTGAACATTTCGACCTCGTCGTATGATGCCGAGCAGGGCATGGCGGGCGGGGCGGCGGTAACCGTGGCGACCAAGTCGGGCACGAACGAGATGAAGGGTTCGGCGTTCTGGTACCACGACAATCAGCACCTGTACGCGCGGCCGTACTTCTTTCAGCAGAACGTGAGAAGGCCGCAGCTGCCCAAGAGCATTGTGAACATTGCGGGCTTTACGTTGGGCGGGCCGGTGGTGAAGAACAAGCTGTTCTACTTCTTCAGCTACGAGCGGACTTCGGAGCGGACGAACCAGTTTGGCAACTTTTCGGTGCCGGCGGCGGATATCCGGACCGGGGATTTGTCGCGGTATCTGGGTCTCGGCGCAATCTATGATCCGCGGACCGGTGACGCCAACGGGGCGGGCCGGCAGCCGTTTCCGAACAACGTGATTCCCGCGGCGCGGCTGTCGCCAATCTGGACGGCGATTCAGGCGCTGGCGCCGCTGCCGAACCAGCCTTCGCAGGATGCGTTCAACACTTCGGGCAACTACTTTGCGTCCGGCACGCTGGCGCTGACGCGGAACCAGATTGACGTGAAGAGCAACTACAACATCAGTCAGAAGCTGATGGTGTGGGGCAAGTATTCGATGATGGATGCGCCGGTGAAGGGCGTGGGGGCGCTGGGCGAGTTGACGGGGCCGGGGTTGGGCCAGATTGGCGATGCGAAGACGCGGGTCGACCTGCCGACGTTTGGCTTTAACTACAATCCGAGCGCGACGTTTCTGATTGATGGCGTGTTCGGGTATACGCGGTTCAGTAACGTGGCGACGGGGCCGGACTATGGGAAGAACTGGGGATCGGAGGTTTGGAAGATTCCGGGGACCAACGGCGGGCGGCAGTTTGCGAGCGATGCGCGGTACACGGGCCAGCCTTGCATCAACAACGGCTATACGGCGTGGGGCAACTGCACGGCGTCGAACCCGAATTTTTACGCTGACCGGAGCTACACGTACACGACCAACTTTTCAAAGATCCAGGGGGCGCACGAGATCCGGTGGGGCGTGGATATCATCCGTCATGCGCTGAACCACTGGCAGCCGGAGATTCAGAATCCGCGCGGCAACCTGACGCCCACGGGAAACGCGACGGTGCTGCAGGGGCAGGTGAGCCGGGCGACGCATCAGTACGCAGCGGGGCTGCTGGACATTCTCGGCAGCGCGAACAAAAGCGTGCAGTTCTTCGATATGAAGACGCGGGAGTGGCAGTACGGGCTGTATATCCGGGATCGCTGGCAGGTGAGCCGGAAGCTGACGATGAACCTGGGCGTGCGTTGGGAGTACTATCCGCTGATGACGCGCGGGAGTGGCCGCGGCGTGGAGCGGTGGGACCCGTCGACGAACCTTGTGACAATTGGCGGGGTGGGTGGCGTGCCGACGAGCAACGGGATCACGACGTCGAAGCGGCTGTTTTCCCCGCGCATTGGTTTCGCCTACCGGTTGGATGACCGGACGGTGATCCGGGCGGGCTACAGCGTGAGCTACAACCCGATGGTGGTTTCGCGGCCGCTGCGGGGGCTGTATCCGGCGACGATCGCGGCCAGTTGGGTGGCTCCGACGCAGTTTGGCTTTTTCGGCAATCTGAGCCAGGGTATTCCCGAGGTGCCGACGCCGGACATCAGTTCGGGGCGGGTGGCGCTGCCGGCGACGGTGAACATGGGGCCGCGCAGCCCGTGGGGCGGCAATTTGAACCGCGGCTACATTCAGAGCTGGAACTTCACGGTGGAGCGGCGGCTGCCGGGCGACTTCCTGACGTCGGTGGG
>JADCJL010000327.1 GCA_020247055.1 Acidobacteriaceae bacterium | reverse complement strand
GGTATAGGCGGGGGGTGGCGTGCCGGTGGGGGTCGCGCGGGCGCGGATTTATGAACGCGCGTCCGGGGGCGCACACGCGCGCGCCTGGCGCGTCACGCGCGCCCGTCTTCCTCTATGGGTCGGCCGCACATTGGGCAGCATTCGCCTCTAACGCCTATGCTAGGCGTGAGAAGTCCTTTGTTTTCAATAACTTGCGAATGTTCCACGGAATGTTCCACGTGGAACATAGCATCTATGGTGTCCGCAACTCCCAAATCTGCCATCAGCGCCTTGAGTTGTGCATCGGCTTGGTCGAGCTCCAATATGTGCCGATGCGTCACCTCTGAGCGGGACACGAACAGTCCCGCTGCTTTGGCTATCAGTTCGGTTGCGCGGAGAACATCCGGAGTCTTGTCTGATTCCGCTGCCGCGATCCAGCGCTGGTAGCAGTATTCCGCCGCATAACCCGGATCAGCGATCATCCGACTCTCGACCCACTTCTCGATCTCCCGGACGGCTAATCGTACATTATCCGATTGGAGTAGTCGACTACTGTTGGCGTGGGCCGAATCATCGTACGCACAATCGTACGCTGCCGCATAGGACTTGTACGCTGGTTCCCCGGATGCGTACAACAAGGCGAATCTCCGCTGCCGTGGGTTGAGCTCCCCCAGCGCTTCCTCGACCCTGCGCGGATACCGGACAACCGTGTCCTCTTTCAATTGTCGGATAAGCGCGGCTGATGAGCTCATAAGAATAATATATGCAGAAAAAGCTTGTACTTGTGAAAGTAGTTAGAGTATAGTGGTTTCAGGTGGCAAACGAAGCTGCCAGGTGAGATTAGGAGAAACGAACATGACAGAAAACAAGGGCCATTTGTGCCGATTGCGGCGAGACCATGACTCAGTAGTGACAGGATTTGGGAGGCATGACAGGGTAGTTTGCTGTCTCCCAAAGGGTGATGAGCTATATATGCGCATCGACCATAAGTGGGAGCTAGGGACTCCCACTATAGAGCAAATGCTCACAGTCGCACGCAATCATCAGGGCGTGACAGGACGTTGGGTTCTGGCATCCATGACTATGTGGAATAACGGCATGAGCATGGATGTTGTGTTTAGAGCAGTGCGACGGTAAAGCCGGCGCCCCCCGCAGATTAGGAGAAAATCATGAAAATCACAGTGTACGAACAGATATGGGATGCCGCCGCCCTCGACGCGGGCGAAGCCGATCAGGCCGAGTTGGTCGATACCATCGAGCCCGAGAACATCGGGGACGCTATCCGCGAATTGCGGGACGCCGGGGTCGAGCCGTCGTCGAGCTACTTCACGGACGGGATGTGGTACACCTCATCCGAAACCGATATTTTCACCGGGGACGTAACCGAACGGTCATACTTCCTCGAGGACGCAACGGCGGCGGATGCCGAGCACCTGTACCATGGCCTGTTCGGGCGGCACGCCCAGCGGGCGCGGCGGGCCGCGTAACCCAACCGGGGCGGGACACCCCGCCCCCCCACAGATTAGGAGAGGAATCATGAAGAAAGAAGACAAGCTAGCGAAGCAACTCAGGGTAGCCGGAATACACGCTGAGGTCATAGCGTACCGCGACGACATGGAAGACGGCGAGATCGCGCTACTCCCAGCCACTAACGGCGACAGGCTGCACCTGCAAGTGGGCGACGGCTACCTGTGCCTCGCCGTTGCCAGTGGCGAGCCTGATGACCTGACAATGACGCTGCACGACGTCAAGGCGGGCGGGCTGGTGTCGCTGATCACACAGATACAGGCGGGGAAGATGTTTCCTGCGGCGGTGCGCGTATGACCCCCGCCGAGGCCGTCGCCCGCGCACCACAACGCCCGCCCCGGACACCACAGCCCCCGCCCCGGCCCGCGAAGGCTCGAAGAAGGCCCAGGCGATTGCGATGCTCGAACGCGGTACGACCCGCGAGGAACTCCAGACCGCCTTCGGCTGGCTGCCGCACACGACCCGGGGCTTCCTCAGCATCCTCGGCAAGACCCGCGCGATTGAGGTCACCAAGGGCGAGGACGGCGTCCGTACCTACCGCCTCGCCTCCTAACCTCGCCCTGATGAGGCCCGGGGGCTCCGGGCCGAAACGGCACCCTCACCGTGCCGTAGGCGAGCAGCCCCGCGCACCAGCGCAGCACCACCCCACCCCCAAGGAGAACGGCCTTGAAGATCGAACTGATTCACAGATACCGCATCACAGAACTTTCGGATGGCAAGCCCACGGTCACGATCATGGATTTCATTCCGGTCGCGAACGTACCTGGGTACACCCATCGGGTCGCGATCAACAACGCACTCACGACCTATTACCTGAGCGATCTCTTCGCACCGAATAAGCGGAACGCGATGGCAATGTTGGAGATCGCGCGCGAAGGCTCAAAAGGCTAGACGGGTCGAGGCCCGACCCAAGGAGACGACGATGTACACGACCGACCAGTACGAAAGCCTGATGCGAGCCCAGCGCGAGGCCAACGAGCTTTTTGATCGCCTTGAGACCGCCCCGCCTACCGAGGACGAGATGGCCCTGCGGGAGCGCTATCCGGAGACGCCCCGCACCCAGATCCTGCGGATGGTGGTGCGCCAACGGCTGAGCGCCTGAGAGGCGCACGGGCCGCCCACCAGACCAGCGAAACGAGGAGATTCCCGATGCTTTCCCCCATCAACCTGTATTCGATTACGACCCTCGACGAGCCCAACGAGTGGGCTACCGAGACCCTTTGCGCGCCCGATTACGAAGGGCGCAGCGACGCCATCGTTGGCTTTGAGGCGGCGCTGGCTGCCGCGATCCGGTTGGCGGACCGCTACGAGGCCAGGGTTGCGATTCTTGGCGACCCGGGACCGGAGGATATCTCGGGCCGCCCCTGGGAATGCGCCAGCGTACTGCCGCCGGTGCCACCCGCCTGACGAGGGCCTCAACGCGCGCGCCATGGCGCTCGCGCAGCGGGGCCAACAACACCACCCCCACCCCCAAGGAGAACGAAATGCCAAAACGAAGCAATAAGGCGGAACAGGAGCATCTCCTGCATCTTGCCATCGAAGCCCAGCACCATTTCTGGGACGTCGCCCGCCAACTGGAAGAAGCTCTGGGCATCGACATCGACGACCTGAGCCAGGATCTTTCGACGGTCAGCATCGCCGACCTACGGAAGCAAGCCAGCAGCTAACCAGCCACCCACAATCAAGGAGACTTTATGACAACCACGAAGCCCAAGTACGAACCGCCCTTTGAGCAGGCCGTCCGGAAGAAGGCCCACGAAATGTACCACGACGAAGGCACGCTCGAAATCGACGACAACGCCATCGTCTCGCAATCGGAGGGCGGCTGCTACGTTGCCGCCTGGGTCTGGGTGGCGGACGACGACGGGGATGTGTCGCCCGAATCCGCCTGACGAGGCCCAGGCCGGGCCGAAACGCCGCGGGGCGTCGCGGGGCCAACAACACCCCTGAGGAGACCACCATGAAAAACCAGATTACCTGCGCCAACTGCGGCGTATCCGGGTACGAAGTCGCTGCCTTCAACGCCCAGCACCACACCTCGGCTGACTGCTGCGAAGCATTGCGGCTTGAAGCCGCAGCCGACGCTGCGATCCGGGCAAAAAATATCAAGAAAGCGTTAGCGGCGGTGGCAAAAGTTCCTTTTCCCGCCCGGCGCGATGCGTCGATGTGGAGTGTGCGATAGTGAGCGGCCCTCAAGCCGCTCAAATCCTTCGCCTTCTCAAGCCGTTCTGCAATCCGTCGGGCGAGAAAAGCGATATCACGGAAGCTATGGAAATGGGCGCTACCGCCCTCGAAGCTGCCCCGGAGTTGCTGGCGGC
>JADCJL010000326.1 GCA_020247055.1 Acidobacteriaceae bacterium | reverse complement strand
CCCGAAGACTTCTCCCAGGGCTTCACCAACTCCGCCGACGCCCAGTCCATCTCCCCCCTCCTCGCCGAGGCCTACGCCCGCTCCGCCGCCCGCCTCGCCTCCCTCGCCGCCCGCTCCGGACGCCTCCGCCAACTCACCCCCTGCGATCCCCCATCCCCCGCCTGCCCCGAACAGTTCATCCGCCGCTTCGGCAGCCTCGCCTTCCGCCGTCCCCTGTCGAACGCCGAAACCGCCCGCTTCGCCCGCCTCTTCGCCCGCGAGCGCGACTTCACCGCCGGCGCCCAACTCGTCGTCGAGGCCATGCTCCAGTCCCCGGACTTCCTCTTCCTCTCCGCCCCCGCCCCCCACGGCCTCTCCAGCCGCCTCTCCTACCTCCTCTGGAACACCCTCCCCGATCCCGCCCTCTCCCAACTCGCCGCTGCCAACGCCCTCCAAACCCCCGCCCAGGTCGAAGCCGCCGCCCGCCGCCTGCTCGATGATCCCCGCGCCCGCCCCGCGCTCAATGAATTCGCCGCCCAATGGCTTCGTTTTGACCGAGTCCGCAACGCCATCCGCGAACGCAAGCTCTTCCCCGAGTTCGGCGTCGAACTCTCAAGCGCCATGGTCGAAGAGACCTCCCGCCTGTTCGAACACCTCGTCTGGAACGACCTCGACTTCCGCGACCTCTTCCGCGCCAACTACAGCTTCGTCAACTACAGCCTCGCCCAGCTCTACAACCTCCCCCCTCCCCCCCGCGAGTTCGACCGCATCAACTTCCCCCCCGCCTCCAAACGCGCCGGCATCCTCGGCCACGCCAGCTTCCTCACCATGACCAGTAAGCCCGAAGAGACCGCCCCCACCGAACGCGGACTCTTCATCCGCGAACACTTCCTCTGCCAAATCGTCCCCCCACCCCCCGCCGGCGTCGATACCACCCTCCCCGCCATCATGGAAGACCGCCCCATGAGCAACCGCGACCGCCTCGCCATCCATCTGTCGAACGCCAGCTGCGCCGGCTGCCACCGCCTCACCGACTCCATCGGCTTCGGCCTCGAACAGTTCGACGCCATCGGCCGCTTCCGCGAAAAACAGGTCACCCTCGTCTTCCCCCGCATCGACCTCAAACAGAAAAACGTCCGCCGCGAAGGCAGCCTCGTCGAAATTCCCGTCGACACCTCAGCCACAATCGTCGGCATCCCCAACAGCCGCTTCGACCACCCCGCCCAGGCCGGCCGCATCCTCGCCGATAGCCCCATCTGCCACCGCTGCATCGTCAAGCAGTATTTTCGATATGCTATGAATCGAGCCGAAACCCCGGCCGATCAGCCGGCCATCGACCTGATCCTCGACCGCTTCCGCCGCGGCGGCTTCCGGTTCCGCGATCTCATCCTCGCTACGGTCACCTCAGAACCCTTCCTGGAGGAATTCACCCATGCCCGTTAAGCCCCTCTCCCGCCGCCTCTTCCTCAGCGGACTCAGCGCCGTCGGCTCCGCCGTCCGGCTCGGCCTGCCCCCCCTCGCGGCCATGTGCAACAGCAACGGCACCGCCTACGCCGCCCACCAGCCCTTCCCCACCCGCTTCGTCTTCTGGTTTAACGGCAACGGCATCCCCGAAAAGTATTGGGTCCCCCGCGAAACCGGCTCCGGCTTCAGCCTCCCCTCCTGCCTCCAACCCCTCGCCCCGTTCCGCGACGATATCCATATCGTTACCGGCCTCGATAGCCCCGCCGCCCGCCTCCCCGGCCCCGGCAACAGCCATTACCCGTCCATGTCCGCCCTCCTCGCGGGCAAGGTCTACACCGGCCGCGGCGCCGGCGGCCCCTCTTGCGATCAGCGCATCGCCCGCAAAATCGGCGGCCAAACCCGCTTCCGCTCCCTCGAAATCGGCGTCTGCCAGGAGTCGTTCGGCGAAGCCATCCAACGCAACATGAGCTGGGCCGACCGCGACCGCCCCCTCCCCCCCGAACTCATCCCCCACCGCCTCTTCGACCGCCTCTTCGGACGCAAAGCCTCCGCCCTCCTCGACCGGGAACGCTCCGTCCTCGACGCCGTTCGCGAGCAGGCCCAGGCCCTCCAGTCCCGCCTCGGCTCGGAAGACAAAGCCCGCCTCGACGAATACCTCACCTCCGTCCGCGAAGTCGAAAACGCCATCGCCACCCTCCCCCCCAACTACCAGCGCCCCGTCGAACGCCCCTCGGAAGCCCTCGACCTCCGCGACTACCCCCGCATCGCCAAAATCCAAAGCGACCTCCTCGTCCACGCCCTCGCCTCCGGACAAACCCGCGTTGCCTCCTACATGCTCTCGAAGTGCCAGGGCCTCTCCCGCTTCCCCTGGCTCGGCCACACCGCGCAGCGGCATCACGAATACACCCACGGCCAGGTCGAAACCCCCCGCGGCATGCGCATCCTCCGCGATATCTGCCGCTGGCACGTCGAAGAGTTCGCCTACCTCATCGCCCGCCTCAAAGCCACCCCCGAAGGCGACGGCAACCTCCTCGACCACTCCTCCCTCCTGTTCGTCCACGAACATGCCGAAGCCAACGCTCACAAAAACAACAACCTCGCCGTCCTCCTCGCCGGCCACGCCGGCAAAATGAAAACCGGCGTCCACACCCGCACCACCGGCACCCTCGGCGATCTCTACCTTACCGTCGCCGAAGAACTCGTCGGCGCCCCCATCGGCTCCTTCCCCACCGCCAATCACAAAATGACGGAGATCGTCTGACCATGCGGCGCGCAAAGCGGCTCCCGCTCGTTCTGCTCGCCGCCGTCACCCCTCTCCTCGCCGGCCCCGCCGACCGCACCGTCGCCGAATGGACCCTCCTCCACGGCGGCCGCGTCGCCCTGAACGGCTCCCCCCGGCCCCTCTCCGATATCGCCCAACTCCCCGCCGCCGACTTCGCCCTCACCCTCCTCGACTGGGTCGCCGTCAACGCCGTCCCCGAAGACCTCGCCCGCCTCGCCGGCCTCACCCACCTCCGCGAACTCCGCCTCCCCGGCCCCCTCTGGAATCGCAACGCCGACGGAGGCAAAAACCTCAGCCAGGAACTCCGCCACCTCGCCCGCCTCGGCACCCTCCAGCGCATCACCTTCAGCGACCACTTCCTCGACCGCATCCGCTTCACCGACGACGGCCTCCTCGCCATCGGCGGCCTCGATAACCTCCGCGAACTCGCCCTCCGCCAGTCCGAAGTCACCGGCAAGGGCCTCAAGCCCTTCCATCTGCTCGAAGCCCTCGACATTACCCTGTGCCCCGTCGACGACGCCGGCTTCGCCCACCTCGCTGCCATGAAGCAGCTCCGCCGCCTCCGCGCGGGCAACACGCTGATCTCCTCCCACGCCCTCGCCTCCCTCGCCCCGCTCTCCCTCCTCGAAGAACTCGACCTCTCCGGCACCGCCATCGACGACGCCGCCATCCCCCACCTCGCCCCCCTCACCCGCCTCCGCCGCCTCGACCTCGCCGGCGCCAACATCACCGACGCCGCCCTCGAAACCATCGCCCGCCTCCCCGCTCTCGAAGAGCTCAACCTCTACCGCACCAAGGTCACCAACACTGGCCTCGCCCGCCTCCGCTCCCTCGCCACGCTCCGCGACCTCGACGTCCGCTACTCCCGCGCCACCGCCGCCGGCGTCGCCGCCCTCGCGCGCCCCGGCCTCGCCATCGCCTTCTCCGCCGCGCCCTCCCTCCGCGCCCCCGCCCCGCCCCCCCGTCCCGACGCCCGCCCCGGCGATGCCCTTCCCGCCTGGATCCGCTCCCTCGGCGGCGAACTCTCCGCCGACCAAACCCGTCTCTCCCTCCGCGGCACCCCCATCAACGACGCTACCGCCGCCGCTCTCGCCCCCCTCGGCCCCACCCTCCGCCATCTCGATCTCAGCGCCACCGAAATCGGCGACGCCGGCCTCGCCGTCCTCGCCCGCTTCCCCCACCTCGAATCGCTCCACCTCGCCAGCACCGCCGTCTCCTCCGCCGGCCTCGCCGGCCTCCCCCGGGCGCTCAAAAAACTGGTCCTCGACAATACCTACTTTGAAGGGACCGGCCTCCCGCCCCTCCCCGCGCTCGTCGAACTCGACCTGCTCGGCGCCCCCGTCTCCGACCCCGGCCTCGCCGCCCTCGCCGCCGCCGCGCCCCACCTCCGCCGGCTCCACCTGGCCGAAACCGATGTCTCAAGCGCCGGTCTCGCCGCCCTTGCCCGTCTGCCCCGTCTCGAACACCTCGACCTCGCCGCCACCGACATCGACGACGCCGCCCTCCCCCACCTCCAACCCCTCGCCCAGCTCACCTTCCTCCGCCTCCGCGAAACCCGCATCACCGATAAAGGCCTCGCGTCGCTCTCCTCCCTCAGCCGCCTCCAAACCCTCGACCTCGGCCGCACCCGCCTCACCAACACCGGCCTCGCCCACCTCGCCCGCCTCAACCGCCTCACCCATCTCAACCTGGAGTACGCCGACATCGACGACGCCGGCCTCGCCCTCCTCACCCCCGCCCTCGCCGCCCTCCGCGATCTCAACCTCGACAGCACCAACATTACCGACGCCGCCGCCCCCGCCCTCGCCCGCCTCGCCGCCCTCGAAAGCCTCAATCTCTATCACACCGTCCTCTCCTCCGCCGCCCTCGACCAACTCAAACCCGCTCTTCCCCGGTGCCGCATCATCTGGGACCCCGACTCCAGCCGCAACAACCGACGCCGCGCATGAAACCCCTTCTTCTTACCCTCCTCCTCGCCGCCGCCCCTGCCGCCCCTTTTGACTACCCCCTCGAGCGCAACGCCGCCGGCGACGTCATCGCCCTCGACCTTACCGGCGCCTGGGTCACCGATGCCGCTCTCGACCGCCTCGTCTCCCAATACCCCAAACTCGAGCGCCTCACCCTCGCCCACACCCGCATCACCGACGCCGGCTTCCAGCACCTCGCCAAGCTCCAACACGTCCGTGAACTCGACTGCTTCTTCGCCGAGTTCTTCACCGCCGACGGCCTGGCCCACCTCGCCTCCTGGCGCCGCCTCGAACGCCTCAACCTCCGCGGCACCCGCGTCACCAGCAAGGCCTTCGAACACATCGCCAAATGGAAATCCCTCCGCGAGCTTGACATCTCCTACACCCAGATTGACGACGCCAATCTCGAACTCCTCGCCGAACTCCCCCTTCTTGACACGGTCTCGCTCGGCGGCACCCCGCTCACCCCGGCCGGCCTCGCCCAGCTCCGCCTCCTCCCCAGCCTCCGGAACCTCGACCTGAGCGGCGTCCAGCGCGTCGACTCCGGCGAATGGGGCGTCGCTCTCAATCCCGGCGCCTTCGCCGAAATCGCCGCCCTCACCGGCCTCCGCCGTCTCCACCTCGCCGGCGCCACCCGCACCGACGCCGGCGCCGACCGCCCCGGTCTCAAAGAGTCCGTCCGCAGCAAGATCGAAGGCTCGGCCGCCTTAGCCGCCCTCGTCAACCTCGAGTTTCTCGATCTCAGCCGCCTCCCCATCGACGCCGCCGCCCTCGAACCCCTGACCAAGCTGCCCAAGCTCCGCGAACTCCGCGCCGCCCTGGCCCCTTCCCTCGGCGCCGCCGCTCTCCCCGTCTTGCTCCGCTTTCCCGCCCTCCGCGTCCTCCGCGTCGAAGGCAGTCTCCCGCCGGAAGCCATCGCCCAACTCCGCGCCGCCCGCCCGGCCCTCGCCCGATGATGATCCCCTTCCACACCCCAACCATCGCCAGTTCCTCCCGCCGGGCCCTTCTCGCGGCCCTCGCCGGCGGCGCGGCCTCCTTCGCTGCGCCCGCCCGGCCGGTCAAGATCACCGGCATCGAATCCTTCACCGTCCGCGTCCCCGACGGCGGTGCACCCGACCCCCTCCGCCTCTACCGCTACGCCGTAACCCGCGTCCACACCGATGCCGGCGTCACCGGCACCTCCTTCATCGGCATCGCCCCGGAACTCCTCAACGGCTGGGTCAAACCCACCCTCCTCGGCCAGGACCTGTTCGCCATCGATCGCCACATGCGCCGCCTCCAGATGAACTCCGGCGAATCGCGCACCCAGGGCTGGTCCGGTGTCGAACACGCCCTGTGGGACGCCATCGGCCGCCTCTCCGGCCGCCCCGTCGCCGAACTCCTCGGCAAGGCCCGCGACCGCCTCCGGATCTACCGCACCACCGTCTTCCCCGGCCAACAGGACCAATCCGATGTCCCTTATGAGCAGCAGGCGAAGTTCGCGCTCCGGCTCAAGAACGAAGGCTACACCGCCATCAAGATCCGCGCCTGGCGTCCCCGCCCCATGGACGATGTCGATGCCGTCGGCGCCATCCGCGCCGCGGTCGGGCCGTCGTTCAAAATCATGCTCGACCGCACCGCCGTGCGCCCCGGCTGGGTCTGGGACTACCCCACGGCGCTCAAAGTGGCTCGCGGCCTCGAAAAACACAACGCCTACTGGCTCGAAGAGCCCTTCGACGGCATGGACCTCCAGGGCCCCGCCCGCCTCGCCGCCGAAGTCGATATTCTCATCACCGGCGGTGAGTTGGGCCGCACGCTCTACGAATTCGCGGCGTTTCTTCACAACAAAACCTACGACATCGTCCAGCCCGATACCCGCATCTGCGGCGGCATCTGGGCCGCGAAGAAGATCTCTACCCTCGCCGCCTCCTTCGGCGTCCCCTGCATCCAGCACGGCACCGGCGGCTTCTCCCTCGCCGGCTACATCCAGGCCGGCTGCGCCATGACCAACTGCGAGTGGCAGGAGATGATCGGCCTCGGCCCCAACCTGCCCACCGAAGAGTGGTCGCCCGGACTCGTTCTGCTCAAGGACCGTAAAGCCTGGAAGATCGAAAACGGATATGTCTATCTCCCCGACGCCCCCGGCCTCGGTCTCGAAGTAAACGAGGACGCCCTTAAGGAGTACCGCCGTGTATAGCCGCCGCGCCTTTCTCGCCGCGCCCCTGTTTGCCCGCGCCGCCTTCGCCGGCCAGGTTCGCATTCAGAGTGTTGATATCTACAACATTCGCATCCCCGTTACCAAAGACGAAGCCGCCGCCGGGCTCATGCACTCTTACAACGTCGTCGAGATCGGCACCGACGCCGGCGTCAAGGGCTACTCGTTCGCCGGGCCCGGCGCGGCCCAACTGCCCGCGGTCCGCGAACTGCTCGTTGGGAAGGACCTGTTCGCCATCGAAAAACACCTCGCCGATGGCCTCGAAAAATGGGGCGGCGTCGAACACGCCCTCTGGGACGCCATCGGCCGCATCGCCAAACAGCCCGTCTACCGGATGCTTGGCGGAGGCAGTAGCCGCGTCCGCGCTTACATCACCTGCGTCTGGCCCGGCAAGGCCGACCAGCAGCACGTCTCCTACCGCGAACAGGCCGAACAGGCGCTGCGTCTCCAGAAAGCCGGCTTCCGCGGCATGAAGATTCGCGCCTGGCGTCCCAATCCGCTCGACGATGCCGATGCCTGCGCCGAAATCCGCGAGGCCACCGGCAAAGACTTCGCCATCATGTTCGATCGCACGGCCCATGTGCCGCAGATCGTCGGCCAGCCCGTCTGGAGCTTCGACACCGGCCTTAAGGTCGCGCGCGCCCTCGAACGCGCCGGCGCCTACTGGCTCGAAGAGCCCTTCGCCCGCGACGATTTCGCCTCTCCGGCCCGCCTCGCGGCCATGGTCGATCTGCCCATCACGGGCGGCGAAGGCTACGTCGGGATGCGGGACTTCCAGCAGTGCCTCCTCCACCGGACTTACGACATCCTCCAGCCCGAAGGCCGCGGCAGCGGCGGCATCCTCACCTGCCGCAAGGTCGCTTTCCTTGCCGATGGCTACCACTTGCCCTGCATCCTGCACGGCACCATGGGGTTGATGCTCGCCGGCTGGCTGCAGGCCACTTTCGCCATCGGCGCGGAGTGGCAGGAGGTCGCTCTCATTATCCCGCCGCTGCTCCCGCAGCAGCAGTGGGCACCCGGTGCGCGCGTGCTCCGCAACAAGGAGATGTACCGCATCGAGGACGGCCACCTGGTCGCCTCCGACCTGCCGGGCCTCGGCCTCGACGTCATCGAAGAGGCGCTCAAGGAATATCGGGTAGCGTAGAAGGATGATGCGAACCCTGTTCCTGCTCGCCGCCCTCGCCGCCGTCCTGCCCGCTCAGGTCGCCGACCCGCGCCACATCGTCACCGGCTCCGTCATCCCCGACGAGTTCTACGCCGACCAGCCCTACATCGTCAAGACCAACGACGGCGCCTGGCTCTGCGTCATCACCACCGGCCCCGGACAGGAAGGCGCCGGCGGCCAGCACGTCGTCAGCCTCCGCAGCACCGACCGCGGCAAGAGCTGGGAGAAGGCCGTCGACGTCGAACCCAATAACGGCCCGGAAGCCTCCTACGCCGTCGTGCTCAAAGCCAAGTCCGGTCGAATCTACGTCTTCTACAACCACAACACCGACAACGTCCGTCAGGTCATCGCCGACAACCCGCCCTACAAAGACGGCTTCAATCGCCGCGTCGACTCCCTCGGCCACTTCGTCTTCAAATACTCCGACGACCACGGCCGCACCTGGTCCGCGCGCCGCTACGAGATTCCCCAGCGCGACTTCGAGATCGACCGCAAGAACCCCTACCAGGGCAAGCTCAAGTTCTTCTGGACCGTCGGCAAGGCCTTTGCTTACAAGAACGCCGGTTACGTCCCGCTCCACAAGGTCGGCGGCTTCGGCGAAGGCTTCTTCACTTCGAGCGAAGGCGTCCTGCTCCGCAGCCCCAACATCCTTTCGGAACCGGACCCCGCGAAGATCCAATGGGAGACCCTCCCCGACGGCGAGATCGGCATCCGCACCCCCGCCGGCGGCGGTCCCGTGGCCGAAGAGCAGTCGTTCTCCATCCTTAGCGACGGCTCCATTTTCTGCGTCTTCCGCACCATCGACGGCTACTCGGCCTACACCTACAGCCGCGACGGTGGCCGCTCCTGGGAGCCCTCGCAGTATATGCGCTTCGCCGACGGCCGCCTGATGAAGCACCCCCGTGCCGCCAACTTCGCCTGGCGCTGCGAAAACGGCAAGTTCCTCTACTGGTTCCACAACCACGGCGGACGCTTCATCCGGGAACACCCCAATCGCCGCTCCATGGCCTACGAAGACCGCAACCCGGTCTGGCTCGCCGGCGGGGTGGAGGCCGATGGTCCCACGGGCAAGATCATCCGCTGGTCCCAGCCCGAAATCGTCCTCTACGACGACGACCCCATCGTCCGCATGTCCTACCCCGACCTGGTCGAAGACGGCGGCCAGTACTTCCTCACCGAAACGCAGAAAGACGTCGCCCGTGTCCATCCGATCGATCCGACCCTGCTCACCGGCCTCTGGAATCAACTCGACGGCGGCGGCGCCGTTGCCAGCGCTGGCCTTCGCCTGAACCTCTCCGGCGCCATCCCGGCGTCGGTCCCCGCCCCGCCCTTGCCGCTCTTTTACAACCGTTCGAAGCGGGCCGACCACGGCCGGGAGGATCTGCGCACCGGCTTCTCGGTCGACCTTTGGGTCCGGCTACCCTCGGCCGCGCCCGGACAGGTCCTGCTCGACAACCGCACCCCGGACGGCAAGGGCTTCGCTCTGGTGACCACCGCCGGTGCGGCCTTTGAACTCATCCTGAACGACGGGCGCACCGAGAGCCGCTGGGCCTCGGACCCGGGGACCGTGCAGCCTGGCAAGCCCCAGCACGTCGCCGTGGTCGTCGATGGCGGGCCCAAGGTGATCACGTTCCTTACCGGTGGCCAGCTCAACGATGGCGGCGAGGCCCGGCAGTTTGGCTGGGGACGTTTCAGCCCCCATCTCCGTTCGGCACAGGGATCGGCCAACCTGACGGTCGACAACCGCGTCGTGCTGAAGCTGCGGATCTACGACCGCGTCCTCCGCACCTCCGAGGCCATCGCCGCCTTCCGCGCCGGGCTGTGAGCGCGGTTACGGATGGAGGAGAACCTTCAAGCAGCCCTTCTCCTCCGCCCGTTCGAACGCGCGGGCGGCCTCGCGCAGGGGAAACCGGCCGGCGATCATCGCCCGCACCTCGATCCGGCGCCCCGCCAGCAGCCGCATCGCCGGCGCCATCCGTCCGCAGCGCGACCCGATCAAGCTGATCTCTCTGACGATGACCGGCGCCATGTCCAGACAGACCGGGGTCGCCACCGTGGACTTCATCACGACGCGCCCGCGCGCCCGGGTCATCCCAACGGCCGTTGCCAGCCCGGCGGGTGATCCCGTGGCGTCCACCGTCACATCGAATTCGCCCCCGCCTCCGATGCGCACCCCCGCCCGCTCCGCGATGGCCATCTTGGCGGCATGCCGCCCAAACAGGGTCACCGCTGCCCCGCCCACCTGCAGCACCTGAGCGATGAGAAGCCCGAGCTTGCCATCTCCCAACACGGCCACCCGCTCGCCCCGGAGCCGCCCCAACTGCTCCTGGATCTCACAAGCCGCGGCGACGGGCTCGCAAAACACCGCCTCCTCATCGCTCAGATGCTCCGGCACCTCGATGAGGTTCTCTTCGGGCAGCGTGAGCCACTCGGCGAAGGCCCCCGGGTGCCTGACAATCCCGAGTACCGTCCGCGCCGGGCAGTGCCGCCCCAGCCCCCGACCGCACCACTCGCAACTCCCGCACGCCAGGTTGATCTCGCCCACTACCCGCTTCCCGATCCAGCGTTCGGAATCGGCCTCTTCGACGATCCCGACGAACTCATGACCCGGACGCCCCGCGAAGCCGTAGTAGCCCCGCCGCAACTCGACGTCCGTGTTGCAAATCCCGGCCAATAGCAGGCGGATCCGGGCAAACCCCGGCGGGCGCCGGGGGCGTCTCGCCTGCTCCACCAGAATGCGACCCTCCGCGATTTTTACGGCCTGCATCTTTACATTATGGGTTGTCCTGGTCCTTATGGATTGTCTGACGAACCGCGCACAACGGACTCGCTGCCGCCTGTGCGCTCTTTTTGGAACCGCGCACAACGGACCCGCTGCGGCCTGTGCGCTTTCAGGCTAGATCAAGCGGCTCTGTGGCACCGGTCCGGGCGACTCGGGCATGCCAAGCAGACTGGGATGATCGGCGGTGGCCTGCCAGATGGCGAGGCCCAGGGCCATGACGAGGTCGTCGTGCTCGGACTGATGGCCGGTGGTTTCAAAGTGCAGGAGTTCGCGCTCGAGGATCTCCATGCCCGGGGCGCGGCGCTCCATTTTGATTTGGCCCCGTTCGAAGACCAGCTTCAGGCGGGTCAAAAGATCCGTGCGGGGGATGCTCAGGTAGCTGTCCTTCAGGTGCTTGGCCGTCCGTCCGGTGGAGATACAGACAGGGAGCAGGCGGAGGCCATGACGTTCGCGCCGGAGCAGTTCGATGATGGCGTGACCGTTGCCGGTGGCGTCGACGAGCAGGGTTTGGGGCACCTTGGGCCGGCCGCACTCGCCATCGAAGCGCTGGGTCGCAGCGCGCACAAAGCCGGGGATGCTGACGAGTTCGGTGTCGAGCGGCAGCCGCGGGGCGTAGCGCACGGTCAGGCAGGGGTGCATGGCGGTCCGCTGGGTGACCGGGTCCTTGGCGCCATGTTGCCAGGTGAGTTCGAGGACGATGAGGGCCGTATGGTCCTGGCGCTTGCCGAGGTCGAGGCCGTAGTAGCGTTCGGTCTTCTCCCAAAGACCGAGGACTGGAGCGGGCGCCTGGTCGATGAGCGCGGCGGTCACCTGTTCGCGGGTGAGCAGCTGGAGGCCGTGGCTGATGAAGCGGCAATCGTACTCCTGAGCATAGGAGAGTTCGCCGTGCAAGCGACGTTCGGAGGCCAGAAATTCGGGGGTAAGCCGGGGGCAGTCCGTGGCGCGGATTTCAAAGCGGGTCCAATCGGCCTGGTGATCGTGCCAGATTTCGGCGAATAGATTGTTGTGGCCATAGGGGGTGGAGAGCGCCCACAAGTGGCCCTTTGAGACGGCCAGGATGGGAGACAGGGCGCGGTAGGCGGCTGCGTTGACGAAGGCGGCTTCGTCGATGATGATGAGCGAGGCCTTGGAAAAGCCACGGACGGAGCGGGCGACCGCTGAGCGGGCGACGATGCGGGAGCCGTTGGGCAGCCGCAAGGAGCGGGGATTGTTGCCGTCGCCCCGGAGGGGGAAGCCGAGTTCCGCGGCGAACTCTTTGAGCTTTTCGAGGATTTCGCCGGCCTGGGTCTCGATGGGCGCGACCATGAAGATGAGCGACCGGGCCTGATGGACGGCGAGGTAGAGCGCGCGCAGGGCCGCGATGGTGCTTTTGCCGACCTGGCGGGCGGTGAGTAAGATGACCCGGGGGTCGGCGCAATCGAGAATCGCGGCTTGTTTGGGATCCGGGAGAAAGTTACAGTGCCGGGCGGCCCATTCGGACGGCTTGGGGGGCGGAGGAGCGTCTGGCGCCGGGCTCGGCGCCGGCTGATCGGGCGGACGAGCGGCCGATGCCTCCGTGGGACGCCACCGGGGACCTCGTTTACTCGGGAACATGGCGTCAGGCGGCCCGGGGCAGCCGCGGGATTTCGAGGCGGCCTTGGCTGATTTTCCGATTGTCGCGGCGGGCGATGATTTTCACTAACTCTTTGTTATTGAGGAGGTTATCGACCCATTCGGGCACCTGGTAGCTGGGTTCGCTTT
>JADCJL010000325.1 GCA_020247055.1 Acidobacteriaceae bacterium | reverse complement strand
GCGCAAGTATACCCCCATGCAGCCGCCGGAGCCGGTAGATATCACCGCCGACTCCCAGCAGATTCACGACGAGGACTTCGATCCGCAAGTTGCCGTCGAAGTCCTCGCCCTGGCGGACCGGGCGAAAAAGGAACCCAGCTTCCGGATCCCCGAATATGCCCTTAACTTCCTGCAGGATATAGAGTTAATGGAGCGATTCGCCCCGGGCTACGACGTCGGTGATCTGCTCGAGCGCTTCGGCCGAACCCCGGTTCCCAAGGCGGCCTGACACCTCGGATACCATGGGAGGGCATGAACCCCAACGGAATCGCAGGAAAAACTGCCGTCATCACCGGCGCCTCACGCGGCATCGGCGCCGCTACCGCCCGCTTGCTCGCCGCCGCCGGAGCATCGCGGCTCGTCCTTCACTACTCCTCTTATCTTGAGGGCGCCGCGCAACTCGCCGCGGAGCTCACCAGCTGCCAGGTCGACCTCATCGGCGCCGACCTCGCTACCGACGCGGGCCTCACCGCCTTCATCAACCAGCTCAAGGCCACCGCGCCCGACGCCGACATCCTGATCAATAACGCCGGCCATCTCGTCCACCGCGCCAAGATGCCCGAGTTCACCTTCGACCTCTACGACCGCGTCATGACCCTCAACACCAAAAGCGTCTACTTCATCACCCAGGCGCTCGCCCCCGGCATGATCGCCAAAGGCTCCGGCCACGTCATCAACCTCAGTTCCATTGCCGCCCGCAACGGCGGCGGTCCCGGCGCCACTATCTACGCTGCCTCCAAAGCCGCCGTCGCCTGCATCACCAAAGGCCTTGCCAAGGAACTCGCCCCTGCCGGCATCCGTGTCAACGCCGTCTCCCCCGGTACCGTCGACAACTACTTCCACGAAAAGTACTCCACCCAGCAGATGCTCGACAACGTCAAAGCGCAAACCCCCGCCGGCCGCCTCCAAACCAACGAGGAGATCGCCGCCGTCATCGCCTTCCTCCTCTCCGATGCCGCCAGCGGTATCCACGGCCAGACCATCGAAATCAACGGCGGCATGTACATGGTCTAGCCCGTCCCCGCCCCTCACTCGGCGGACGGAGCGGCTCTTGGGCTACAATAAAGGTTTATGGCCAAAGATAACCTCTACTCCGCCGAATACCTCGGCAGCGGCACCTTCATCATCTCCAAGCCCAAACGCTCCAAGCGCAAGCGCCGCCAGCAGGCCGTCCGCTCTCCCAAGCCCGGCATGCGGAAGTAGTTCGCTTCCGCTCCCCTCCTTGGCATCTGATAAAATTGCTCAAACCAGATGCTAGACCCTAAACAAGCCTTCCGCGGCGTGTTCGGCTTTCCCGTCACGCCCTTCCAGAAAGACCTTTCGCTCGACCTCCCGGCCCTCGAAAAGAACTGTGACTGGATGGCCGGATATGACTTCTGCGCCCAAGTCATCGTCGGCGGAACGGGCGAGATCTATTCCCTCACCGCGGAAGAGGCTGTCGAATGCGTCCGTGTCGCCGTCAAGGCAGTCAACGGGCGCATGCCCATTGTTGCCGGCGTTGGCTACAATGTCGCCCTCGCCACTAAAATGGCCCGCGAAATGGAACAGGCCGGAGCCGAAGCGCTTCTGGTCATGCCGCCCTACTACATCAACGCCCCCGAATCCGGCCTCCTCGACTACTTCGAAGCCATCGGGAAAAGCTGCGGCCTTCCCCTCTCCTTCTACACCCGCGACTGGGCCGGCATGAGCCCCGCCCAGGTCCTGCGTCTGCTCGACCGCGTTCCCTCGCTCAAAATGTGGAAGGACGGCCAGGGCGACATCCGCAAGTACCACCGCATCATGCTCGAAGTCGGCGACCGCGTCGCCTGGGTCGGCGGCCTCGGTGACGACCTCGCTCCCGGCTACTTCGCCATCGGTTGCCAAGCCTACACCTCCTCCATCTCCAACATCGCCCCCAAGCTCTCCCTCGCCATCGCGGAAGCCGGAGCCAAGGGGGACCGCGCCACCATGGACGCCCTCATGAAAAAGTACGTCCATCCGCTCTACGCGCTCCGCGATCGCATGAAAGGCTACGAAGTCGCCATCATGAAGGACGCCATGGAGATCCTCGGCCACCCCGCCGGTCCCGTCCGTCCCCCGCTCGCTAACGTCACCCCGGCCGATCGGGCCGACCTCGAAAAACTCATGGCCGTCTACGCCGACGTCGTCTAAGAGCCGGATCGATGAAGCCCTCTCTTCTCCTCCTGCTCGCCGCCGGCCTGCTCGCCCAAACTCCACCCGCGGGGCAACCGCCCCGCGTCCCCATGGCCGAGACGCCCAACACCGACCTTTACTATCGCCTCGCCCCCGACGCGATGGTCATGGAGGGCGTCCCCCGCGGGGAGGTTCGTGGTCCCTTCACCCTCCCGAGTGAAGTCTATCCGGGCACCCAGCATACCTATTGGATCTACGTCCCGGCGCAGTACGATCCCGCCGTGCCCGCCAGCCTCATGATCTTCCAGGACGGCCAGGCGTTCATGAACCCCGAAGGCGACATCCGCGCCCAGGTCGTCATGGACAACCTGATCTACCGCAAAGAGATCCCCATCATGATCGGGGTCTTCATCAACCCCGGCCGCCGTCCCGATCAACCCGAACCCACCCCTCGCAACTGGGGCGACCGCGACACCAACCGCCCCACCGAGTACAACACCCTCGACGACCGCTACGCCCGGGTCATCGTCGACGAACTCCTCCCTGTCCTGTACAAGGACTACAACATCGCCAAAGACCCCGAGCGCCACGGCATCGGCGGCTCCAGCTCCGGCGCCATTGCGGCCTTTACGGTCGCCTGGGAACGTCCCAATCACTTCCGCAAGGTCTTGAGCAACGTCGGCAGCTTCACCAACATCCGCGGCGGCCACGCCTATCCCGACATCATCCGGAAGGCGGAAAAGAAGCCTCTCCGCGTCTTCCTCGTCGACGGCCGCAACGACAACCGCGCCCTCCGCGCCGACGGCTCCTACGACGAAACCCGCGACTGGTTCCTCCAGAACGTCCGCATGCAGAAGGCCCTCGAGGAGAAGGGCTACGACCTGAACTACTCCTGGGGCGTCCAGCGCCACGGCCAGAAGATGCTGCAGACCGTCTTCCCCGAAATGATGCGCTGGCTATGGCGCGACCACGGCGCCACCACCGACGTCCGCGACATGGTGGGCCGCGGCTTTGCCCAACCCGCCAAGCGCTAGCACCCGGCCGCTGGCCAAACGCCTCGAGGG
>JADCJL010000324.1 GCA_020247055.1 Acidobacteriaceae bacterium | reverse complement strand
TGCGGCGTCTCGATGAGGGAAACGTTGTTGACGAGGTCGAGACAGACGCCAACATACTCGCTCCCGGTGGATTTGACCCACGCCGCAAGCTCCTCACTGCGCCAGCCCTTATGGTTTTCGATGGCCAGGCGCATTTTGTACTTGCGCAGAATGGGTTCGACGCGCTGAACGGCGGCCTTGCAGGCAGCATCGAAGGCATGGAACTCGGCGGCGGTTTTGAACTGTTCGTAGCGGCGTCCGGAGAACGGGTCGTGGACGCATTCGACGCGTCCTCCCATCTCGGCGCACGCCTTGACGGCGGCTTCGTACTTCGGCAGGTCGGCGTCGGATTTGGCGGTGCGCAGACCAACGGTGAGCCGCATGTCGTACTTTTCCACCTGCCGCCGGATCTTGGCGATGCCGTCGGGATTTAGATCCTGGGGCAGGGAGGTGTGGGCGGCGCCGAGGCCTTTGTCGTGCGCGTATTCGATGATGTCCCACGCCGGGCCCATCCGGCGAATGCGGGCGGTAAGCCCCGGGCCGGCTGTCCCCATATACCGCAGGACTTTCGGCCCTGCCGCCATCATCCCGGCGGTCGCCACCGTGGTTCCGAGCATCGTTCTGCGTGTCATGCAGAAGAGAAGATATCACTTTGGCGGGGCAATGTCCCGGGCGATGGGTCCGATCTGCCAGGATTCATTGAAAATCCCCGCGAGGGCGACATCGGGATCCTCCTTGGCCGCAGTGCGTAGAATGGCGTAATCGCCGTACTGGGGCGTGGGGAAATCGCCCGCCCAATCTTCCCAGAGAGCCGTGATTCCGCTATTGAGGACGACATACTTGTTCGGCTGGAGCGGGTTGGGATAGATCATCGCGGGCAACACTTCGCCGGCGAGGAAGCGCTGGCCGGCCATCTGGACCGTATCGCGGCCCCAGCGCAGGGGCAGCGAGCGGACCACGCGTTCCATCCATCGATTGCTGCCGGGATCTCCGAACAGAATCAGGTGATACCGTTCGAGGTCAGCCGCCGTCACGTCCCGGTCCTCTTTGACGCGGAGGCGACCGCGGTAGGCGAGCTGGTACTGGCGGTCGAAGCGGGCGAGAATCCGCAGGGCAAGCTCCTGGGCGGCCGGATGCCAGGGCGTACCGGTGGGTTTGACGATGAGAAATGGTTCGAGAAAGGCGTCGTCGATGGGCCCCTGTAGACCGTGGCGCTTGCGCAATTGCTTGCCGGCGGGGGCGGCCACCTGCCAGCGGCCCGCCTGCCGCGCAAACACCAACTCGGGCGCTCCGGTGACGGCAAGGGTCTGACCGTCGAGCACTACCGTCACGGCGCTTTCGGTTTCCCGCAGCGTGAGCCGGTTGAGGTTTTTCGTTTTAATCTCGTACCGAGTCCGGTTGTCGAGGCGGCGGGCGTCGATCTCGGCGCGTTCATAGTGGGTTTCGAGGCCCTCGAGGGTGGCCCAATGGCTTCGGTTGTAGCGTGTGGTGTAGGTGAGAAAGCGAAGGTGGTCCGGCGACTGCCGGCCACGTTTGAGGTTCTGGAGGTGGATTTCGTCCATGCGCTTGCGGAACTCAGGGTCGGTTGAGTGCGGGGTGTTCGGGGCGACCAGAAAGAGGGTGGAGGGGATCTCCCGCACGCGCACGCCGGTGGTGAACGACTCGCCTTCCAGGTGAAACCCCTCCTGCGCCAGTTGGCGCCGCGCGACGATGTGTTTTGAAAAGACGCCGTCCATCTCGCCGACGTAGCCGATGAACGGCATATTGAACGAGTTCAACATCCATTCGTAGGTGTTGTCGAACAGGCGGCACAGGAGCTGCTGGTGCGGGGCCAGATCGGTAATGAGCCGCATCCGGTGCGATTCGTTATCGCCCGCCCCGGCCTCAACCGAGGCCCACTCGCCGGGATGGTGCAGGGCAAGGTGCCACACCCCGGCGCCGCCCATCGAGAACCCGCGGAGCGCCACGCGGTTCCGATCCACTTTATAGGCCTGCCCGGCGGCGGCCATTGCTTCAAAGACATCGGCCTCGCCTGGCCAGTGGTAGGCGTTGTTGCCGCGGCCGTGCAGTTCGATCTGAATCGTGCCCGGCAGGTAGGGCCGGTCGGCCCCGCGCCCGGCAAACGCATGGATGAAGTCCACCTCGTAGCGGGAGACGTAGCGCCCGTGCGCAATCACGTCGAGCGGAAACGGTCGCGTGCCGTCATACTCGTCGGGGACGGTGACCCGGTAGGGCTGCACCGAGCCATCCAATGCCGACCGGAAGCCGCGAATCACGCGGCCTTTCTGCGCTGTCCACGGCGATTGCCCCTGCCCGAGCTGCGCCGCCCGCGCCGCACCCATCTCGAGTACGGCCAGCGTGGCGGCTACGGAATCGGGGCGAAAGAACTCCTCCCGGAACTGCAGAACCCAACGCGCGGCCTCAGCGAAAATCTCGACATCGGCCAGGAGTCCTTCGGCTACCCGCTGGTCCCGCAAGCGGCCGATGGCCGTGTCGAGCGCGGCCAGCTTCGTTTGAATGGCCTGGATCTCCGGATCGGTGGGCTGGTAGGGCGGCGTGCGCGGCCGGAAGCGGGTGACCGGCAGAACCTCGCCGGCGCGCCCCTGTTTCGGGGAGGGCGCCTGAATCGTCTGGCTCAGCACGAGTCCCGAGCCGAGCAAAAGCAGTGCGAGCAGGATGGATTTCATGGACTGGTTTCGTCCAGCCTACCGCATCCTCCGGTGCCACAGCACGCGGTTCAGATTGCCGCGGCCGGGATCGGACAGTACTTCGCCGGGGCGCCGCGCATCGACCGCGTGCAGCCCCGGCGATTCGACGTAGCCGAGTACCTGGCCGGTTTTGCGATCGACGTTGATAAGCCAGCCCGGCGCTTCGTTCACCACGTTGCGCTCGTGGGTGCCGATCCACAGGTTGCCGTCCGGCGCGGCCGTGATCGAGAAAGTTTTGCCGAGGTGATTCCATTCGCCCAGATACCTGCCCTCGAGGTCGAAGCGCTGGATCCGCCCGTTCTGCCGGTCGGCGACATAAATTACCCCGTCGCGCAGTACGATTCCGTGCGGTAGGTGGAACTGGCTCGGCCCCGTACCGGCCGTGCCCCACTGCCTCACGCGCTGGCCCGCCGCGTTGTACTCCAGGATCCGGGCGTTGGCGTACCCATCGGCGATAAAGATGCGCCCGCCGGGGCCGAAAGCGATGTCGGTGGTGCCCCGCGCGCCCCGCCGGTCAGCCGGCACCTCACCCACCTCAATCCGCCGCAACAGCTGGCCCTGCGGCGTAAACTGCAACGCGACGGAACTGCCCGAATCGACCGTCCACACGTTGCCCTGCGGGTCGAGGCGAATGCTGTGCGGGATGGTGTAGAGGCCCTTGCCCCAACTCCGCAGAATCTTCCCCTGGGCGTCGATGACGACGACGGCATCCTCGCCAAGGTTGCGGTGGATGAGATAGGTTTCGCCGTTGGGCGCCGCGGCGACCGAGGAGATGTAATCGGTATTCCAGCCGGCGGTCCGGGGCTGAATCGCGAGGGGGAGCTTCGTCCATGGAAGCTTCGGCGAAGCGCTGAGGAGCGCCCGCAGGCGGGCGGCATCTTCAGCCGTAGGGGTCGCCGCGGGCGCCTGCGCGCCGCAGGGCAGGGCAAACAGGCAAAGGGAGAGAAGGAGACGCATCGCCGGGAAGCTTATCACGGCCGGTCGGCCGGAAGAACCTTGCCGGGGTTCAAAATGCCGCGCGGATCGAACAGGGTTTTTAGACTGCGCATGACGGCCACGGCTTCGGCCCCGTGCTCGTCGGCGAGAAACTCGGTTTTTCCCAGTCCCACGCCGTGTTCGCCCGACGCCGTACCGCCCAGCGCGAGACTGCGGCGCACAGCGGCGCGATGAAAGGCTTCGACGGCCTCCCACTCGGCTGCGCTGCGCCAAGGCAGGATCACGTGCACATTGCCGTCGCCGGCGTGGCCCAGCAGATAGCCGGTCAGCCCGCGGCGCGCCAGCTCCGTTTGCAGAAACTCGACCATCTCCGCCATGGCGCCGAGCGGCACCGCCGTATCGGTAGTCAGGAGCCGCGCGTCGGGATTGGCTTGCTGGGAGGCCGTATAGGCGCGCAGACGGGCCGCCCAGAGGTCTTCGCCGTGTTCAACCTGCCGCGCCCCGCCCTGCCGGCAGATGGCCTCGGCCGCGGCGCCGTGGCCGGCGGTGTGAAACTCACAGAAGAGCGTATCGGCGGCGGGTTCCCCGAGAAAGCCCATGTAGGAGCGGTCGAGAAACTCGAGAGCGCCCGCATCCAACCCCCGCATGGCGCCGACACAGGCCAGCGCCTCGTGGGCGCTGCCGAAGCGGGCCACCATGACTTCGCGGACCGTTGGCACGGGCGTCAACCTGACGGTGGCCTCCGTGATTACGCCCAGGGTGCCCTCGCTGCCCGCGAACAGTTGCGTAAGGTTATAGCCGCAGCTCTGCTTGCCCGACTGCCCGCCGGTGCGGAGCAGCCGCCCATCGGCGAGGGCGACCTCGAGGCCGAGCAGGTGCGCCCGCGCCGCGCCGTACTTGACGGCCTTCGGACCGGCGGCGTTGTTGGCGATCATGCCCCCGATGGTGGCATCGCCGCCGATTTCGACGGCGAACTGCCAGCCCGTGCCGCTCAGTTGCCGGTTCAACGCTCGGTATTTCACCCCGGCTTCCACCACCGCCAGGCGGTCCGAGAGGCGCACCTGCTTCACCCGGTCCATCCGCTCGAGGCTCAGCGAGATGCCGCCGCGCACAGGAATCGGATTGCCTTCGACGCTGGTGCCGGCGCCCCAGGGGGTGACCGGCACCGCCCTTTCGTTGGCCCAGGCCAGCACGGCGGCCACCTCCCGGGCGGTGTTGGGATAGGCCACCGCCTCGGGCCGCACGGGATGATGGCCGCTGACATCGGCCGCGTGAGCATCGAGGGCGGTGGGCGAAAGGTCGACCGCCACGATCGCGGCCAAGTCCGAAAGCCAGCTCATGCTGTCAGTGTAGCGGTCACCGTGAGGGCGCGGCGCGGAGTTCATGCGCCGCGGGATCGGCCGGACCCGATAGCCGATCAGCGGCCCGGCATCGGCATTGGCACACTCCGCTGCCAGTATTGCTCAAACAAACCGCGCATCGCTTCGCCGAGGCCGTTGTGGTCAAATACGACGGCGGTCCAGGTGGGTTTGGTGATGACCGGGTCGAGCAGGGCCAGCAGACCCCGGCGTCCGTCGCACAAGGTGAGCTTCAAAGGCAGCGACGGAACCTGGTGCACCTCGACACCGGCCTCCATGAACTCGATCAGGCGGCGCCGGTGGATGTCATCAAGCGTGCCCATCTCAATCAGCAGGCGGCAGCGGACGCCGCGCGAGAGAGCTTCGCGTACCATCTGATCATCGACGGGATCAATCGCATACGGGGCCCGGGAAAATTCGCAGTACTCGTTTCGCACCTCGCCCATCATCCGCCGATACTCGGTCGCCGTCTGCAACGGCTCAGAGACGATACGCAGGAAATCGAGCGTACCCCGCCCGCCCTGGCCCTCGGAATAGGACGTGTTGAGGTCTTCAACCAGATCCGATGCCTGCCGCGACTGTTCGGTGAGCTCCTGCTGCAGCGCCTGCGCCCGGCGGGCGAAGTAACTCGGGATCGCCAGCGACGGCTCTACGGCGGAAAACAGCTTGGTGCGTTCCTGCACCACCTGAGCAAACCCTTTTTCGACAAGCGAGTCGAGCACTTCGTAAATTTTCTGCCGCGGTACGTCGGCGCGGGCCGCCAGTTCGAGGGCCTTGAAGCGCGGGTGACCGACCAGGACCAGATACGAACGGGCTTCATATGCGTTTAACCCTATCTGCTGCAATCGTTTCCAGAACCGCGCATACTCGGCATCCGGCAATTCGTTAGGCATGGACCTTTCAACGATATCAAACAATTCGTGCTGCGGGCTACATTCCGTGCATCTAATTGAAGTATGGAACAGCTTCCCTCCACGCTGGGCGAACTAAAGCAGAGCGAGTGGTTCCGGCGGTGTGCGCCGGACCGGTCGGTTAAAGATGAATTACGCGAAAATCTGATTGTCCGGATTCGGGCCGGCGATAGACTTTTTCCGGGCGTTGTCGGCTACGATGACACCGTTGTGCCGCAGGTGGTCAACGCCATCCTGGCCCGGCACAACTTTATTTTGCTCGGCACGCGTGGTCAGGCCAAAACCCGGCTCATCCGCATGCTGACCACTCTGCTCGACGAATGGATGCCCTACCTGGCGGGCAGCGAGATTCGGGACCATCCCCTCGCGCCGCTTTCGCAGTATGGCAAAGAGCAGGTGGCCGCTCTGGGCGATGCGACGCCGATTGCCTGGATCCACCGCGAGGAGCGATACGTCGAAAAGCTGGCCACTCCCGACGTCACCATCGCCGACATGATCGGCGATATCGACCCGATCAAAGCCGCCCGCCTCGGCCGCGACATCAGCAGCGAGTCCACCGTCCACTACGGTCTGCTGCCGCGGGCCAACCGCGGCATCTTCGCCATCAATGAACTGCCCGACCTGGCCGGCAAGATTCAGGTGGGTTTGTTCAACATCATGCAGGAAGGCGATATTCAAATCAAAGGCTATCCCGTCCGTCTCCCCCTTGATGTCGTGCTACTGTTCACGGCCAACCCCGACGACTACACCGCCCGCGGCAAAATCATCACCCCGCTCAAGGACCGCATTGGCAGCGAGATCCGGACGCACTATCCACATTCGGTGGAACTCGGCATGGAGATCACCACGCAGGAGGCGTGGACGCGCCGGCCGGGCGGCATCGCGCTGACGGTGCCGAAGTTCATCCGGGAGACCGTAGAGGCGATCGCGTTCATCGCCCGGGACGACAAGCGAATCGATAAACGGAGCGGCGTGTCGCAGCGGCTGCCCATCTCGGTCTTGGAGAGCGTCGTGTCCAACGCCGAACGGCGGGCGCTTCTGTCGATGGAGGTCGAGGCCGTACCGCGCGTGGTCGACCTCTACGCCGCGCTCCCCTCGATGACCGGCAAGATGGAGCTCGAGTACGAAGGGGAGTTGAAAGGCGGTGAGGCCGTGGCGCGGGAGTTGATCAAGGCTGCCGTGGGCCGCGTCTTCACCCACTACTTCGACGGCGCCAACCTCGGTATGATTGTGAAGTACTTTGAGCGGGGGGGCGCCTTGAAACTCGAAGAGGGCACCGGGGCAGCGGATATGATCCTGCAGCTGATGGCCGTGGAGGGCTTGTTTGAAAAGACGGCCGCGTTAGGCATCGGGGTAGGCGAGAGCGATGCCATGCGCGCCGCGGCGGCCGAATTCATCCTCGAAGGGCTCTACGCCCACCGGCGCATCAGCCGCAGCGAAGAGCTCGGATTCATGGGCGAGGAGCGGCGGACCGGACGTGGCGAAGGGGAGGAGAACCCGGCGCCGCGCAACAAGAAACGGCAGCAGTTCAACTGACTTATGCGGTCCATACGCTATTCGAAGTTTACCGAAGAGGACTTCGGCCTCACGGCTGAAGACCTCATGAAGGCGCTCGCCGACTTCTTTCTGCAGAGCGGTTTCGAGGACCCCTACGGCCAGTTTCCGTTTGATGAGAATTCGCTCGAGGCGCTCCGGGAAGCCGTGCGCCGGGCGCTGCTGAGCGGCGAACTCGCGCCGCTCGAGGAGATTCAAAAGCTGTCCGAGGAGCAGTTTGAGGCGCTGGTCGACCGCCTTGTCGAAAAGCTCCAAACCGAAGGTTACGTCACCGAACCGCCGCCCGGCCCGGGCAGGGAGGGCGAGCAGCAGGAGATCCGCGTCGAGGCTACCGACAAGGCTCTCGACTTTCTCGGCTACAAAACGCTCAAAGATCTGATGGGGTCGCTCGGCAAAGCCAGTTTTGGCGCCCATGATACCCGGGAGCTATCCACCGGCGTTGAAACCAGCGGCTCGAGTAAGTTGTACGAATTTGGCGACACCCT
>JADCJL010000323.1 GCA_020247055.1 Acidobacteriaceae bacterium | reverse complement strand
TGGGCCGGAAGCAGGCGCCGTATACCGATTTGAAGCCGCTGTTCCGGCGGGTGTTTGAGGACTTCGGGCCGCGCCGCTTGATGTGGGCGAGCGACTGCCCGTTTCAGGTGGAAAACGGTCACCAATACGCGCCGTCGCTGGCGTTGATTACCGAGCAGATGCCGTTTCTGTCGGCCGAGGATCGGGATTGGGTGCTGCGCCGGACGGCGGAGGCGACGTTTTTTCGTCGATAAGGAGCGGATACAATAGCGGCAACGCGATGATGCGCAAGCTTCTCTCCCTCCTGTTCTTTGCGTTCGTGGTTTCTGCCCAGCCTCCGGCGGAAGACTACTTTGAAAAGAAGGTGCGGCCGGTGCTGGTGAAGCGCTGTCAGGGCTGCCATAACGCGCGGGCCGGGCAGGCGGGGTTGGACCTGACCTCGGCGGCCGGTTTGCGCAAGGGCGCGGATACGGGGCCGGTGGTAGTGGCGGGGGATGTGGCGGGGAGCCGGCTGTTGCAGGTAACGAGTTATCTCGAGCGGATGAAGATGCCGCCGACGGGTAAGCTGCCGGAGGAGGAGTTGGCGGCGCTGCGGACGTGGGTAGAGCAGGGATCCGTGTGGCCGGGCGCCGGGTCGGAGACCGTTGGGCCGGTCCGCGCGGCGAAGAAGGGGTACAGCCGGGCGCAGAAGGAGTTCTGGTCGTTCCGGCCTTTGCGGAAGCCGGCGCCGCCGGCGGTGCGGAATGAGGGTTGGGTGCAGACGCCGATTGACCGGTTCATCCTCGCTAAGCTCGAGGCCGCGCAGTTGCAGCCCGCGCCGCCGGCCGATAAACGGACGCTGCTGCACCGCGTGACGCTCGATTTGACCGGACTGCCGCCGACTGCCGAAGAGGCCGATGCGTTTGTGGCCGACGGGTCGGACGGGGCGTTTGCGAAGGTGGTCGACCGGCTGCTGGCTTCGCCGCGTTACGGCGAAAAGTGGGGACGTCACTGGATGGACGTCGCCCGCTACGCCGATTCGACCGGCGCCGACGAGGACTACCGCTACCCGCACGCCTGGCGCTATCGCGACTATGTGATCAACGCCTTTAACGCCGATGTGCCGTACGACCGGTTTATCCGCGAACAGATCGCGGGAGACCTGCTGCCGCCGGCGCCGGGCGAGGCGGTCAATACGGCGGGCATCGTGGCTACGGGCTTCCTGGCGCTGGGGCCGAAGCTGGTGGCGGAACAGGATAAGGTGAAAATGTTCTATGACATCGTCGACGAGCAGATCGATGTCGCCGGTAAAGCGATTATGGGGTTGACCATCTCCTGCGCGCGCTGCCATGACCATAAGTTCGATCCGGTATCGACCAAAGACTACTATTCGCTCGCGTCGATTTTTGCGAGCACCAAGCAGTTGGCGCAGATTGAAGGGACAGTGTCGAAGCTCTACTACGCGCCGCTGGTGGCCAAGCCGCAGGCGGCCGAGTTTGAAGCCCATCAGAAGCTGGTGGCCGCCAAGCAGGCGGAGATCGCCGCCGTGAAGGCGGCCGAGGGGCGCCGCTTCCGGGACCTGCACGCGCCCCGGATTGCCGAGTACATGCTGGCGGCGCGGAAGGTGTACGCCGAAGGCGCCGTGGCAGCGGACGTGGCGGCGCAGGGCGGGTTGGACCGTCCGCTGCTCGACCGCTGGGTGGCCTACCTGAAGCCAACCAAGGAGCGGCGGGCGCATCTCGAACCGTTCTATGAAGCGCCCGAGAAGGCGGCGCGCTATCAGGCCGATTTCCTGGCCGAGGTGGCGCGGCGCAACGCGGAGCCGAAGAAGAAGTTTCTGGCCGGGGACAACCGCTTCTACACGGAAGTGGTGGGCGGCAAGGGGCCGTTGACGCTGCCGGCGGACAAGCCGGAGGCGTTTTATTCCGCCGAAGCGCAGCGGCAGATGGCGGCCATTGAAACCGAACTCAAGGCGATCAAAGCGAAGGCGCCGCCCGAGCCGCCCTACGCCTGCGCCGTGGGGGAAGATCAACCGGTGGAGCAGCGGGTGTTTCTGCGGGGCAACCCGGAGTCGAAGGGCGATGTGGTGCCGAAGCGCTTCCCTGAGATCCTGGCCGGTGAGGAGCAGGCGCCGATTACGCAGGGCAGCGGGCGGCTGGAGTTGGCCAACTGGCTCGCGAGCGGGCAGAGTCCGCTGCCGGCGCGGGTGATGGTGAACCGGATCTGGCAGGGGCACTTTGGCCAGGGACTGGTGCGCACGCCGAATAACTTCGGTCTGGCCGGGGAACGGCCGACCCATCCGGAGTTACTCGACTGGCTGGCGGCGGAGTTCATGGAGCGGGGTTGGTCGATCAAGCAGATGCATCGGACGCTGCTGCTGTCGAGCACTTACCGGCAGAGTGTCCTGGTGGAGGAGAGCAAGCGGCAGAAGGATCCCGAGAACCGGCTGCTGTCGCGCTTTGCCATCCGGCGGAAGACGGTGGAGGAGATTCGCGATTCGCTGCTGTGGATCGACGGGAGCCCGGACCTGACCATGGGGGGGACGCTCCAGATCGGCGAAGGGACCGACAACGAGTTCTCTGATAGCCGCAAGAGTATTGACCCGGACCGGTCCACGCGCCGGACGGTGTATCTGCCGATTCGGCGGTCGAACCTGTCGAGTCTGTTCAACCTGTTTGACTTCGGGGATGGGACCACAAGCACGGAGACCCGGTCCGAGACAAACGTGGCGCCGCAGGCGCTGTACATGATGAACAGCCAGTTCGTGGCCAGCCGGGCGGCCAACCTCGCGGGGCGGGCGAAGCAGTGGCCGGGCAGCCCGGACGACAAGATGCAGCGGGTGTGGCGGCAGGTGCTGGGCCGGGATGCCGCCGCCGCCGAATTGGCCGCGGGGCGCGACTTTCTGGCTGGCTTTCCCGGCGGCGCGGACCTCGCCTGGACCAGTTACTGCCGCTCGCTGATTGCTTCGAACGATTTCCTGTACGTCTACTAACTTCTATGACTCGCCGTTACTTACTTCGTCGCGCCGCCTGCGGATTTGGCATGGTTGGGCTGGCGGGCCTTTTGCATGGCCAACACGGGCCCAAGACGCCGCATTTTCCCGCCAAGGCCAAGCGCGTCATTTTCCTGTTCATGCACGGCGGGCCATCGCATCTCGATACTTTCGACCCCAAGCCGCGGCTGATTCAGGACCACGGCAAACCGCTGCCCTTCAAACGCCCGCTCACGTTCGCCGAAGGCTCGACGGGCAACCTGCTCAAATCGCCGTGGGAGTTCCGGCAGCACGGCCAGAGCGGGATTCCCATTAGCAGTCTGTTCCCGCACCTGTCAAGACACGCCGACGAGTTATGTATCATCCGCTCGATGGTGGGCGACAGCGTGGCGCACGGCGGAGCGACGCTGCAGTTGCACACGGGTTCGAACACGTTCACGCGGCCAAGCATGGGTTCGTGGGTGATCTATGGACTCGGCAGCGAGAATCAGAACCTGCCGGGCTACATCACGCTCAAGCCGGGTTTGTCGCACGGAGGGTCGAAGAAGTGGAGTTCGGGCTTTCTGCCGGCGGCGTATCAGGGGACCGCGGTAGGGTTGGGCGGCGTGCCGATTGAGAAGATCGCCGAGCCGATTGAGCACCTGAAGAACACGGGCCTGACGCCGGAGCAGCAGCGCTACGAACTCGACATGATTCAGAAGATGAATCGCGCGGCGGCGGCACGCTGGCAGCAGGATGCCGAGTTGGAGGCGCGCATTCAGAGCTTCGAACTCGCCTTCCGGATGCAAACCGTGGCGCCGGAGGCGTTCGATGTTGCAAACGAGTCCGCCGCGACGCGGAAGCTCTACGGCATGGACGAACCGGAGACGGCCGACTTCGGCTGGCAGTGTTTGATGGCCCGGCGACTGGCCGAGCGCAACGTGCGGTTCATTCAGATCAATCACGAGTACGGGCCTGGCAACGAAGTGGGTTGGGATGCGCACTCCGAGTTGATCCGGCTGCACACGCGGACGGCGCTGCAGGTGGATCAGCCCATCGCGGGGCTGCTCACCGATTTGAAGGCGCGGGGCCTGCTCGAGGATACGCTGGTGGTCTGGGGCGGGGAGTTCGGCCGGACGCCCATCGCCGAGTCCGGCGATGGGCGCGACCATAACCCGTACGGTTACTCGATCTGGATGGCGGGCGCGGGCGTCAAGAAAGGCTTTATCTACGGCGCCACCGACGAGTTCGGCTACTACGCCACCGAAGACCGGATGCATATTCACGATATGCACGCGACGATGCTCCATCTGCTGGGCCTGCATCACGAGAAACTGACTTACTCCTACGGCGGCCGGCCCTTCCGGTTGACCGACGTGGCGGGGCGGGTGGCAGAGAAGATCCTGGCTTGACTCCGGCGCGGGGCTGTGAAATCATTTTCCTGTAAATTGCTGATCTGAATGGAGATCACCCGCATGACCGGCCGTTTTTTATTGCTCACCGCGTTGTGGATCGCTCCGGCCTTGGCCGACGGCCTTCCGCAATTCAACGCGATTCAGAAGCGGTGGTGGGCGATCCAGCCCGTG
>JADCJL010000322.1 GCA_020247055.1 Acidobacteriaceae bacterium | reverse complement strand
GTACCCTCCCAATCACTTGCCCGGCGTCGAATGGAGCAGAACGCCTATCCCGGTGCTCCGTCTGCGGCCCCACCAGCCGCTGGCACGATCCCTTCTATCCGCTGCCCCAGCGAAGATTTAAATCCCGGCATGCGCGGCCTCGGGCAGATGCTCAAATTTCTACGTTTTCTGAGCATGAGGCCGACAGCATCATCTGCGCCAGAGGCGCAAATCTTCAGTCCGACTTCGTCGTCGTTGGTATGATCGGGCGATGCCCACGGCCGCTCATACGTACCCGGAAGGTCTCCGCCTTCGCCGATGAATTGACCCAACGTGCAACACGATGTTCGCCATCTGCCGGTGTTGCGACCGCGGTCAGCGATACTACGGGGACGAATGCCGGCAACGCGTACGGCGCCGACAGGTGGCCGCGGCGGGTCGCCGTTATCAAGCCACCGAAGCAGGGAAACAGGCACACTGCCAACGACAGCGTTCTTACCGCGAACGGTCCTCGGCGGCGTTGGCGACGCATCTTTAATTCATGGCTTGAATAAGGGAATTCCTGGCTCGTAGGGATACGAAGCGGGCGACAACGGTGAGTCCGGTAGAATGGGAGCCACCTATGCATGTGTCGCGCTTGCGATTCAGGAATTGGCGAAACTTTCAGGAGTTGGACCTGACCTTGGGAGATCGGGTTTTCGTGGTGGGGCCGAACGCTTCCGGGAAGTCGAACCTCATTGATGGATTGCGCTTTCTGCGGGATGTTGCCCGGCCAGGGGGGGGGTTGCAGTGGGCCATTGACCGGCGGGGTGGTTTGTCGAAAATTCGATGTCTTGCGGCACGCCGAGACCCGGAAGTTGAAATCGAAGTTGAGCTCTCCGACGGCGATTCCGAAACACTGGCCGCGTGGCGCTACAGTCTTTCGATGCGGCAGCAAGTGCGGGGGAACCGCGACGCGATTGTTGCGCACGAACGAGTGTGGAAGAATGGCACAAAGATTCTGGATCGCCCGGATGGGGACGACGAGCAAGACCCGCAGCGGAAGACCCAGACTCATCTCGAACAGATCAGCGCGAACAACAAATTCCGAGAGGTTGCAAGCTTTCTCGACTCCATCCGGTATCTCCATTTGGTCCCGCAATTGTTGCGCTATCCGGACGGGGCTCCTGGCACCGTTCTGAAGGACGACCCGTTCGGCCGGTCTTTCTTGGAGACGGTAGCAAGAACGCCCGAGAAAACCAGAAAGTCTCGACTGAGGCGAATAGAAACGGCGCTCCGGCAGGCGGTACCGCAGTTACGCGATCTAACTGATGTGAGGGACGAGGCTGGGGTGCCGCACCTGGAGATCGTGCATGAGCACTGGCGGCCCAACGCAGGCAGGCAGCGGGAGGACCAGTTTTCCGATGGGACACTGCGGTTGATTGGACTGTTTTGGTCGCTGCTTGACGGCGATGCGCCGCTCCTTTTGGAGGAACCGGAGTTGTCGCTGCATTCCGCGATTGTGGCTAAGCTTCCAGGCCTGCTTCACCAAGTGCAACGAAGGCGCAAGCGACAGATCTTTGTCACAACGCACAGTGCGGAACTTCTCTCAGACAAGGGGATTGGCGGGGAGGAGGTTGTTCTGCTGGCACCGAGCAAGGAGGGAACGGTGGCTCACGTTTCGTCGGGCGTGGCCGATATTCGGCGGTTGCTTGAGGCCGGACTGAGCGCTGCGGACGCCGTTCTTCCGCGGACCGCACCGCCGGATGTGAATGACCAACTGGGATTGCCCTTCGCATGAATGCTATTCCGATTGATCTAGCCGTAGAGGACGAACTGAGCGACGCGGTCCTGCGGCGATTGATCGCTGTGGTCAGGCGAGATTTCGCAATCGGAAGGACACACCGGAACAATGGCTTTGGATACCTGAAGCGAACCATTCCCGGCTGGAACGACGCGGCCAAGGGGATACCGATGATGGTTTTGACGGACCTGGACCAACACAAGTGCCCAGCCGGAATGTTGGATGACTGGTTGCCAAACGGGCGACATCCTAACCTGCTATTTCGAGTCGCGGTCCGTGAGGTGGAGGCTTGGCTACTCGCGGATCGAAAAGGACTCGCGGGATTCTTGCAATGTTCGCCGGGAGCGCTTCCCGAGGCCCCTGAGTCGCTCGCTGATCCGAAGGCGGCCTTGATTGACGCGGCAAGGAGGTCGAGAAGCAGACAGTTACGGGACGACATTGTTCCGCGCCGGGGAAGCACCGCAAAGATTGGAAGAGGGTATAACGCTGTGTTGACCGTGTTCGTGCGGGAGTCGTGGGCGGTGGCGGAGGCAGCGGGCCGGGCGCCCAGTTTGGCGAGAGCGGTAGCGCGATTGGAGACGTTTCGGCCGGTTTGGCTCGGCACATAGATGCGCCCGATGGCCACTTCAGAAAGACGGTGGGGCGTATGTAGCGAATACTGCTGGCAGGTGCGGGATGGCTGTGGGGGCAGGCGGATCGTCAGTTTGTCCGGATGGATGCAGGCCAAGACTCCCTAATTGGCGGGCACTTAGGAAGCCCGCCGCTTGCCAAGCCCCTCGGCTATCATGGCAGTCACAAGAGTGTTGAGACTGACGCCTTCCTGCCTCGCCCTTGCGACCAAACGCGCGTGCAGGCTTCGGGGAACACGCTGTCGCCACTGGCCGCTCGCTTCGCTCGGCTTTGGAATCGGATCACCATGGTGGGCGCAACTAAGCAGATACGATTTGACGGCATCGTACCCATTCGTGAGTGCTTCCTCCGGCGTATCTCCATCCGAAATGCAGCCAGGTAGATCCGGATACTCAATCGCGAAGCCACCACCGTCCTCTTGCGAAAGTGGGCGAATGGTGAACGGGTAGGAGTTGAGGGGCGTCTTGTCAATCTTCATGGTTCTCAGTAAGCGTCCGGTCTCAACCGTCTAGCGAACAAGCCGCGATTTTTGCAAGCTAAGAGGACCAGCGCGCATCCGCGCCTCGCCCTCATGTCCAGTTCCCCACGCCGCCCCCGCATCTATCGTTCCGCCGAGCTCCGCCGCCAGATCGTCGAAGAGACTTTGGCCCCCGGCGCCTCCGTCTCCCTCGTTGCCCGCGCCCACAACGTCAACGCCAACCTGGTCTTTACCTGGCGTCGCCGCTATCGCCAAGAACTCCTGCAAAATAGT
>JADCJL010000321.1 GCA_020247055.1 Acidobacteriaceae bacterium | reverse complement strand
TCGACTGGGACGACGCCCGGCAGACCGTCCTGCAGCCCGAGGCGCGGAAACTGCTCAAGCGCGACGAGCGCGGCCCGTGGAAGATTAATGTATGACGAACACAATACGCCTGACCCGGTTTGGCTTCGTTTCGTTATTTGCCGGTCCCGTCCTGGCCCAGACCGGCCGGGATGTATTCCTGCTGGCCGGACAGTCGAATATGGCGGGCCGCGGCGAAGTGGAACCGGCCGATCAGCAGCCGCTCGCCGGCATCTCCGTCTTCACGAAGGAGCGCGCCTGGGCCCCGGCGGTAGACCCGCTGCACTTCGACAAGCCGGCCATTGCCGGCGTGGGGCTGGGCCGCACCTTCGCGGCCACGGTGCAGAAGCACGGCGAACTGCGCGAGGTAGGCCTGATTCCTGCCGCCATGGGCGGCTCGAGCCTCGAGGAGTGGTCGCCGGGCGGTAAGCTGTTCACGAACGCGGTGGAACGGACCAAAGCCGCCGGCGGCCGCCTGCGCGGAATTCTCTGGCACCAGGGCGAGGCCGACTCGCAACCGGGTCTCGACAGCACCTACGCCGAACGGTGGATGGTCGTGATGAAGGCGCTACGCGAGGCGGTGGGCGATGTACCGGTGGTGATCGGCGAACTGGGCCGCTTCAACCCCAAGTACGCCGCCGTGAGCGAGCAACTGGCCCTGCTCCCGGTGCGTTTCCCCCGGACGGCTTTCGTCAGCGCGGGAGGATTGCGCGCCAAAGCCGACGGGGTGCACTTCGACGCGCGATCCCTCCGGGAGTTCGGCCGGCGCTATGCGCATGCGTGGCTGATGCTGAGGTAGTTTTGATGATAGCCTGAAGTTAAGGTGGCTGAGGCTGTCATACGCACAATCGGGTTGAGCAAGACGTACCAATCGGGCGCGGCGCCTCTCACTGTGTTCTCAAACCTCCACCTTGCCGTCGCGCAGGGCGAACGAGTCGCGCTCATGGGCGCGAGTGGCGCCGGCAAGTCCACCCTGCTGCATTGCCTCGGCGGACTCGACCGCCCGACGGCCGGACAGATCTTCTGCGGCGAACGCGAACTGCAGCGGTTGAGCGAAACCGAGTTGGCCGACTTCCGGAATCGCGAAGTTGGGTTCGTTTGGCAGATTCACTACCTGTTGCCGGAGTTTACTGCCGAAGAGAATGTGATGATGCCGCTTCTGATCCGGGGAATCGCTCGCGAGGAGGCCGCTCCGACGGCGCGCGCGCGCCTTGCCGAGGTGGGCCTCAGCGCCCGGGCGCACCACCGCGCCGGCGAATTGTCAGGCGGTGAGCAGCAGCGGGTGGTCCTGGCGCGCGCCTTGGTAGGCCGGCCGAAATACTTGTTAGCCGATGAGCCGACGGGCAATCTGGATGAGCGGACGGGCGAGGTCATCAGCGCGCTGCTGGGCGATCTGCACCGGTCGCACGGGTTGACGTCGATCTTTGTTACCCACAACCCGAATTTTGCCCGGTCCTGTGACCGGGTGTTGTATCTGCAGAATGGAGAATTAGCGCATGTTTGAACGCTATACAGAGAAAGCGCGCCGGGTGATTTTCTTTGCCCGGTACGAGGCGTCGCAGTTCGGCAGCCCGTACATTGAAACGGAGCACCTGCTGCTGGGATTGTTGCGCGAGGACAAGGCTCTGGCGAATCGCTTCCTGCGTTCCCATGCCGCCATTGAATCCATCCGCAAACAGATTGAAGCCCACACCACGATTCGCGAGAAGGTATCGACCAGCGTCGATCTGCCGCTGAGCCACGAGTGCAAACGGGTGCTCGCTTATGGCGCCGAGGAGGCCGAGCGGCTGAGCCACAAGCACATCGGCACCGAACATCTGCTGCTCGGTCTGCTGCGGGAAGAAAAATGCTTTGCCGCCGAGATTCTGCACGAGCGCGGTTTGCGGCTGAGCCAGGTGCGCGAGGAGATTGCGCGGTCGAGTTCGGAAAAGATCACCTCGAGCCGGCCCAAAGAGAGTTCGCTGTTGAGCGAGTTCAGCCGCGACATGACGCAGTTGGCCATCGATACGCAACTCGACCCGCTCATCGGGCGCGACTTCGAGGTGGAGCGGGTCGTCCAGATCCTGTGCCGCCGCACGAAGAACAATCCGGTGCTGATTGGCGAGCCTGGCGTGGGCAAGACGGCAATCGTCGAAGGCCTCGCACAGCGGATTGCCGAGGGCGACGTGCCGTCGTTCCTGGCCGAAAAGCGAATTCTGGCGCTGGACCTGTCGCTGATTGTGGCCGGCACCAAGTACCGCGGCCAGTTTGAAGAGCGACTGAAGACGATCATGAAGGAGTTGATGGAGAATCAGAACGCCATCATCTTCATCGACGAGCTGCATACCCTGGTCGGCGCCGGATCGGCCGAAGGCTCGCTCGACGCGGCCAATATTCTGAAGCCGGCGCTGAGCCGGGGCGAGATTCAGTGCATCGGCGCGACTACCCCGGCCGAATACCGCAAGTCGATTGAGAAAGACCGCTCGCTCGAACGCCGCTTCCAGGCTGTGAAGGTGCCGCCGCCTAACGAAAGCGACGCCATCAAGATCATGTTCGGCATCAAGGAACGTTACGAGAAGTTCCATGCCGTGGCCTACACCGACGAGGCGATCGAGGCCAGCGTCTACGCCTCGAACCGCTTCATCCCCGACCGGTTCCTGCCGGATAAGGCCATCGACCTGATCGACGAGGCCGGCGCGCGGGTGAAGCTGAAGCAGACCACGCTGCCCGCCGAGGTCTCCGAGATTCAGAAGCGCATTAAGTTCATCGTCCACCGGATGGAGAACGCCATTGCCAGCCACGAGTTTGAGAAGGCGCGGTTCTACTCCGACGAAGAGCGCAAGGAGCGCGAGAATCTGCGGGTGCTGCGCGAGAAGTACAACCTCGACGATGCCTCGACCGGCACGGTGACCAAGGACGACATCGAAGACGTGGTCGCCCGCTGGACCGGCGTGCCCATGACCTCGATCAAGGAAGAGGAGATCCAGAAGCTCCTCCGGATTGAAGAGGAGCTGCATAAGCGCGTCGTCAGCCAGGAGAAGGCAATCAACGCTTTGGCCCGGGCGATCCGCCGTTCGCGGGCCGGCCTCAAGTCGCCCAAGCGTCCGGCCGGGTCGTTCCTGTTCCTGGGCCCGACCGGTGTCGGCAAAACGGAGGTGGCGCGGGCGCTTGCCGATTTCCTGTTCGGCAGCGAGAAGAGCCTCATCCGCTTCGACATGTCCGAGTACATGGAGAAGCACTCGGTTTCGAAGTTGATCGGCTCGCCGCCCGGATACGTCGGCTACGAGGAGGGCGGCCAGTTGACCGAACGGGTCAAGCGCCAGCCGTACTCGATCATTCTCCTCGACGAGATCGAAAAGGCGCATCCCGACATCTACAACATCCTGCTCCAGGTGTTTGAAGATGGCCAGCTGACCGATGGCCTCGGCAACATGGTGGACTTCAAGAACACCATCATCATCATGACCTCGAACCTGGGCGCCCGGTTCCTCGACAAGAAGTCGCAGTTGGGCTTCGCATCGCCCAACCAGGCAGTGCCGGCCAAGATCGAAGACCAGGTGATGGGCGAGGTGAAGCGGGCGTTCAATCCCGAATTCCTCAACCGGCTCGATGAGGTGATTCTGTTCACCTCGCTGCTCGACGAAGACCTGCTGAAGATCGTCTGGCTGCTGGTCGATCAGATCAATGTCAACCTTGGCACCAAGCAGATCAAGATCCATCTGCGCGAGGACGCCGCCAAGTACATTCTCGAGAAAACCTGCGGTGACCGCAGCTACGGCGCCCGGCCGTTGCGGCGCGCGCTGCAGAAGTACATTGAAGATCCGTTGTCAGAGGCCCTCATTCAGGGTTCCCTGCCCCGGCCCTCGGAGTTTGAAGTCTATTTGGGCGATCCCGGCATTCTGTGCCGGCAGATCAGCGGCGAGGGCTGCGAGGTGGAGGCGACCGTTGGCGCCGGCGGCGATGCGGGCGGTCCGGTCACGACGCTGTACCCTTTTTAGACCCGGTTCACCGTTCTTAACGATTCCCCCGTGTCGGATCCACCCGATTCGGGGGAATATGTTTTTATGAACACAAACGAACTGATCGAGCAGATCCGGCAGTTGGATGAACAGGAGCGCGCCATCGTGGCCGCCCTGCTCAACCAAAACACGATTGCCCGGGATATCGACCAGGAGTTAAGCGGGAAGCTGACGTTCGGTCAGCGGCTGGCGGACCGGGTGGCGGCTTTCGGGGGCAGCTGGTCGTTTCTCGCTTTGTTTCTGGGCGCCATAGCAGTCTGGATTGGCGCCAACCTGGGGCGGGCGGGCGCCTTCGATCCCTATCCGTTCATCCTGCTCAATCTGGTGCTCAGCTGCGTGGCGGCGATTCAGGCGCCGGTGATCATGATGAGCCAAAACCGGCAGGCCGCCCACGATCGCCTGGATGCCCGGCACGATTACGAGATCAACCTGAAGGCCGAGATGGAGGTGATGGGCCTCCACGCCAAGATCGATGAATTGCGGGACCGGCAATGGGTGATGCTGGTGCAGATGCAGGAGCGCCAGATTGCGCTGCTCGAACAGATTCAGGAGCAGGTAAGAAAAAAGTGTTGCGCGGAGGAAAATAAGGTGTAAGATGCGGCTAGGTAGACCGTTCCTGCGCCCTTACTTTCGTTTGGCCTAATTTTTAAATTCGGGCAAAGGAAAAAGGAGGTCTCCCATGTTTGACAGCCTCGACGAAACGCTGAAGAATGACGCGAAAAAAGCCAGCTCAGCGTCGGAAAGAACAATGGTTTGGATTGCGGTGGCGACAGCAAGCGTGCTGTTGTTTGCCGGTCTGTATCTTGGCGTTCGCTTGGCTAGCTAAAGCCCGGCGGTCTCGAACTCCAACTGCTGCATCACCCGCTTGACGGCGATGCGGTAGTGTGGCTTTGAATTATAGACCCTGAGTTTGTCGTCGATCGACTTGCCCTGGTAAAGCGGGGAGTTAGCGAGTCGTTCCGCGACCGTGTGGATGCCTGCCTGCACCGTGGAGAAGCGTTGCCGGCAGGAATCCCATCCGAATATGTTGTTGTTTGTAAAAGCCTTACCACCACTGCTCTCAATGAGAGCCAGTGATGGGAGTAGCCGCCAGTCCAGGCGGTAGCGGTCGGCTGCAGTCACAAATTCGGCAGCATAGCGCTGTGCGGGGCATTTTCGCTTCCGGAAAAAGCTGCGGATGCGCTGCAAACGGCTATCCTCGCTTCCCGCGCTGCGCCATAAATTCTCAGCAGGCGCATTCATAGCAGGGGGCAAGGACACGGCGAGCAGCACCAAACCCTTGGTGATCCATCGTTTCAATAGAAAATAGCCTCTTTAAACAGATCGGCTTTACGATCTAAATCATGGATGTCGGAAAGCAAAGAATTGTTTCCGTCAGAGGTTTTGCTTATAGTCCTATTATAACAGAAATACTCCGTTCCGTCAGATCTAGGGCAAGCTCGGGGCGGCCGTGAGGATCACGAAGCGGTCGCGCAGGAAAGCAAAGCGCTGGCTTGCCGGGTTGATGACGTTCAACTGCGCCGTGTATTCCCCGGGCGGTAGAGAGCCGAGGGGCACGGTGAATTCGATCGCCTTTTGGCTTTGTTTCGCCGGCGACTCGAAGACGCGCTGCCGGCCCCGGTAGACGGCCAGCGTGGCGAGCGACGGAGCATAGACCTCAGCGAATATGCGCAAGGTCTGGCCGCGCCGGAAGACATTGGTCACGGCCGGGAGCAGTTTCTGCCCGTCGGTAACCAGGGGGTGAAGTTGTTGCAGCTTCCGTTCCCGCGCGGGCACGGTAAACGGGGCGCGCTGCACCCCCAGCACGAGGCTGGAGACCGGCGCGGCGGGACTGGCGTCCAGATTCGGCACCACCAGACGGGTCTCAAACGTCCCCATCGCGCCCCGCGTGTTCTCCCGGGCCAGCACCTTGACGCGGTACTCGCCCGGGGGCAGCGAGAAGCCGGCGTCGTAGAGCAGGCTGCGGCCGCCGAGTTCGGCCTTGAGCTTGAGGGTATCGCGGAGGGTCGAGACCGTCCGGCCCTGAGCGTCCTTCACGCTTCCGATAAAGTCGAGTCCGCTACCAGGCGGCAGGTTCGAGCCGGGTATTTTGATGGCGAGCGAAACGAAATAGGCCTTGGGTGTGGTCCGGAAAAAGAACAGCTGCACGGCCAGGGGCAGGTCCGTGACGGGGTTGCCCAACTGCAGCGCCTCGGCCAATTGCTTTTCTCGCTCCTCTTCGTTCAGCTTTGCCCAGACCTTTTCGGCGTAGTAGCCGGGCCGGTAGGCCAGCTTCATCTTCGGCGGGCCTTCGACGCGGATCTTGCGGAAGCGGCCGTCTTTGGCGTCGTTGGTCGAGTAGTAGCCGAGGATGTAGTAGTTGTCGAGATCCTTCTGCGCCTGCCGGATACCGGCAGACAGATCGTTGGAGTCGAGCAGCGCCCGTCCGCCGGTGTCGTTCGCCAGCGAGAAGAGGGTCTCCTGCGAGCCCGTCTCTTTGTCGCGGCGCTGCCGCTGCGTCTGCCCGGAGAAGACGCCGGTGCCGCGCGGCGACGCCGCCGAAGCGTCTCCGGCCGGGGCCGAGGCCATCAGGCCGCGGGCGTCGATGGGATAGAAGCTGAGCCCGGCGCGAACGGCGGCGTTGGTGGTGGCATCCAGTTGCGACTGGTTTTCCACGCCGGTCTTCGAAACGCCGCTCGAGAAGTACAGAACGGCCTTTTTCTCAGGAATGGCGCGCAGCTCCTTGGCGAGATCTTCGAGCGCGGCCAGTTTGCGGTCGGTGTTGAAGATGGCGAACTCGGTTTCGTCGAGCGAGAAGGAGTCGGGGTCGGCGGCATCGGCGTCGGCGACGGCCAGGTCCAGGGTGTCGGCCGCGCCGAAGGATTGGATGGCGGCGAGCAGCGCGGAGCGGTCGGCGGTAAACTCGACGAGCTTTTTGAGACGGTTGGAGAAGGTATAGACGGCCACAAGGTCGGCGGCGGTCATCTGCGTGGCCACGAAGCGGGCGGCCGCCTGCTGGCTGCGGACCTGCTCGGCGATGCCCAGCGAGGAGAAGTCGAAGAAGAGGACGAGCAGGCGGCGGTCCTTATACACAGGCGCCGGGGGGGCCGCGGCCGGCGCGGGGATCGGGGCCAGGGGCGGGATGGGCACCGGGGGCAAGGGGGTGGAATCCAACTTCTGGTACTCGAAGACGGCGATCTGCTGCGGTTTGCCGTCTTCGAAGATCCGGAAGTCCCCGCGCTTGAGGTTCTCGCGGCCCTGGGCAGCGAGGTTGACGAGAACGAGGTTCGAGGAGGTGGAAAAGCTGGCCAGCCCGGGGTCCCGCGTGGGGGATTGGGCCAGCAGAGCAGCGGCGGAGACCAGAAGCAGGGGGCGCATGGCTAGAAGCGGAAGCGGATCTGCACGCGGACGGTGCGCATATCGCCGATGGCGACAGGCAGCCCGTAGTTGGAGGCGTTGACGGTAGTGGCGATGTTCGCGATCACCGGATGGTTGGTCAGGTTGTTCGATTCGGCGCGCAGTTCGAGGCGGCGCCGTTCGCTGAGGCGGAAGGAGCGCCCAAGGCCGGCGTTGAGGGAAAACAGCCCTGGACCAGGGATCACGTTCCGCCCCGAGTTGCCGTAGCGGCCCGGGGGCGGGAGGGTGAAAGCAGCCAGGTTGAACAGGCCATCGCCGGCCGTGACGGGGAGCCCGGTGGCTTCGGCGCGGCCGGCGCCGATGACGCCGGTGCCGGCGGTGTCGGACTGGTTGCCGAGGACGCGGGCGGTGAGCGGGTTGCCGGTGCGCCAAAGCAGGGCGCCGGTGAGGGACCAGTCGCGCAGCCAGCGGCTCCGGCGCTGCGGCGCCAAGACAAAGCGGCCTTCAAAACTATGGCGGATGTCGAAGCTGGACAGCCCGCGTTCGTTGGCGAGGTTCTGGTCGTCCTGAGCGACGGTGCCACCGCCGCCGCCGATCGAACTGGCGTTGTCGATGGACTTGCCCCACGTGTAGAGCGCCGCGCCGGACAGGCCGCGGGTAAACCGGCGGGTGAGCCGGAGTTGGGCCGAGTGGAAGATGGAGTTGGCCTCGGCGGTATCGAGAGTAAAGCCGACGGCGTTGCCGATGCGGCGCCGGGCTTCAGCGTCGAGTTGGGAGCCGGGAGCGGCGCGATTGGGGGCGCGCTGCATGTCGAGCCGGGTGCCCTTGGTGGCAAGGTAACCTGCTTCGAGCACGTAGGAGCGGAACAGATCGCGCTGCACCGACAGCGACCAGGTTTGGGCGTAGCCGATGCGATAGGAGCGGTCGACGGCGAAGGTGTTGGTGACGCTCTGCGCCGGGGTTTGGGCGAAGCCGTTTGCGAGAGTGAGCCGCCGGGTGACGGTAGCTTGGACGGTGCCGGTTTGGGCGAAGGGCGGCTGGGAGGCGAGCCGGGTGGCGAAGTTCTGGTAGACGCTGCCGTTGTAATACCAGCCGTAGCCGGCGCGGATGGTGAGCCGTCGGCCGTTGGCGGGCTTCCAGGCGAGGCCCAACCGGGGGCCGAAGTTGTTGCTATCGCGGTCGACGAGGGCGCGGGAGAAGGGGCCGCTGTAGGGCCCGGGCTGGCCGGGGGTGACGGGAGCGACGGCGGTCAGGCCGGGCGCGAAATCGAGATTGGCGAGGCGGTCGTAGCGTTCATAGAGCGGCGCGAAGAGTTCGTAGCGGAGGCCGAGGTTCAAGCTGAGATTGGGTCGAGCTTTCCATTCGTCCTGGACGAAGGCGGCGTAGCTGGAGCCGCGGAAGTAGTTGGCGGGCGAACCGAAGCGCAGGGAGCTCGACTGCGGGAGGCCGAGCAGGAAGTCAGCCAGGTCGTAGCCGGTGGCGGCGGCGGGTTGGCCGGCATCGAGCCGGCTGGTGGCGAGGCCCGAGAAGGTGAAGGTACCGCGGCCGTTGGTGTCGGTGCGCTGGTTGTTGCGCACGCGGGTGAAGTCGAAGCCGGAGACGAGGGAGTGGTTGCCGCGGACCCAGGTGAGTCCCCAGTTGAGGTTGTTCGAGAGGTCGCGGCGGAAGAGGGGGACGCCATCGGCGAGGCGGCCGAAGTTGGTGAAGTTGAGCGTGGGCGGGCCCCAGTTGATGGGGTCGCGCGAGGCGCCGCGAATGCCGAGGTCGCCCGCGATGTCGCGGGTGAAGGCGAAGTAGGGGGTGTTTTCGGTGAGGTTGCGGGTGAGGCGGTAGCGGAGGGACTGGAGGAGACGGGGGGTGAGGTTACGGTTCCAGCTGAGGTCGGCGTTGTAGCCGTAGCCACGCGTCTGGTCGAGGAAGCCATAGAGCTGGGCGTTTTGGCCGTTGCGGAGCTGCCAGCCAAGTTGGAGCGCGAGGCGGTCTTTGCGGCTGATGGCCCGGTTGAGGCGTCCGGTGAGCTGCTGCGAGTTTTGCGCAACGCCGGTGATGAACTGGTAATTCTGGATGCCGGCGGGGGAGTTGGCGTGGGGAATCAGGGAGAGCAGGCCGCGGGCGGCGGGATCGAAGCGGGTGGCGGGGATCCGGTTGGCGGCGAAGGGGAGAGCGCCGGTAGGGTCGTAGATGGCGACCGGGACGTTGGAGCGAGAGGCAGAGAAATCGCCGCTGCGTTCGGCGGCGGTAGGGACGGTGGCGGCGCCGTTGAAGGGGTTGCGGCCGAGGGTGAGGTTGTAGGTGAGGGAGAAGAAGGTGCTGTCGCCGAGGATCAGTTTTGGGATCTTCAGGGGCCCGCCGAGGACGCCATTGAAGCGAGACTGGGATTGGTTGGGGCGAGGGTAGAGAAGGCCGGTGAGCGAGTAAGGACGGGCGTTCCAATCGGCGCTTCGTCCTTCGTAGGAGAGGGCGCCACGCACGCCCTGGTTGCCACGGCGCCGCCGGTTACCGACGGTAGAGTTGCGCATCTGTTCGAAGCGCTCCCGCATGGCGGCGCGTCCGCCGGGTCCCATGCGGGAGCCGAAGCCGCCGCGCCCGCGGCCGGGGCCGCCGAAGCCGCCGCCCGAGCCTCTCCCGCCCGGCCCGGCGCTATCCGGCCCGCCCGCGCTCAGGCCCGGAGGGTCGAGCGGGGAAGCCGGGGGGAGACCGGGGTCCGGCGGCCCATCGGCGCGGGCGGCCGCCAGACCGCGCGATAAGCTGCCGTTGAGCAGGAAGGCTTCGTTGTTATCGGCCGGGTCGGGCGGCGGCAGCGCTTCCGCGGCGGGGAGTTCGGGGAGGGCGAAGCCGGTCGCCGGCCCAGGCCCCTGCGCCTGCGTGCGCAGTTGGAGCGACCATTGCGCCGGCGAGGACTCCGGAACTTTGCGCACTGCCGTGGCGGTGACGAAACCGAACATCTGGACGGTGAGAGTCCATTCGCCGGGCGTAAGCGGGAGCTCATAACGGCCCTGTTCATCGGTGGAGGTCTCAAGGCGGGTCTGGCCCTGGTTGGCGGTGACGATCGCGCCCGGAACGGGCCGTCCGCTCGCCCGCACCGTGCCGGTGGACTGCGCCGGGGCGCCGGCAACGTCATAAAGGAGGGCGAGGAGGAGGAGTTTAACCACGGCGACTGGCTACGAACCGGCCCTTTTGAGGAGCATCTCCATCGCCCGCGGCGCGCCGGCGCGCTGCATTTTGAGGCGCAGTTCACTGCCGGTGAACCGGCCGCGGTAGAGGAGAGCCGCCGGGTTGCCGTTCCAGTTGAGGACTACCTTAAATGTCACATCCTCGCCCTGCACCTTGCCGTCGGAGATTTCGATTTCATTGCCGGTGGGGCCCAACATGCTGCCGGTGAGGCGGGGGCCATCGGCGGCAAAGCGGAAGCTGACTTCGCGCTGGTTGCCGTCCCGCCCGGTCATGCTGCCGCTCCAGAGGCCGGAGGGATCGGCGCCGGCGGCCGAGAGGGCGGTGAATCCGAGGGCGAGCCACAGGCGGCGGACGGACGAGGCCGAGTCATGGAAGAGAGCACAGGGCATGGGAGAGCGCGCTTCCACTTTGAAACCCACGTTACTCAGGAATGTTGCGGCCGGGGGAGAATTCTATTCCGGGGTGGCTTAATGTGGTACTCTCGCTGAAGACTCTATGGAAGCACTTGGCATGGTGGAGACAAAAGGCCTCGTCGGCGCGATTGAAGCGGCAGACGCAATGGTGAAGACGGCCAACGTGACGTTGACCGGCAAAGAGTACATTGGCGCCGGCTACGTGACGGTGACCGTGCGCGGCGACGTGGGCGCGGTGAAGGCAGCGACGGACGCGGGCGCGGCCGCAGCGCGGCGCGTGGGGGAACTGGTGGCGGTACACGTCATTCCGAACCCGCATGAGGAAGTGGAGAAAATCCTTCCCGGCGCGATGAAAAAGTCCGAGAAGTAGGCACCCGCCAGGCATAGGCAGCAATGCTGCACGATCCCGACCTGCTTACGATTCAAGAGGTCCGCACGAAGGTCGAGAAGGCTTGGGCGGCCGGGGAGAAGTACCGCTCCTTCGGCCAGGCACAGGTCGATGCGATTGTGGAGCGCATGGCGGAAGCCGCGCGCGGCAATGCGGCAAAACTCGCGGCGATGGCTGTCGAGGAGACCGGCTATGGCAACGCCGCCGATAAGCTCGCCAAGAATCTGCTGGCCGCCGAACTGCTCCCGCAGCGGCTGCGCGGCATGAAAACCGTGGGCGTATTGCGTGAACTGGCCGAGGAGCGGATCACGGAGATCGCCGCGCCGTTCGGCGTCGTGGCCGCGGTGCTGCCGACGACGAACCCAACTTCCACGGCGATCTACAAAAGCCTGATTGCCCTCAAGGCCGGCAACGCGATTGTGATCAGCCCCCATCCCCGGGCCAAGGGCTGCACGTGCGCAACGGTGGAGATTCTCTACCGCGCGGCGATCGCGGCCGGGGCGCCCGAGGGTCTGCTGCAATGTCTGACACAGCCGACGCTCGAGGCGACCAATACGCTGATGCGTCATCCAAAGACCGCCGTGATTCTCGCCACCGGCGGCGGCGCCATGGTCAAGGCGGCCTACGCCAGCGGCAAGCCCGCCTACGGCGTGGGACCGGGCAATGTCCCCGTGCTGATCGACACCTCGGCCGATGTCGACGCCGCGGTAGGCAAACTGCTCTCCGGCAAGTCGTTCGACCACGGCACGCTCTGTTCGAGCGAGCAGACGGTGGTGGCCGAAACCAGCCGCCGGGAGGCGATCCTGCGGGCGCTCGCGGCGCAGAGGGCGCATGTGTGCACCCCGGAGCAGACGCGGGCGCTCGAAAGAGTACTGTTCAGCCGGGGCACGGCGGTGAACCCGGAGTTGGTGGGCCACTCGGCCGCGGCGATTGCGCAGGCGGCGGGATTTACCATCGCAAGCGGGGTGCGGGTGCTGGCCTGCGAGATTGGCGGCATTGGCAAAGAGCATCCGCTTTCGGCCGAGAAGCTGTCGCCGGTGCTGGCGCTGCGCTTTGTCGCGGGCTGGCCCGAGGCGCTGGCGGCGTGTGAAGCGGTGCTGCGCTTCCATGGGCTGGGCCACACGTGCGGCATCTACACGCAGGACGAGGCGCGGGCCCGCGAGTACGGTCTACGCATGCCGGCGCACCGGATTCTGGTGAATTCGCCAACGCCGCAGGGCTCGGTCGGCATCACGACGAATCTGTTCCCGGCGATGACGCTCGGCTGCGGTGCGGTGGCCGGGAATTCGACCGGCGACAACGTTACGCCGCTGCATCTGTTGAACATCAAGCGGGTGGCCTGGGCGGTGCGGGAACCGCACGAGGCGCTTCCCTCGCTGGGCCAGCCGGCGGCGGCGAGCGCGGGGACAGGGGGAGGACCCGTGACGAAAGACCGGGTGATTGCGGCTGTCGAAAGGGTATTGACGGCGCGGGGCGTGACCCAGGCGCCATCCCCGACGGCGAGCATTGTCGACCGGTTTCTCGCCCGGCGCGGGGCGGCGGCCGCTCCCCCCGCAGTACCCGCGGCCGCCGAACCGGCCACGGTTCAAACGGCGCCGGCGCCGAGGCCCGCGATCGTGGATTTCGTCTGCGAGAATGATGTGCGCGAGGCGATCCGCCACGGCCGCAAGATCCACATCTGCCCGAAGACCATTGTGACTCCCGCCGCCCGGGACCTGGCCGGCCAAGAGCGCGATGAGGTGCTGATCCTGAACCGCAGTGATAAGGGAAAATAGAAGAATGCATCCTGATCTCGATACTTTGAAAAACGAGCTTCCGCCCTATCTCGAGTCGCGAGGCATGATTGTCTTCCACGGCGAGTCCCGACTGAGCGACCAGGGAGACGTCGTGATGTGGGATGTCGAGCGGCGGCCCGATTTCCGCGAGTTCATCGAGTGCACGCAGCGGCTGGGGGTGAAACTCGTGGTGCTGCACGCCCGCGAGTTCGAGCAGCAGAGCATTGACGATGTGATGGAGGAGTTGGCCGACAGCGAGATGCCGCAGCCGGAACGCCGGGAGATGGAGCGGCGGTTGAAAAAGCTTGCGCCCTACACCGGCTTCACCTCGCAGATCGAAATCAGCTTCGACTACGAAGACAAAGTCTACATGTACGAAGCCCGCAGTGAGTTCATGAATGAACTGCTGTCGATCATGAGCGATATTGATCTGTGGCTCCCGCCGGGCGATGAGAGTGAAGAGGACGACGGCCCGATGGGCGGCGGCTTCTTTTCCCGAAATTGACGAACGGACGGCAGCCGTTTCACTGGGAACTTCCCGTACACCCGGAGGCGGAGATTGCCGCACTGGCCGGCGCCCTGCGGCTGACCCTGCCCGCCGCGCGGGTCTTGTGGACGCGGGAGATCCGGACGCCGGCCGCGGCGGAGCGGTTTCTGCGGCCGACGCTTGAGGAGTTACACGACCCGTTCGGGCTGGCCGACATGGGGCGGGCAGCGGCGCGGTTGGCCCGGGCGGTGCGGACACAGGAGAAGATTCTTCTCTACGGCGATTACGATGTCGACGGTACCTCATCGGTGGTGATCCTGATGAGCGCGCTGCGGCTCGCCGGCGGGGCCGTGGGGTTTCACGTGCCGCATCGCATGCGGGAAGGCTACGGCATGCGCACGGAGGTCGTCGGACAGGCGAAGGCGGACGGGGTGGGTTTGATCGTTAGCGTCGATACGGGCATCCGTGCGGGCGCCGTGGTGGCCCATGCGAATGAACTCGGCATCGACGTGATCGTGACCGACCATCATCTGCCCGAGGGGGAACTGCCGCCCGCGGTGGCCGTGCTGAACCCCAACCGGGCCGACTGCGCCTATCCCTCAAAGAACTTGTGCGGCGCCGCCGTGGCGTTGAAGCTGGCGCAGGCGCTGTTTGTCGAACTGGGCTGGGAGACGGCGCGGCGGGAGCGCCTGCTGGCGTCCTTCCTTAAGCTGGCGGCCATCGCCACGGTGGCTGATGTCGTCCCGCTGACGGGAGAGAACCGCGCGATCGTCAAGCATGGCCTCGAGGGTCTGCGCGACCCGCGGAACCTGGGCCTGAAGGCGCTGTTCGCCGTGGCGGGCCTCGAGGAGGGCGTCATGCCTTCGGCGCGGCAGGTGGCCTTCCAGATTGCGCCGCGCCTGAATGCAGCCGGGCGGATGGACGATGCCCGGAATGTGATTGAGCTGTTTCTGACCACCGACGCTGTTCGCGCGCACGAGTTGGCCGCCGCGCTCGATGCGATGAACAAAGACCGGCAGGAGACGCAGGCCGAAATTGTGCGAACGTGCGAGGCGGTGCCGGTGGGTGAGCAGGAGGCGGGGCTTGTCTTTGCGGCGCCGGACTGGCATGCCGGGGTGGTGGGCATTGTGGCGGGGCGGTTGGTGGAACGCTACGCGCGGCCGGTGTTTGTCTTGAGCGAGGACCCGGAGACGGGCGAGGCGAAGGGATCGGGGCGTAGTCCGGCCAACTTCCATCTGCTTGAGGCGCTGGAGAGCATGCCGGATCTGTTTTTGAAATTCGGCGGCCACCGGCAGGCGGCGGGGCTGACGATGAAGACGAACCGCATCGCAGAGTTCCGGCAGCGCTTTGCCGCCTACGCGGCGGCGGTGTTAAGTCAGGAGGATTTAGTTCCGGTACTACCTATCGACGCGAGGGCAACACTGGCTGAACTCGATGATCCGGGGGCGTCAGATCTATTATCTCTAGCACCCTTCGGGGCATCGAACCAGCCACCGCTGCTGGCTCTGCACGGCGTCGATCTGGTGCTGACGCCGGAGGTGAAAAACGGCAAGCATCTTTTTCTGAAGGTGCGGCAGGACGGGGTGACAAAACAGATCAAGGGTTGGAATCTGGCGGAGGCCGGCGCAGCGCTGCGGGCGGGCGACCGGGTGGACGTAGCGGTTCTCGTCGAGGAAGACACCTGGAGCCGGGCCCGGGGCGGGGCGGGTTGGGGCCTAGTACTCAAGGATTTACGGCACTCCGGCAGCTAAGCGGCCGCGGAGCGGCACTCCGGTCCTCGCCGCGGCGCGGGCTGCTACAGTAGTTTCGATTATGCACTCGCGACGGGTTCTCTGCTTTCTGCTCGGTGTCTGGCTTGCCGGTTTGTCGGGGTCCACTCTGTTCAACACCTTTCGCCCGCGCCTGGCTCACGCCATCGTAGACAATCCGCCCCACGAAGCCGCGAAATGGATCGAGGTGTTGACCAAAGAGCGCACGGCCACTCTTCTGCGGCACTATGATGCCGAGGTGGGACGCCAAATGCTCGAATTCTGGAGCTACACCGACCTGCTGTTGACCACTTTTCTGCTGATCAGCGCGGTGATGAGCAAGAGCAGTAAACCCACGCTGATTTGTGCCGCACTGCTCCTGTTGTTCGGTTTGGTGTCCGCGTTGCTGCTCACGCCGCAGGTCGTGGCGATGGGACGGATACTCGATTTTCGAACAGCGGGCGTGGTCACGTCGGACCGGGAGCAGTTCACCGTATTCAACCGGATGCTGCACAGTGTCGGCTTCCTGCGTTTCCTCATCGCCGCAGCCATGTCGGCGGTCCTGTTCGCTCGGGCCCCGCGGAACCGGTCAATCCGTAGTAGCGTCCGCCTCGACGAACTCGACGTGATCGATTACGCCTATAACGGCCATGTCAATCGGTGAGTCGGGCCGGCCCACGGCCGTCATCGCGCTGAACCCTTCGGTGACCATCAGCACCAGATCGCCGGGGCCGGCGTCGACGGCGTCCACGGCGAGAACCGCATCACCGCGGGGTGTGGTTTGATCGAGTTGCACCGGCTGCACCAACAGCAGCTTCTGGCCCTCGTGGCTGGCGTTCTTCATCGTAGCCACGGCATCGCCGATCACGCGCGCGATCAGCATCGATTCACCCGGTCGATGATCCCGACAATCGTTGTATCGGTAGGCACTTCCACCGGAAGAAAGGGGAAGCTCGACTCCTTTCCGCGGGTCCAATAGACCAGTTCGCCGGCGCCCGCGCCGATGGCGTCGGTGCAGACAATCTGCTTGCCCGTGGGCGCGAGCGATGCGGTCAACGGCTGCACAATCAGGAGCCGCTGGCTCGCCAGCCCCGGATCCTTTACCGTCGCAACCACGCGACCGATCACCTTGCCGATGTACATCGCTAACCGCCCTTGAGGGCGCCCTTATCGAGGCTGACCGTGTCGACGATGCCAATGATCGCCGTATCGACCGGCCGGTCCTTGCAACCATCCGCCATGCGGGCGGAACTGCCGGTCACGGCGATCACCGTCTCCCGGAACCCGGCGCCGACGGCATCGACGGCAATCAGGTAGCTCGCCTCATCCTTGCCTTCGGGAGAAACCGGCTTCAAGATGAGCAGCTTCTTACCCTCGAGACGCGGATCCTTGCGCGTGGCGACGATCGTTCCGACTACGCGCGCCAGAATCATCTACTTGCCGTTGGCCTTGCCGATGGGAAGCACGCCCTCAAGGCTCGCGTGCGGACGCGGGATGACGTGCACGCTCACGAGTTCACCCACGCGCCGCGCCGCCGCGGCGCCGGCATCGGTGGCTGCGCGCACAGCCGCCACATCACCGCGGACGATGGCCGTCACGTATCCGGACCCGATCTTTTCCCAACCAACCAGGCGGACGTTCGCCGCCTTCACCATCGCATCAGCGGCTTCAATCATCGAGACCAGTCCGCGGGTCTCCACCATTCCCAGTGCGTCGCCCATAGCTTACCCTGCAAGTATCGCGCAACCGGATGCCGTTGTCGATGCGGGCTACCGGCCCGTCCGCACGGCCTCATCAATCAGCGCGATCAACTCCTCGCGGGTCACCGTAAACCGTTCCGGTTCGGCGAGGTCGCCGGCCGTAATCGGGCACCCCGGCGCCGCCTTCGAGTTCGATTGAATCCCGTAGCGCGCCCGGGCCTCGAACAGCCGGTCCACCTCGTGGCGGTCGAGCAGCTTGGGACCTCCCAACTGTTCGGCCACCAGCGCAATGCGGGCCACATGCTCGACGGTCTCCATTTTGTGAAAGGCACTCCACAGGTCCGCCCCGCCGCAGACCACACCATGATTGCCGAGCAAAATCGCGTCATAGTGTGGAATAAAGGGCTTCAGCGTTTCGCTCAACTCCGGCGTCCCCGGCAACCCGTACGGCGCCAGCGGCACGCAGCCGAGATTCACGACCACCTCCGGCAGTATGGCCATGTTCAGCGCCCGGCCCGCCACGGCGAAGCCCGTAGCCACGGGCGCGTGGGCATGCGCCACGGCCTGCACATCGGGCCGCATCTCGTACATCGTCAGATGCATGAGGATCTCGCTCGTCCGCTCGCGCCGCCCGGCGATCTTGTTGCCGCGCATGTCGCAGACAATCAGATCGTCCGGCGCCATCCGCCCTTTGCTGATCCCGGTCGGGGTGCACAAAATGCGCTCGGCATCGAGACGCACGCTAATGTTGCCGTCATTCGAAGCCACCCAGCCCTTTTCGTACATCAAGCGGCCGATGGCGACTATATCCTGTCGAAGTGCTGATTCGTCCTGCGCCACGTAAACCTCAAGTGTAGCAGCGCCATTACAATGAAAGAAGTGTCTTATCAATCCTCTGGGATCGCCAGCCTGCTCGGCCCCAACCGTATGGCCACCGGACTACTGCTCCTGGTGAACAGCGCCCTCTTTCTGGCCGTTCTCCTAAGCAAAAACGAAGCCTTCCTTCTTTTTGCCGCCAAAACGCTGCCCGGGCTGGCCGCCGGCGAATGGTGGCGGCTGCTCACGGCCGGCTACCTGCACATTAACCCGATGCATATTCTGATGAACATGATGAGCCTGTACAATCTCGGCCCGCTCGCCGAAGAGATGTTCGGCACGCGGCGCATGTTCACCATCTGGACCGTTTCCACCATCTGCGGCTTTCTGCTGAGCGCGGTGTGGACGCCGGCGCCCTCGATCGGCGCCAGCGCCGGCATCTTCGGCCTGATGGGCGCCCTGATCGCCGCCGGGGTCATGAGCCAGCACCCCTACGCCAAGTACCTGCAGCGGCAACTGCTCATCAACGCCGGCCTCGGCTTTATCATCGGCAGCCTGCCGATGTTTCCCATCGACAACGCCGCCCACCTCGGCGGCATGATCGGCGGCTTCGGCACGGCTTGGGTGGCAAGCTTCCCCCGGCCCTACGACGATGCCCGGGAGAAGCTCTGGAGCTTGGTGTCGATCGTTTCGCTAGCCCTGACGATCTACGCTTTTTACGAAGTCGCCACCCGGGTCAACCAGTTCGCCGTGCGGCTCTGACCGCCGTGGCCGTCACCGCTGCGCCGCCCATCCCACAAACGCCCACACCGCCCGTAACTCCTCCGCCGTATAGCCTCGCAAGGCTTGCCCGTGGCGCCAGGCGCGCTGCACCTCAATCCCCTGGATCTCACTGTTCTCCAGCTGTCGCAGCACCGGCGGCGTGCTCTTCAGGTCATAGACCCGCGTTACGGCCGGTCCCCGGTCCAACACCACGGCCGGGAAGCGGTCGCCGCTCTTGAGCGCTACCTCCTGCACGCGCCGTGCCCGGGCGTTCCGCACCGCGGCCACCGCTTCGGCGCCCAGTTGCTGCTTGCTCAACTTGGCCAGGTCCACGCTCACCGCCGTGCCAATCCCCTGCAACCGGTGGCAGTTCGAACAGCGCTGCGCCCGCTGCGCGTCATAGAAAAGCTCCCGGCCCTGCCGCACCTCCGGTGACAGTTCGGACTCCTTCACGGCGACGGGCGGCGCCGCGCCAGCCGCCTCCGCCGGCGCCGGACCCTCGCTCGACGCCGTCGCCAGGCTCTGGATATACGCCACCAGAGCACTGATATCGCCGTCCGTCAAACGGTCGCCCCAGGCGGGCATCGCCGTGTTCGGAATCCCGTCGCGGATCACCTTGACGAGATAGTCCCGCTCAAACACCCGGCCCCGCAGCCGTGGACTGCGCGCCGCCGCCCCGGCCGTGCCGTGGCAGTAACCCACCGCGCATCCCTGCGCAAACAACTGATCCCCCCGCGCGACAACGGCCGAGGTGCCGAGGCTGCCCTGCTGCTCAGCCAGTAGCAGCGCCGGCAGGATCACCAAACCCGCCCAAACCTTCATCGTTTCGTCTCCGGCAACGCGAACACAAACACCGCCGAACCATTCGGAAACTGCTCCGTCTCCGGCCAAAACTGCTGCATCAACCCCGCCACGGCCGAACCCCATCCCGAGGGCGTCGCCACGTACTGCCGCCCGTTGACAGCGTAGGTGATCGAACTGCCGCGATGGCCCGAACCCGTGTTAAAGCTCCATAGCTTCTTCCCCGTCCGTGCGTCCAGGGCAAAGAATTCGCCCTCGGCATCCCCTGTAAAAATCAGATCGCCTGCCGTCGCCAACACCGAAGCCAGCAGCGGATACTTGTACTCATAGCGCCACACCGGCTTGCCGGTCAACGGATTATAAGCCGCCAGATGCCCGCCGCTCTTGCCGTCGGGCGTGCGCACCAGCTTGAACGTCCCGCCAAAGTAGGTCTTGCCCTCCACCGGCGTCTCCGGCTGCGACACCACCTCCTGACACCACTCAATCCCTGTCGTAAAGAACAGCCCCGCCTTCGGCGACCACGCCCCGTGGTTCCAACTCCGGCCGCCGCCAATCGACGGACAGATCAGCTTCGGCTTACCCACCACCGGCTCGTTTCGCCCCAGTAGTTCTCCCTTCGGCCCCACGCCGCTGATCCAGTTAATATTCTTCGCCACCGGCCACGCCGTGAGGAACTCCCCGTTGGTCCGGTCCAGCACGTACGTATAACCGCCCTTGCTCACGTTGATCAGCAGCTTGCGCACCTGCCCGTTCACCGGCAGATCCACCAGCACCGCCTCGTAGGCCGCGTCCCAGTCCCATACATCATGCGGCACCTGCTGAAAATGCCACTTCAGCTTGCCCGTCTCGACGTCGAGCGCCACCATCGAATCGGTGTACAGGTTGTCCCCCTTGCGATTCCCCCCGTAAAAATCCGCCGCCGGGTTGCCTACGGCCCAGTACACCATCCCCAGACTCTCATCGAACGAGCCGGTCATCCATGTCGAACCGCCGCCAAACTTCCAGCTATCTCCCGCCCACGTCTCGTGCCCCTTCTCCCCTGGCCCCGGAATGGTCCAGAAGCGCCATAGGTGCCGCCCGGTCTGCAAATCAAAAGCATTGATGTAGCCACGATGCGCCGAATCGCCCCCGGTCACCCCGACAATCACCTTGCCCCGCGCCACCAACGGTGCCGCCGTGATGTTGCAGCCGCATTGGTTGGCATCCTCCACGTTCACCTTCCACAACTCCCGGCCGGTCTTGGCGTCGAGCGCCACCACATGGTTGTCGAGCGTGCCCATCACCACACGCCCCCCCGCCACGGCCACGCCGCGGTTCCACGGGCCATAGAAGGTGGTAAACGTCTTCGGCAGCTCATACCGGTAGCTCCACAGCCGCTTGCCCGTCACTGCGTCCAACGCAAACACGCGATTGTGGGACGTCGAAACGTACATCACCCCGTCAATCACCAGCGGCGTCGATTGCAGCCCGCCATCGTTATCCCCGGTCTGAAAAACCCAAGCCGCCGTCAGTTGGCTGACGTTGCCCGTATGGATCGCATCGAGCGCGCTGTACCGCCAGGCGGAGTTCTGCCCGCCGTAAGCCGGCCAGTCCGCCTTCGTCGCACCGTCCTGCGCGCAGCCGATCACCGCTCCAACCATCAGCAGGCCAACCATCAGCAGAAGGATTATCCGAATCATCGAAGCGTTACCCCTTTAATACCTGCAGACAAGCCAGCGCAAAAGCCGGCAGATCTTCCGGCTTCCGCGAAGTCACCAAATTCTTATCCACCACTACCTCGGCGTCCACCCACTCGGCCCCCGCGTTCACGACATCGTCCTTAATGGCAAAGAAGCTGGTCACCTTTCGGCCCCGCAGCATCCCGTGCGCCGAACAAAGCACCCACGGCCCGTGACAGATCGCCGCCACCAGCTTACCCTGTGCGTTCACCCCCGCTACGAACTGATTCGCCTTCGGATGCCGCCGGATATGGTCGGGCGCAAACCCGCCCGGCGCAATCACCCCGTCGAAATCGTCCGGGCTCACCTCGTCATAGCTCATCTGCGCCACGCACGGATAGCCCAGCTTGCTGCCATAGCTCTTACCCGCCTCGGCGCCCACCGTGACCACGGTCACCCCGGCCTCCTGCAGCCGGTAGAGCGGATACCAGACTTCCATCTCCTGGTACAGCTGATCCACCAGCATCGCTACGCGCTTGCCCTTCAATTCCATGTGATTTACTCCAAAAATCGCCCGGCCGCATTCGCGCGGTCCAGCTTTCGAAAATGATCCACCAAAATCCGCGCCGCCCCCGGCACCGGACTCTCTCCACCCAGATAAGCCCCAAACACCGCCAGCGCAAACGGCCGCCGCGCCAGCCGCACCAGGCCGAACTCGCACTTCACGCCGTCCAGCGATCCGGTCTTGGTCGCCGTTGCCGCCGGCGCCGCCGCCTTCCGGATATCACCATCCACCAGGCTCAGAAACTCCAGCATCTCCCGCGACGACACCGCATCGAGCGCCGTACCGCTATAGAGCATTTGCGCCAGCCGCGCCATCTCCATCGGCGTCGCAATGTTCTCCCGGTCCGCCCGCGCCGCCGCAAGATCAATCATCTTCCGCCGCAGCCGGATCCCCGGCAGGTTCATCTCGTCCATCCGCGTATTGACGGGCGCAAACCCGCCCACCAGATCAACCAGCTTATTCGTCGCCGCGTTGTCGGAGTTTTGAATCATGATCGTGATCAATTGCCGCACCGTCAACGATCCGCCCTCGGCCACCGCCTTTTCATACGCCGCACTCGAAGGCACCACCTCGTCCCGGCTCACCGGCACCACCTGCTCATACCGCAACTTGCCCGCCCGAATCAGCCGCGTGACCTCCACAAGCAACGGCACCTTAATCGTCGACGCCGTCGGAAACCACGTATCACAGTGGTAGCAGAGCCGCTCACCGGTCTGCAAATCAATCGCCGCCACGCCCATCGTCCCGTCGAGCGCCGCGTCCATCGCCGCCAGCCGAGCCAGTGTCTTGGCCGTCAACAACTCACTCCCCACCGCCTGTCCCCACAGCGGCATGGCCAGCACCATCCAAACGATCCAGCGCAGTTCCATTGGTCCGATTGTAAACTACGAGTCTATGGTCGATTTTGAAAAGCTCGGCGCCTTCTACCTCGGTAAGACCGAACAGGGTCCTCTCCTGATCGACGCCAAAGACTTCGTCACCCACGCCGTCTGCGTCGGCATGACAGGCTCCGGCAAAACCGGCCTCTGCCTCAGCCTCCTCGAAGAGGCCGCCATCGACGGCATCCCCGCCCTCATCATCGACCCCAAAGGCGACCTCGCCAACCTCCTGCTCACCTTCCCCAACCTCGCCCCCGCCGACTTCCTCCCCTGGGTCAACGAAGACACCGCCCGCCAGAAAGGCGTCTCCAAAGAACAGTTCGCCGCCGACACCGCCACCAAGTGGAAAGACGGACTCGCCCAGTGGGGCCAGGACGGCAGCCGCATCCGCAAGCTCCGCGAAGCCGCCGAGGTCGCCATCTACACCCCCGGGTCGAACGCCGGCATCCCCATCTCCGTTCTCCGCTCCTTCTCCGTTCCCTCCGCCGCCATCCTCGACGACCGCGAAGCCCTCCGCGAGCGCATCCAGTCCACCGCCACCGCCCTGCTCGCCCTCCTCAACTTCGCCGGCGACCCCATCCAGAGCCGAGAACACATCCTCATCGCCAAGCTCATCGAGACCGCCTGGTCCAACGGCAGCGACCTCGATATCGCCACCCTCATCCAGCAGATCCAAAAACCGCCCATCACCCGCATCGGCGTCCTCGAACTCGAATCCTTCTTCCCCGCCAAGGAGCGCTTCGAACTCGCCATCTCTCTCAATAACCTGCTCGCCTCCCCCGGCTTTGAAGCCTGGATGGAAGGCGTCCCCCTCGATATCTCCAGCCTCCTCTACACCCCCGCCGGCAAGCCGCGCCTGGCCATTCTGTCGATCGCTCATCTGTCCGACGCCGAACGCATGTTCTTCGTCGCCCTGCTCCTCAACCAGGTCGTCAGTTGGATGCGCACCCAGTCCGGCACCACCACGCTCCGCGCCCTCGTCTACATGGACGAGATCTTCGGCTACTTCCCCCCCACCGCCAATCCGCCCTCCAAGCTCCCGCTCCTCACCCTGCTCAAGCAAGCCCGCGCCTTCGGCGTCGGCGTCGTCCTCGCCACCCAAAACCCCGTCGATCTCGACTACAAGGGCCTCGCCAACTGCGGGACCTGGCTCATCGGCCGCCTGCAAACCGAGCGCGACAAACAACGGCTCATCGACGGGCTCCAGGGCGCCGCCGCACAGTCGGGCGCGCCGCTCAACCCGGCGGCCCTCGACCAGTTGCTATCGAGCCTCAAGTCCCGCATCTTCCTCATGTCCAATGTCCACCGCGGCGGTCTCGAAGTCTTCGAATCCCGCTGGTGCCTCTCCTACCTCGCCGGCCCGCTCACCAAAGCCCAGATCAAAACCCTCACCCAGGCCAAACCTGCCGCGCCCGCCAGCGCCCCCCCTCCGCCGCCTGCCTTCGCCGCGCCTGCCACCAACCCTCGTCCCGTCCTGCCCCCCGGCATCGAACAGCACTTCCTCCCCTACCGCGGCCAGGGCCCCGCCGCCTATCACCCCGTCCTGCTCGGTCTCGCCACCGTCCGCTTCACCGACACCAAAACCAAAGTCGATTTCTCCCGCGAGGTCGCCTACCTCACCCCGCTCCTGTCCGGCCCCCTCCCCGTCGACTGGCAGCGCGCCGAGGCCGCCGAGGTCGAACCCGCCGACCTCGAAGCCGAGCCGTTCACCCCGGCTTCCTACGAAGATCTTCCCACCCCCGCCACCCAGCCCAAATCCTACGCCGCCTGGAGCAAGGACTTCGCCAACTACCTGTTCGCCGGCGAGAAGCTCGAACTCTACCGCAGCAAGAACCTCGGCCTCACTTCCCTGCCCGGCGAATCCGAACGCGACTTCCGCATCCGTCTCAACGATGCCGCCCACGCCGCCCGCGACGAGGCCGTCTCCGCGCTCCGCCAGAAGTACACGCCCAAACTGATGCTGCTCGAAGAGCGCATCCGCAAAGCCCAGCAGATCATGCAGCGCGAAGCCGAACAAGCCTCCGCGGCCAAGCTGCAGACCGGACTCTCCATCGCCACCGGCATCCTCGGCGCCTTCCTCGGCCGCGGCTTCACGAAGTCCACGGTGGGCGCCGTCGGCACCGCCGCCCGCTCCGTAGGCCGCGCCAGCAAGGAGTCGGGCGACGTCGCCCGCGCCGAAGAAAATCTCGAGGCCGCTCAGCAGCAGAAAGCCGAGCTAGAAACGCAACTGCAGGAAGAGATCGCCACCATGCAGATGAAGTACGACGCCCTGAACGAAACGTTGGAGGCGACTGTCATCGCCCCCAAGAAGACGAACATTACCGTAAAACTCTTCTCCCTCTGCTGGCGGCCCGAGTAACTAGGGCACCCACTCGCCGACAAAAATATTGAACTCAAACCGGCTCGTCGTCTTCCACGAACTCGAAAACACCAGGCGCTTGCCGTCGGGCGAAAACTCCGGAAACGAACTGAACCCCCCAAAGTTCGTAATCTGCTCCTGCCCGGTGCCGTCCAGATTCACCATATACAGCTCGAAGTCCCGCCCGTCGCACTTATGCTGGTTCGAACTGAAGACAATTTTCTTGCCATCCGGAGTAAACGTCGGCGCAAAGTTCGCGCAGTTATTCTTCGTAATCTGCCGGGCGTTGCGCCCGTCGGCGTCACTTACCCACAACTCCATCTTCATCGGCGCCGTCAGGTTCTCTTTCAATAGCGCGTCATAACGCGCCATCCCCTCCGGCGTCGTCGGATGGTTCGCCCGCCAAACGATCTTCTTGCCGTCCCGCGAATAAACCGCCCCGCCATCGTACCCTCGCGTCTTCGTCAACTGCTTCTTATCCGAACCGTCCGGCTTCATCGACCACAAATCCAAATCGCCCGACTCCATCGACGTGTAAATCAGCCGATTAGTCTTGTAATTTACTGTGGCCTCGGCATCGTAACCCGGCATATTCGTCAGCTTCTTCACAATCTTGCCGTCAAGGTCCGCCACAAACAACTCATAACCCGGAAACACACCCCATAAGTAACCCTTCGACCGGTCCGGCGGCGGTGGACAGCCCGGCCCTGCGTCGTGCGTCGACCCGTAAACAATATGCTTGTTGTCCTTGAGGAAGTACGCGCACGTCGTGCGCCCCTTGCCCGTCGACACCATCTTCTGCTCGCTCCCATCGGCGTTCATCGTGAAGATCTGGTCGCATTCCAGCTTCTCCCGCGTCGACTGAAAGACCAGCTTCTTGCCGTCCGGAGACCAGTAGGCCTCGGCGTTTTGCCCCCCTTTGGTCAACTGCTGAATATTCCGCAGATGCTTCGGCTCCTGCGCCCCGGCCACCGCCGCCGCCATCAAAAACACGATCGTTCTCATCCTGCTATCTTCCCTCGTACAAATCGCGCCCAGCCACAAGCGCCTTCATCTTGCCGTCCGCCACGCTCCGCTGCAGCATCCAGAAGCCGCAGTCCGGATGCACATACGGAATCCGCTCCGCACCCAAAACCTTCACCGCATGCTCAATCCGCCGCGCAATCAGCTCCGGCGACTCAATCTGCGTATCTTTGATATCGATCACGCTCAGCCCCAACCCAATCTTCGGGTCCAGCTCTTTGAACTGCTCCAACTCGTCGTATCCACGCCGCGCAAACTCGAGAATGTAGTGGTTGGCCCGCATGCCGTTCAAAAACGGCATCAGATCCTTCCAAAACCCCTTCTGCACGCTCTGCCCGCCGTAGTTGCCGAAGCAGATGTGCACCCCCCGGTCGCCCTTGATCCCGTCGAGCACCACATTCATCGCCTCGAGCGCCCACTCCCGGTCCTCCGGATGGCCGCTGATATTGGCCTCATCAATCTGAATAATCTCGGCGTCGATCCTCTCCAACTGCGCCCGTAGCACCCGGGCAATCGCCAGGCAAAGCACATCGCGCTTTTTGTAGTGGCGGTCGGTCAACACCTTCGTCAACATGTGCGGCCCCGTACACGTAAACTTGATCTTCGACCGCGTCAACCCCTTGGTGAACTCGTAATCCCGCTGTAGGTTCAGCAGCCCCTCGCCCACTTCATCGAAGACAATGCCCGCCGGATCCGTCCGGTACGTCAACTGCGCATCGGCCCGGAACTCCCGAATATCGCTCACCGAAAACTTCGTCCGGATCCCCGCCATCCGGCTGATGAAGTAGTCGATCATGCCGTTCGTCTCGGGATGGCTCGGGTCAAACCGGTTCAATTCGCCATCGGCCACCACGTCAATCCCGGCCAACTCCTGCGTCTTCAGCACCACCATAATCGCATCGCGCAACGCGCCCCGCGAACTGTTGTTGAAGAGCCACTGCGGGGTCGGATAGCTGCCGACCACAGTTGTCAGAATGGACATAAACGATCATTGTATCTAGATGGCTCTGTTCGCTCTGTTCGCCGCCGCCGCGCTCCAGTTCACCCCCCAAACCATCGCCACCGGTCTCACCGGCGGCTACCAGGTCCTCGCCGTCGACATGAACAAAGACGGCCGGCTCGACCTTCTCGCCCTCGCCAGCGGCCTGCCCGAACTCGTCTGGTACGAAAACCCCACCTGGCAGCGCCACGTCATCGTCAGCGGCATGAAACGCATGATCAACGTCTGGCCCATGGATGTCAATAAAGACGGTACCCCCGAACTCCTCCTCGCCCACCTGTTTGAAAACGAAGCCGCCCGCTCGGCCGGCGCCGTCAGCTACCTCTCCTACGACGGGACCAAGTGGAACATCCGCGAAATCGACCGCCTCACCACCAGCCACCGCCTTCGCAGCGCCAACGGCCTCTTTATCAACGCCCCCCTCACCAGCGCCAGCGCCGTCGCCCCCGAATACCGTGGCCCCACGCCCCTGGTCACCTACGACCCCGCCACCTTCGCACGCCGCCAAATCTCCGCCGGTGACGAAGGCGTCCTCCACGGCCTCTATATTTTCGACTGGAACAAAGACGGCCGCGACGACATCCTCACCGCCAGCTTCCGCGGCATCGCCGTCCACCTCGCCCAACGCGATGGCAGTTGGATCCGCCAACTGATCACCCCCGGCGACCCCTCCCCCTGGCCCAGGTCCGGCACCTCCGACCTCGCCGTCGGCCGCTTGGGCAAACAGCGTCTCCTCGCCGCCATCGAACCCTGGCACGGCCACCAGGTCGTCGTCTATCACCAAAGCAAAGGCCAATGGCAGCGCCAGGTCATCGACAATACCCTCACCGACGGCCACACCATCCTCACCGCCGACTTCGACGGCGACGGCCGCGACGAACTCCTCGCCGGCTTCCGCCAGGGCAAACGCGGCGTCTATCTCTACCGCCAGGAAAAGGGCCGGTGGCGCCGGCAGATCCTTTCCGAAGGCCAAATCGCCGCCGCCGGCTGCGCCATCGCCGACTTCAACGCCGACCGCAAGCCCGACATCGCCTGCATCGGCTCCGCCACCGCCAACCTCCTCCTCTGGACCCAAAACTAAAACGCTCATGGACCTCCGCCCCTACACCCCTGCCGACCACGCCGCCTGCGCCGCCCTGTGCGGCCCCTTCACCCCGCCGCCGCACTTCTCCGTCCTCGATCACGAAGGCCAGATCCTCGGCTGCGGCGGCTTCACCAACGATGGCGAACTCGTCCTCGGCACCATCCATCCGGACTTCCGCCGCCAGGGCCTCGGCCGCTTCCTCCTCCTCGCCCGCCTCCGCGAACTCGCCAAACTCCCCGGCCTCACCCACGCCCGCCTCCAAGCCCCCGCCGGCTACGAAGCCTTCTACGTCAAACAAGGCTTCAAATCCACCCCTACCCCCGGCCTCCTCCAACTCCGCCTCAACGTCTGTCCCTAACCACCGCCCGCCACCGCAGCACCGCTTCCCGCACCTCCACGAAACTCGTATACAGCGGCGCCAAACCCAGCACCAGCCGCTCCCCGTCGGCCTCCACCATCACCCGGTGCTCCTCCTCCAGCACCCGCGCCACCTCCCCCGCCCCCGCCTGCCGGATCACCACCCGCCCCACCCCCACCTCCGCCGCCTCCCCCACCAACTCCACTGCATATTCCCCCAACGCCCGCGCCTTGGCCGCCAGCGCCGCCACCCCCGCCTCCAGCGTCAGGTCCAACCCCGGCTCCGCCGCCGCCACGGCCAACCCCGAAACGCCCTCGCCTCTCCCCGCCCCGCTAAAGTAGCCTGGAGCCCCCGGCCCTCCGCACAGGAATCCCGCCACCCTCCCCCGCACCACCTCCCCGCCCAACGCCACCCCCCCCGCCTCCCCCGTCACGTCCCGCCCCTCGGCCCCCTCGCCCAGCTCCACGCGCCCCCCCACCACCAAGCCCACCTTCTCCGCCACCCGCGCCGCCACCCGCCCCCAGTCCCGCTCAAGCCGCCGCCCCCACGCCTCCTCCACCGCCC
>JADCJL010000320.1 GCA_020247055.1 Acidobacteriaceae bacterium | reverse complement strand
TCCTGCCGGCGGTGGCAGTGGCCGGGGAGGGGAAGGCGGGCCGGGAGCGGGCGGGGGTGGCCGTGCTGTTCCCGAGCGGGCTGTGGCCGCGGGACCCGGTGACGAACACGGTGCGGATTCCGTACACGCTGTCGTCCGGTGGGGGTGCGGCGGCGGCGATTGCCGCGTTTAACGCGCAGTTTGCGGGACAGATTGAGTGGGTGCCGCGGGCGGGGGAGAGCGCTTACGTCGATTTTGCGCTCAATGCCGGGGACGCGAGCCGCGAGTGCCAGTCGAACGTGGGACGGACGGGGGGCGAGCAGAAGATTACGGGGTCGAGTCTGTGTTCGACGGCGAGCCTGCTGCATGAGATGGGCCACGCGCTGGGGCTTTATCATGAGCACCAGCGGCGGGACGCGGCGACGTGGGTGACGCTGCAGGCAGCCAACGCGGATAAGCCGCTGCTGGCCGCGAACCTGTCGCCACAGATGAACAATGCGGCGGCGCTCGGCTTGTATGATTACGCTTCCTTAATGCACTACCATCCGCTGAGTGGGTCCAAGAACCGGCGTCCGGTGCTGAGTGCGGTGACCCCGGGGATTCCCTTTGGCGAGGCCGGGGGATTTTCGGCCGGGGATGTGGATCAACTGCTGCGTTTGTACGGGTTTACGCCGGAGCAGGTGACGGTGACGACGCATCCGGTGGGGCTGCCGATCGTGGTGGACGGCGTTTCCTACACCTCCCCGCAGACGTTTTCCTGGGCGCTGGGGAGCCAACACTCGGTGAGCGTGCCAACGGGTTTTCAGACGCGGTTGCCCGACGATGGGGCCCGGTACGCGTTTGGCAGTTGGAACGATGGGTTGGAGCAGACGCACGCGATTACGGTGACGGCGGGGACGGGGGGGCGGAACCTGCCGTCGAACCGGGCGGCGGTGACGGTCTACCAGGCGAGCTTCGTGCGCTACAACCGGGTAGAGGTGGGGGTTAGTGGGTCGGGAAACGTGCAGATCAGCCCGGCGCTGACGACGATTGGCGGGCAGACGTACGCGGTGCACAACACGCTGCTGACGGCGACGCCGGTGGCGGCGACGGGGTGGCGATTCCGGCGGTGGGCAGGGACCGACTCGTTTCCGCAGGGCGAGACGCCGAAGCAGATTCTCGTGTGGGCGCACCCGTGGACGATCCAGGCCGACTTCACGACCGATGCGGCGGTGTACGGGGTGCGGGCGGTGTTTACGAATCCAGCGCCGCCGGCGAGTCCGTTGAACCCGCCGGTAGCGGTGCGGGTGGACGGGGCGACGCATCTGGCGCCGCAGAACTTCAGCGCGCAGGACGGTTGGACGCCGGGGAGCAGCCACCTGCTGGCGGTGAACACGCCGCAGACGCCGGAGACGCCGAACGTACGGTATGTTTTTAACGGCTGGACGACGGGCAATCCGCAGATTGCGAGTCTGCCGGCCGCGGCGACGAACTGGGTGGCGGAGTTTACGCCGCAATACCGGGGCTATTCGGTGCTGGCGCCGGCTTGCGCGGCGGTGCCGGGGACGCCGCCGGTGGCGGATGGGTTTTACGCCGACGGGTTGACGGTGCCGTTTGCGGTGACGATGGCGAGCGGATGGTTCTTCACGGGCTGGTCGGGGGATTTGAGCGGCACGGGGAATCCGTCGACGCTGGGGGTGCGGGACCAGTTTGTGGTGAACGCGTCGTTCAACACGACGAATGTACCGCTGGCGGTGTTCGGGGTGTCGCCGGGTTCGGCGGTGCGGGGGGCGGCGAGCCAGGTGGTGACGGTGAACGGGACCGGCTTTACGCCGGGGAGCCGGGTGGTGGTGGACAACGTGGTGCGGACGACAACGTACCTGAGTTCCTCGCAGCTGCGGGTGACGTTGACGGCGGCTGACTTAGCGGTGGTGGGAACGCTGCCGTTGGGGGTTTACAACTTTACGACGGCGCCTTCGTGCGGGGTGTACGCGGAGGGGGCGTTTGAGGTGCGGAGTCCGGCGGCGCGGTGGTCGATTACGAAGACGGTGAACGGGCCGATTACGCAGGGACAGCCGGGGCTGTACACGGTGACGGTGACGAATGCGGGGGGGACGGCGACGTCGGGACTGGTGACGGTGACGGAGCTGCCGCCGGCGGGTTTTTTGGTTTCGGGGATGACGGGAACGGGATGGAGCTGCCCGGCGGGGGCCGTGAGCTGCGTGCGGCAGGATGCGTTGGGGCCGGGTGAGTCGTACCCGCCGATTACGGTGACGCTGCAGACGCCGGTGAACGCGCCGCTCTCGGTGACGAATCAGGCGACGGTGAGCGGGGGCAATGTGGCGTTGAACGCGACGGGGGCGGTGACGACGGCGGTGCGGCCGGCGCCGGTGAGCGTGGCGGTGAGCGCGGGGAGCGCGCAGTCGGCGGCGATTTTGGCGCTGTTCGGGGCGCCGCTGGCGGTGACGGTGCGGGACAGCGGGGGGGCGGGGGTGAGCGGAATCTCCGTCTTATTCACGGCGCCGGGCTCGGGGCCGAGCGGGAGCTTTGTGGGAGGCGGGCTGACGGCAACGGCGACCACGAACGCGAGCGGGGTGGCGACATTGGAGGGGTTCGGGGCGAACGGGCTGGCCGGGGGGCCGTACGTGGTGGCGGCGACGGTAGCCGGGGTGAGCAGTACGGCGAGCTTTCTGTTGACGAATACGCCGGGCGGCCAGACGATTCAATTTGCGCCGCTGAGCGGGCAGTTGTTGAGCACGGGGACGTTAACGGTGGCGGCGACGGCGAGTTCGGGGTTGCCGGTGAGTTTCGCGGCGGCGCCGGCGGGGGTATGCAGCGTGAGCGGGGCGGTGGTGACGCTGCTGGCGACGGGGACCTGCACGGTGACGGCAGCGCAGGCGGGGAACGCGAACTACCTGGCAGCTCCGGCGGTGGCGCGGGAGTTTCTGATCAGCCAGGCTAACCAGACCATCACGTTTGCGCCGCTGGCGGACCGGACGCTGAACGCGGGTCCGTTTGCGGTGACGGCGACGGCAAGTTCGGGATTGGCCGTGGTGCTGCAATCACTGACGCCGGGGGTGTGCAGCGTGAGCGGGACAACGGTAACGCCGCTGGCGACGGGTGAGTGCAGCCTGCGGGCGAGCCAGAGCGGCGGGGGGACGTTTACGGCGGCGCCGGAGGTGGTGCGCAGTTTTGTGATTGGGCAGAGCGCGCAGACGATTACCTTTGCACCGGTGAGCGGGCAGACGCTGGTGAATCCGGCGGTGACGTTGACGGCGTCGGCGAGTTCGGGGTTGCCGGTGAGCTT
>JADCJL010000032.1 GCA_020247055.1 Acidobacteriaceae bacterium | reverse complement strand
ATCATGCGGCGAGGCCGGGGATACCGGAATCTACGCTACCTGCTGCTGAAGGCCCAGCACATGGCGGCCAGCCGGACCGAATTCATGGTTCTGCAGAATGCGGCCTAAAATGTGTAGTTTTACAGATTCTCGCTCAGAGCCCTTTTTTCCAGGCCGCTTGCCCGTTAATCCACGTGCGCATCCCGCGCCGGAGAACAATCACCATGGCTTACATCGAGAAAGGGGGCAAGACCCGGGTACAGCGTCGAACCAGCCGTAGGCGCCACCGGCGCAAATCTCGCCAGTGGATCACCCGGCTTCAGTCGAAGATGCAATCCGCCGGTAAGCAGATCCTCCTCAACGGACGCGTCGACCGCGCCCCGGGGGTGATCGCTCCGATGCATCACCCGGGAGGCGCCCGCAGGGAGCCCGGACCACCCGATTTTGGCTTTGCATCACGAACTGCAGACGCAGAACCCCGGGGCGTATCACCAACTGCCGGCGCAGGTATCGCTCCATGAAAAGGGCGGCTTTGCGGTGACAGCGACACTGGTGACCGGGTTGCTCGCCCCGCTCAGGGCAGCCCCACGGCCTGCTCAATCCGCGTGTTCGGCAGATACCGCCGGAGGATTTCGGCAAACGGCTCCGGCCGCCCCGCCGCCCCGCGCTGGCAGAAGCCGACGCCATGCCCGCGCCCCCGCCCCCGCGCCACGTTCCCCGTCAGCGTGTAGTCGTTCGAAGGCAGCGTATCCCAGCCGAACTTCCGGCCGAGGCGCAGCCGCGAAGCCTCCTCGCCCACCCGCTCCGGCAGCTCCGGCAGCGTCCGCTCCCATCCCGGCTCCTCCCGCCGGCACACCTCGCAATCCACCGCGAAGTACGGATACGGCTCCGGACGCCAACCCACCTCGGCCGCCGTCTTCGTGCGGCCCCCGCAGCTGCCGCTGTAGGCCGGCGCGAACACCCGGCCCTGGTAGGTCACCACCACCCCGCGCGTGGCCACCGCCGCCGCCGAGGGCCGGGCTTCCTTCCACACCTGGCAGTGCGTCGTGTCGCAGTAGTCGTACGCCCCGTGCCGCCGCCGGTTGGCCAACAGCCAGCTCCGCGCAATCACCGCCTGCGCCTTCCTCGCTTCGAGCCCCGCCCCGGGCGCCGACTCCGCCTCCGTCACCGCCGCCACGGCGTCTTCCAGATCCGCCCGCAACACCGCCCGCAACTCCTCCCCCGGCGCCGTCACCGTCAGCTCCCCCCGGTACCGGCGCTCGATCTTACCCGGCACGCTCACCAGCATCTCGCCGCCGAACCGCACCGCCGCACCCGTATGCGTCTGCCGCTGCGAGAACCAGTCCACCTGCCGCCCCTCGCGCCGCACCCCCACGGCCTGGTCGCCCGCCAGCGGCGTGCCGTTCACCAGCAACACCCGCCCCGGCACCGGCTTCACCGTAAGCGCCTGCGGGTGGAACAGAACAAAAATGGCCACTTCGATCATCGGGTAAACAGGGAAACCGCCCGCGCCCCCGTCACGCCCGGCGCCTGCAGCAGGACGAGTTCGCGGGGAGCAGCTTCCGGATAGGCGATCACGGCGTAGCCGTCGCCATCGAGCTTGGCGTTTGGTCCGGTGCCCGTCTTGGCCAGATAGCCCGGCCCCAGCGCCCGCGCCGTACCGTAGCGCGCCGCCCGGCGCATGCCGTCGATCAACGGAAAGATGCCGGGGTCGGCCGGGCGGCTTAACAGCTCCGCGTAAGCCCCCGCCAGCGCCTCGGGCGGAATCCGCCATCCCGCCCCCAGGCCGATCTGCGTATCCGGGTCCGCCTCCGGCACCGTAATTCCAAACCGCGCCAGCAGACCCGGCGCGACGTGCGGCGGCAGCGCCCGGGCCAACTGCCGGAAGTAATGGTTACACGAGTGCGCCACCGCGTCGCGGATGCCGGTCTTGCCGTGGCCCCGGCCCCACCAGCAGCGGTCCGCCGCCCCCCGGCAGAAGTGATCCGGGTAAAAGTACTGGTGCGCCTCGGCGTAAGCCAGCGCCGTAAACGGCTTCACAATGCTGCCCGGGCTCACCGGCGCCGCCATCTCCGGCCATTCGGCCCGCAGAATGCGCCGCTCGGCAATGCTATAGAGCAGTTGCTTCATGGCTGGCGGGTGTAGGTCACCGTCTCGGTCAGCTTGGCGCCTTCGTCCTGCCGGGAGACGGTGGCCGTGCTGAAGCGGCGCAGCGCGGCGGACAAGCTGGCGGTGTTCTCGGAGAAGAACTCCGGCGTCCGCTGCTCGGGTTGCTCGGCCGGGGTGGCGCCGGCGAAGTCAATCAGACTCGTCATCGGGAAAAGACGAAGCCGCTCCGCCCCGTGACGAAACGAAGCCAAATATACCGTCCGTTCGCCGGCAATGGCCCCGGCGCCGCCAGCCTGCATGGCGCGCAGCAGCGGTTCGTGGTTGGCGATGTAGAGCAGCGGCCCGGCCGCGGCCACGGTGTAGCCGGGCAGCAGCGCCCGTGCCGCGGCGGCGTCCCAATTCGCCGCGCCCAACACGGCCACGCCCAACCCCGGCGAGATAAACACCTGATCCGCCTGCCGCCGCGTCGTCCGCACCACGGCATGCGCCGTGGCGTTGCCGAACAGCGCCGCCAGCGCCGCCTCCTGCGAAGCCCCGGCCACCGTGAACGGCGCCACATCGATCCGCGTCTCCAGGAGGTCCGCCGCATCCTGGCCTTCCACAAACGTGGCCGCCGCCGGCGCGGCCAGCAGACGGGCCGGCGGAGCGCCCAGCGCCACGCGGTAGAAGCCGGCGTCGTCCGGCACGGCGCGGGCCACCGTTTGCAGGGCGACGGCGTTGGTCGCCCCGCTCGCCGGCTGCTTCCGCCCGAGCGTCCGCGTCTCCACCCACGCCCCCGCCGACCGCGTCAGGTCCGCCATCGCACCCTCCAGCTCCGCCAACTCCGGCAGGTTGCGCTGCACCCAGTAACTGCGAAAGTGCGGACTGCGCGCGAGCGATTCGAGATTGGCCGCCATGCGCAACTCCCCCTGCGCCTGCGCAACCCGCGCGAACCAGCCTTCGCCCGCCAGCGCTCCCCCGCCCTGCCCGGCCATCAACTCAAGCGCCCGCGCCAGATGGTTTTCGCTCGTGCTCACGAGCAGCCAACCGCTCCGGAAGGCGAAAGCGACCGTCCGGCCCGTCGCGGGATCCGACTTCACGGAATAATTCACCCCGGCGGCGGTCCGGTTCGTAAACTGTCCGGCCACGGCCTGCAGCGCCGGCGCCGCGGCGAGCTTTGTCACGTACAGAAACTCCAGCTTGCCGATGTCGTAGACGGCCAGCGCCGAAGCCCCGCCCGCCAGCTGCTCGAGTAGCACGCGATCCAGCCCCAGGCCGCTCACGGCGGCCAACTCCCCCTGCGCATCGCCCAGGCGCAAAAACAATCGCGACTTGGCAAACACGCTGTAGTTGGCGCTCTCGAGCCACTGCCGCTTCTCGGCCGAAGCGTTCCACTCCCGCAAAAGCGCCCCGAAATCCCGCGCCTCCAGGTAAACCTGCGCCCCGGCCGGGATCCACCGCGGCAGCGGCTCCACCCCCGTCGCCTGCTGCGCGTAGTAGACGCCGCAGACGGCGGCTGCCGCGGCCAGTCCGATCCGCATCTTCTTCGTCATTGGGCACCTGCCTCTAACCGTACCCGCACCACGTGCGGCTGCTCCAGCCCCTGCCCCACCACCGGCCGGCGGCTCTCATTCTTCGTCCGCCGCGCCACCTCCTCTTTCGCCCGGCGCTCCTTGGCCGGGTTGCCGTCGAAGTAGAATATGGCGCGCTCCGCCTGCCCCGCGGCCAGATAAGCATCGCCCACCCGCTCGCGCGTCTCCGGCGGCACATCGCCATCCTCGGCCAAGGCCAGCAGCGGAGCCCCCTGCAGCGCCGCGAACAGCGGTAGCCGCTGCGCCGGGTCAATCGCCAGCGCCCCGCGCAGCAGCCGCACCTTCACCGCCGCATCCGCCGCCTTCTCGGCGGCCCGTAGACGGGCCGTCACCGCATAAGGCTGCTCCGCCTCGGCCGGCGAGGTCTGCCGCGCGGCCAGCAGATCCAGTTCCCGCGCCCCGGTGGTAACCGGCCGGTTCAGCGCCGCCGCCGCCCGCAGACGCAGCGCGTAGGGCGCGTGGCGGTCCATGGCCACGGCCACCAGCGCCGCCTCGTCACCCTTGGCGCGCCCGAGCAGCAGCCGGGCTTCCGCGCTCCACGGCTGCGCCGCCGCGAGCGGAGCGGCGTAGCGGAGCGCCTCGGCCGGGCGCCCCAGCTCGAGCAGCAGGCTCGCCGCCGCGCCGTGCTGCGCATAGGGCTCACCAACCGTCATCACCAGCCGGTCAAGCAGCGCGACGGCCCGCGCGGGCTGCTCCTGCGCCAAACCCAGATAGCTCGCCGCCGGCGGGTTCGCCGCCGCCAACTCCCGCTCATAAGCCCACGTCAGCACCTGCCGCGCCGCCTCCGCGGCGCCTTCCTGACGTAGTCGTCCGGCCGCCGCCCGCAACGCTTCGGTGTCACTTACGGTCGCCAGCAGCGCCGCCAACTGCCCCGCCTGCGCCGCCACGCGCAGCCGCAGCGGCAGCAGCGTATAGGCGTCCATCTCCAACTGCTCCGGCGAAAAGCGTCCGAGCAGTTGCCGCGCCGCACTCCACTCCCCGGCCGCCACCAGCGCCTCCAGGCGCCCCGTCCGGATCCGCTGCAGCGAACCCGCCGCTGCCTCCCGCGTCTCGCCCACCGTCCGGTCCAGCCGCTGCCCGGCCAGGGCCTCGGCCCGCTCCCACAGCGCCGGTTGCGCCGCTGCGAACGCGGCCAGAAACTCGGCCGGCTCGGCGGCAAACTGCGCCAGCCGCTCCAGACGCGCCGCGCTTCCGCCCCGCACCAGTTCGTTCAGCCGGTAGGAGCCGTTGCGCCGCACGTAAGCCTCCAGCAGCGCGTCACCCGCTGCCGAACCCGCCGCCGCTTCGAGCGAAGCGCGAACATCGTCCCACCACGTCTCGCCGTACCGCCCGCTGTCCATCATCCCGCGGAACTCCTCGAGCGCCCGGGCGTGGTCGCCCAGGCGGGCGTAGGCCGCGGCGTAGTGCGGATCGAGCGCAAGCGTGTTCCGGTAGTCGCCGGCCGCAAAGAACGCCTGCGCGCTCGCCGAACGGTTTTCAACGAGCGCCGGCCGGTAAGCCGCGGCGCCGGGGTCCTGCGTCAGGCCCAGATAGTCGGCATAGCGCGCGGCGTAATAAAACCACGTATCTCCAGCGAGGCCGCCCTTCGGCGCCGCCAGTTTGGCGCCGATCGTCTCCGGCCCCAGCGTCTCCGTGAAGGCCTTTTTCACCTCCGGCGCGTTCTGTCCAAAGTACAGGCCCGTCAGCGCCCGGTAGGCGCTTTTCCACAGCGGCGGCCGCGGGGCCGCCAGGATACCGCGCAGCGCCAGCGCCGCGTTCTCCGTCCGCAGTCCGTAGTTGGCAAGGGCTTCGGCGCGGGCCGCTTCGACGGTGGGCCGCAGCTGCAGATACCGCTCCAGGTTCTCGCCCTCGAGCGGCGCCCCAGCCAGCGCCCGCAGCTCACCGGCGGCGTCGCCCGCGCGCCGGTACGCCGTACCGGCCAGCCGCAGCACCTGCTCCCGGCTCTCGGACGGCGGATGCACTTTCCAGTAAGCCTCCAACTGCTGGCCGGCCTCGGCAAACCGCCCGCGCCGCATCTGCAGCTCATACAACTGCTGCAGCCGGCCCGCGTTCTCCTCCGTGCCCGGCTGCGCCATCATCTGGCGGTAGAGAATCTTCGCCGCCACTTCGAAAAACTCGCCGCTCAGGGCCGCCTCAACGCTGCCCCGCGCCTCGAGCCACGCGGCGTACTTTCCCTTTTCTTCCGGCGTGAACTCCGTTCCGGCGGCCCGCGCCGAGGCCGCCAGCGCCTCCGGCTCCGGTCCCGTAATCTGTTCATAGCGGCGCAAGCGCGTCAGCAGCCGGGCTCGCGTGGCCAGGTCCGGCCCGGCGGCCAGCGCCTCGTCGAGCAGACCCCAGCTTTCGAGCCGCTCAGCCTGCGCCTGCGGGTTCGGCCGCCCGGTCCCGTACGCCTGCCGCAGCAGCGCGACGGCGTCCTGCATCCGTCCCTGCCGGGCCCGTGTCTCGGCGGCCCGCTCCAGCCACACCGGGTTCCGGTAGCTCAGTTCGTAGAGCTTCTGATAGGTGGCCGCCGCTTCGTCCCAGCGCGCCAGCCGCGTTTCGAGGTCCCCCCGCGCCGCCAGCAGATCGGTGCGTTCCGGCCGCAGCACCACGGCCCGGCTCCAGGCCTGCAGGGCGCCCGGGTAGTTGCCAAACTCGGTTTCAAGACGCGCCCGCACCAGCGCCCACCGCGCATCCCGCGGCGAATCGGCTTCGGCCTTGACGAAATAGGCGAGCAGCCGCTCCGCCGCGCCATGGTCAGCCGCATAGCGCGCGGCTTCCCGCAACAGTGTTTCGTCCTCCGGGCTCCGCCGCGCCAGTTCAATGTACTGGTCGATGGCCCCCGCGAAGTCCCGCAGCCGCGTCAGCGCCGGAAGCAGCGCCGCCCGCAGCCCGGCCACCTGCGCCGGATCCCGCAGACTGGCCAGCCGGGCGCGATAAAACGCCGCCAGGCCGCGGTCGTCGCCGACGGCAGCATAGGCGGCCGCCTTGAGCGAAATCGCCTCCGCATCGGCCGGGTCTTTCTCGAGCAGCTGATCGCCAATCGCCTGCGCCACGGCCGGCTCGGCCTGCCGGCCCGCTTCGAGCCGCAGCGTCCGCTGCAGCGCGGGATGCGCCGCGTCAGCCGCCGCCCGCAGAATGGCCACCGACCGCAGTCCGTTGCCCGTGCGCCGCTGCACCTCCGCCGCCGCCCGCACCACGGCCAGCCGCTTGGGATGCTCGCTGAGCAGCGCCTCCATCTCGCTCTGCGCCGCCGGTCCGTTGCCCTGGCTCTCCTCCCACCGCGCCCGCTCAAGCCGCAAGCGCAGCGCCTCGAGCGGATCGGCCGCCAGCGCGATCTCCCGCGCCATTACGGCCCGCTGCGCGGCCGGAAGCGAGTTGCGCGCCGCCACCGCAGCAAACCGCGCCAGCACGTCCCGATCCGTCGTCCGCCCGGCGGCGGCGGTCAGATACTGCGCCAGATCCTCGCGCCGGCCCTGCGCTTCAAGCAGCGCCACGCGCAGGCCAACGGCCGGTCCGTTCACCGGCAGGCTGGCGAGCAGAGCTTCTACTTTTTCGCGGCGCGCGAGGCGAAGTAGCCGCCGGCGCGCGGGCGAGTCGCCATCGGTGGCCAGCGCCCCGGCCACGTACTCGCGCAGGGCTGTGGCCATCTGGCCCTTGTTCTCGTAGATGGCTCCTATTTCAAAGGCGAACGCAGTGGGCTGATTCAGCCGCTGGCGAGCGGCGGTCAACTGCCGGATCGCATCGTCGTACTGCAGGTAGTCCCAGTGCAGAGTGGCCGATTCCAGCCACGCCTCGGGCTTGCCGGGCGTGATCTGCGCCACGCGGTCAAACCACGGCCGGGCGGCGGCGAACTGTTCGCGGTCGGCGTGAATTTCCCCCAGACGCGTGAGGAACTCCGACTGCCGCGGCCACGCCTTCGCGAGAGCGCCCTCCATCTCGAGCGCCACCGGGGCCTGCCCCAGGCTGCGGTGCACGGCCGCCGTGCGCGAAAGCAGCGAGATGTCGGCCGGGTAGGACGCTGCCACGGCGCGCAAATACGGCGCGGCCGTCTCCCAATGGCTCCGCCACGCCTCGGCTTCGGCCACCCACAGCGCCGCCGCCGGATTGGCCCGCGCCTGCGCCGCCGCCTCGCCCCGCGGCAGCAGAGCTTGCACGGCCGTCAACTCCGCCTCCAGGCGGTTGCCCCGGGCCAGCAGCGCAAAGAACTGCTGCCGCAGACTGTCGTCGTAGATCCAGTAGCCGCGTAGCAGCCGCTCCTGCTCGGCCGGGTTCGCCGTCGCCCGGGCGCCGTAGGCATCCACCAGGTTCTTCACAAACGGCACGTGGTGCGGGAAGCGCGTCAGGGCATAGGTGTTGACGTTGCGGTACAGCACCGCGTCCAACTGCCCGGGCGCCGCGGTGACGCGCAGATACTCTTCGAGATCGGTGCCCGAAAACACCCCCGCCACCTCGCGGGAGAGCGCATCGTAGCGAGCGTTCATTTTGCCGCGCAGATACCAGCGGGCGAGTTTGTGCGACCACGACTTATCGGGGAACTGCGCCATCGCCCGCCGGTAGACCGCTTCGATTTCGGCGCCCATGCGGTTCTGTTCGAGAAAGCCGGCCAGGCGCTCGTAGAGCAGCGGGTCGGCCGGGTTGCGGTCGATTTCGCGCCGCTGCAGAGCAAGGGCGTCGGCCATCCGCTTGAGCGAGACATAGCGCGCCACGGCGCGGTCGAGAACCGCCTTGTACTGCGGATGCTGCGAGCCCAGTTCGCCGAGCAGCGTGTCATAGACTTTGAACTCTTCCACCGTGTTCCTTTGCGCCGCATAGGCCCCGGCCATCAGCAGCGCTACAGCGGGGCGCTCCGGCGCTTTCGGGTAGGCGCTGAGAAACTGGCGGCCCTCCCGGATCACCGCGGCGTGCACCCCGTGGATCGAGAACGCCTCGACCACCTTGGCCCGCAGCGCCGGCCGCCGCGCCGAATTCGGAAAGCGGCTATCGAACAGCGTGACCAACTCGGCGGCCTTGGCCCGGTGGAAATACGGGCGCGCGCGATTCTCCTCATTGGCCAGCTCCGCGGCCGGATACGTCGTATTGAAGACCAGCGAAAGCACCCCGTTCAACCAGCCCGGCGAACGGTCCATCGACCCGATATCCGCCAGCATTCCCAAGTCGCCCGCCCCGTAGCGAACCGCTTGGCCGGCGTGGTTCAGCAGCAGCAGCGCCAGGCCCGCCATCGCCTCTTCACTGTCCCCCTGGCTGTACCAGTGCGCCGCCTCGTCGACGTTGCCCGCCGCTTCGTACAAGCGCGCCAGTTCGAGCGGGGCGCTGCCGCCGCGCTGGCGAAATTCGTAGAGCACCCGCTGCGCCGCGTCGCTCCGCCCCGCGTGCTGGTGCACCCAGAACAGGCGCACCACCGGCTCCCAACTGCGCGGCGCCGCCCCGGCGCGCTGCCGCTGCGCGGCGACGTAGTTTCGCAGTTGTCCCGTTTGCACGAGCAGTTCGTAGTGTTTCAGGGCCTCCGGCGCTTCGCGATCATAAAGGCCGAGCGCCGCCGCCGTTCCGCCGCGCGCCAACTCAAGCGCCGCGCGCCGTTCGAGCGTATTCGCCGCCCCGCGCCGGCCGAGTACGGCTTCATAATCGGCATACCGCTTCTGGCTGAGCAGATAGGGCAGATACTCATCGTAGAGCTGAGCGCTCTCCGGCTCGGCCGCCTCCCAGGCCTGATAGGCAGGCAGCGGATCGAGCAGCTGCTCCCGCGCCTCCGCCGCGGCGCGGGCGAAGAGCCGAGCATTGAGCAGCGCCGCAATCTCTTTGGCCGGTTCCAGGCGCCGGTGGTGATAGTTCGCCTTCTCCACCCACGCCGGCTGTTTGTTCGGCGCCAGCTCCACGTAGCGGGCCAGGTCGGCCTCGGCGGCTGCGAAATCCAGTTGCAGCTCCGCCTCCCGGGCCCGGAGGTAGTAGAGCCGGGCGTCATTAGACTGCGCTGCAATCTGCGTCGTCAGCGCCGCCCGCGTCTCGGCCGGCGACTTCCGCCACGGCAAGGTGCTGCCGGCCAGCGTCGTCACCCGGTAGAAGACCTGTT
>JADCJL010000319.1 GCA_020247055.1 Acidobacteriaceae bacterium | reverse complement strand
TGTACGACCTGACGCTGGAGCAGTTGGCGGGATTGGAGCGGATGGGGACGAAGTCGGCCGAGCGGGTGCTGGCGGGGATTGCGCGGTCGAAGACGCTGCCGCTGCCGCGGGTGCTGAACGGGTTGGGGATTCCGTTTGTGGGCGAGCGGACGGCGCAACTGCTGGCCGAGCATTTCGGTTCGCTCGATGCGCTGCGGGAGGCTGATGAGGCGCAGTTGCAGCAGGCGACCGAGGTGGGGCCGAAGGTGGCGCAGAGTATCCGGCGGTGGTTTGCCGAGGAGCGGAACCGGGCGGTGGTGGAGCGGCTGCGGGGGGCGGGGTTGACGTTTATGCACCAGAAGGTGGACCGGTCCGGAGGGGCGCTGGCGGGGTTGACGTTCGTGTTGACGGGGACGCTGCCGTCGCTGTCGCGGGAGCAGGCCAAGGAGATGATTGAGGCGGCGGGGGGGAAGGTGTCGGGTTCGGTGAGCAAGAAGACGAGCTACGTGGTGGCGGGGGAGGAGGCGGGTTCCAAGCTCGAGAAGGCTCAGGAGCTGGGGATCCGGGTTTTGACGGAGGCCGAGTTGCGGGAAATGCTGGGTAAACTGGAAGCTTGAAACAGTTCGTCGCTACCTTGGTCGCCTGGGGACCGCCCGGCCTTTTGATTCTTGCCATGCTCGATTCGGCGGGCATTCCGATTCCGGCGGCGGTGGATGCGCTGCTGATGGTGCTGGCGGCCAACGCGCCGGGGACGGCGTATGTGGCGGCGGCGATGGCGGTGGTGGGTTCGGTGGCAGGCAGCCTGTTCCTATTTTTCGTGGCGCGGAAGGGGGGAGAGAAGTATCTGGAGCGGCACACGGTGGGCGAGCGCGGGCAGCGGCTGCGGCAGTGGTTTCAGCACTACGGGCTGTTGACGGTGTTCATCAGTGCGCTCTCGCCGATTCCGATGCCGATGAAGCTGTTTGTGATTTCGGCCGGGGCGTTGGGGGTGAGTCCGCGGAGTTACGGGTTGACGGTGCTGGCGGCGCGGACGCTGCGCTACAGCGCGCTGGCTTATCTGGGCAGCCAGTTGGGGGAGGGGGCGGGCACCTATCTCAAGAGCCACGCGTGGCAGATTGGCGGGGTGCTCGGGCTGGTGTTTCTGTTGCTGCTTGTCTGCGTGAAGGTGATGGACTGGCGGCGGGCGCAGGCGGCGCACTAGCTCGGCGGCTTTTCATACAATAGGCGCATGGCACTTACCTCCCGCCGCGCCTTCCTAGGCTCGCTGCTTGCTGCTGCTCCGGCGATTCACGCGCAGACGATGTCGACCGACGTCCGCATCAAGGAGCTGTCGACGTCGACCGAGGATTTTCTCTACCGCACGCCGATCAAGTTCGGCGGCACGGAGGTAGACCGCGTCACGCTGTTGAATGTCAAGGTGACGCTCGAGTCGCGGGCCGGGAAGACGGCGCAGGGTTTCGGGTCGATGCCGATGGGCAACGTTTGGAGCTTCCCTTCGAAGACGCTGCGTTATGACGAGACGCTGGGGGCGATGCGGACGCTGGCCGCGAAGGTGGAGAAGATCACGCGGGAGCACAAGGAGTACGGCCATCCGGTGGACCTGAACCATTCGCTCGAGCCGCTGTGGCTGGCCGCGGCCAACGAAATCAAGCTCGCGCAGCCGATGCCGAAGCTGTGCACGCTGACCACCTGCAGCCCGTTTGAAGCGGCGATTGCCGATGGCTTCGGCAAGCTCGTGAACCGCAGCGCGTACGCCATTTACGGTCCGGACCTAATGCGGCATGACTTATCGCACTACCTGGGCAAGGGGTTTGAGGGCGAGTATCTGCAGAAGTACGTGTTGACGAAGCCGAAGCCGAGCATGCCGCTGTATCATCTGGTGGGCGCGGTGGACCCGATCACGGCTAGCGATATCAAGAAGCGGATCAACGACGGCCTGCCCGAGACGCTGCCCGAGTGGATCAACCATTCGGGATTGACGAACATCAAGATCAAGCTCAACGGCGAGGACATGGCGTGGGATACCGAGCGCGTGCTGGCCGTTGATCGCACGGCGACCGAGGTGCAGAATCAGCGCCGGGTAGCGGATTGGGTCTATTCGCTCGACTTCAACGAGAAGTGCCCGAGCGTGAAGTATCTGATGGAGATGCTGGCCAAGATCAAGGAGAAGACGCCGCGGGGCTTTGCGCGGATTCAGTACATTGAACAGCCGACCAAGCGCGATTTGAAGGCCGACCGGGCGAACGTGATGCACGAGGCGGCCAAGCTGCGGCCGGTGGTGATTGACGAGTCGCTGACCGATCTTGAGTCGCTGTTGATGGCGCGGGAGATGGGCTATACGGGCGCGGCGCTGAAGGCTTGCAAGGGCCAGTCGCAGGCGCTGCTGATGGCGGCGGCGGCGCAGAAGTTCAAGATGTTTTTGTGCGTGCAGGATCTGACGTGTCCGGGGGCGTCCTTCATCCATTCGGCGGGCATTGCGGCGCACGTGCCGGGGGTGGCGGCGATTGAAGGCAACTCGCGGCAGTACGTGCCGGCGGCGAACGCGGGGTGGGATCGCAAGTTCCCGGGCATGTTTGATGTCCGCAACGGGCGGGTGAATACGGGGCTGATCAAGGGCCCGGGCTTAGGCGCCGTGTAGTTCGCCGTCGCGCATCTGCACGGTCCGGTCGGCGAAGGCGGCGGCTTCCGGATCGTGCGTGATCATGAGGACGGTCTGGCCGGTTTTCTTGTTGAGATGGCGGAGCAGGTCGAGCACCATGTTGGAGTTTTCGGTGTCGAGGTTGCCGGTGGGTTCGTCGGCGAGGAGGATGGCCGGCTGGTTGACGATGGCGCGGGCGATGGCGACGCGCTGCTGTTCGCCGCCGGAGAGCTGGCGGGGTTTGCGGTCGAGCTTCTGGGCGATGCCGAGGAGTTCGAGGACTTCGAGGAAGGTAGCGTCCCAGGGTTCGGAGCGGCCGGCGATGTCGCGGGCGATGTCGATGTTGTCGCGGACGGTGAGGGTCGGCAGCAGGTTGTATTTCTGGAAGACGAAGCCGACGCTGTTGCGGCGTAGGCGGGTGCGGCCGGCCTCGTCGAGGGAGGTGAGGCTTTGGCCGTCGATTTTGATGGTGCCGGAGGTGGGCGGGGTGAGACCGCCGAGGATGTGGAACAGGGTCGATTTGCCGCTGCCGGAACGGCCGACGACAGCGAGGAACTCCCCCTTCTGGACCACCAGGTTTACGCCGCGCAGGGCATGGACGTCGACGTCGCCGCTGCGGAAGGTTTTGCGTAAGTTGTCGATTTCGATGATGGCCATTAGTCGTAGGAGAGGGAGTCGAGCGCGTCCTGGCGGGCGGCCTTGAGCGCGGGGTAGAGCACGCCGAGTACGGCGCCGGCGAGCGTGATGAGCGAAGCGATGGGCCACCAGGAGTAGACGATGGCCTGGACCATGGAGGCGGGGATGAAGGTGGCGATGAGCCAGCGGGTGCCGTAGCTCATGGCGATGCCGCAAAGCGAGCCGATGATGGCGAGCAGGACGGTTTCGCGGAGCAGAATGCCGAGGACGTAGCCGGGTCCGGCGCCGAGGGCTTTGAGAATGCCGATTTCGCGGGTGCGTTCGAGCACGGCTGTGTACATGGCGAGGAAGACGACGAGGAAGCCGAACAGAACGGCGAGGGAGACGACGACGCCGATGAAGGCCTTCAGCTCCGGCAGGTTGTTGACGGAAAACTGCTTGATGAGCTCTTCCATGGCGTAGATGGGATACTCGGGCAGGTCCTGCTTCATGGCGTCGATGACGGCCTGGGTGTTGGCCGGGTTGTCGAGCTTGACGTAGATCATGGTGATCTTGCCGTTGGCGCTGGCGAGTTCCTGGAGGACGGTGAGGGGGATCATGACGCGGGCGAGTTTGCCGGAGGCGAAGATGCCGGAGACGCGCCAGTCGCGGTTCATGGTGTGGAGGACGGAGCCGACTTTGAGTTTCTTTTCGCGGGCGTAGAGATCGTCGATGATGACGTCGTCGGGGGCGGTGAACTTGCCGCCTTCGCGGAAGCGGAAGCCGCCGCTCATGGCGGCGAACTCATCGTAGTTGATGCCCATGATGGAGCTGACGCCGCCGGTGGAGTGGATGCCGATGGGGGTGGCGAGGGTGACGTGCGGCCGGGCGCGGACGTAGTCGAGAATCTTCTGATTCATCGAAAGCGAACCCATGCCGACGACGGAGCTGCCCGGGGCGCGGACGACGAGATCGGCGCCGACGCCGCGGGCGCGGTTGGCCTGATCTTCGAGCATGCCTTCGCCTACGCCTACCAGGGCAAGCATCATCGTCACGCCCAGGCCGATGGCGAGCGAGCTTAGCAGCGTCCGGACGGGACGGTGCTTCAGGTTCTCGTAAACCAGTTTGTAGACCAACTGATTATTCTACAGGGCGTTGGCCGCCGCGGCTAGGGTGGCTTCGATATCGGCTTCGGTGTGGGCGCCGCTGAGGTACCAGCGGCCGTCGGGGAGGACGAGCACGCCCTGGTTGAGGAGGCCGAGGGCGAAGTCGCTGTAGAGGGCCTTGTCGGCGGCCATGGTCTGGCGGTAGTTGCGGGGCACGTCGGACTGGAAGGCGAGTTGGAAGACGGGGCCATCGCCGGTGGTGACGACGGCGTGGCCTTTGGCGCGGAGCAGGGATTCGAGGCCGGAGCGGAGACGGTTGCCGAGGGTGTGGAGGCGGTCGTAGAAGCCGGGGGCGGCGAGTTGGTCGAGCGCGGCGGCGGCGGCGGCGAGGACGAGGGGGTTACCGTTGAGGGTGCCGGCGTGGACGACTTCGCCGCGGCTGATCAAGTCCATGTATTCGCGCTTGCCGGCGAGGACGCTGAGCGGGGTGCCGGCGCCGACGGCCTTGGCGAAGGTGGCGAGGTCCGGGGTGACGCCGTAGCGGCCCTGGCCGCCGTCGAGGGCGACGCGGAAGCCGGTGATGACCTCGTCGAACAGCAGGAGGGCGCCGTGCCGGGTGGTGATTTCGCGGAGGAATTCGAGGAAGCCGGGTTCGGCGGGGATACAGCCGGAGTTGGCGAGCAGGGGTTCGCAGGCGACCAGGGAGATTTCGGCGCCGTGGGTGGCGAAGAGGGCTTCGACGGCGGCGCGGTCGTTCCATTCGGCGACGAGGACGTGGTCGTGCGGGAGCTGTCCTTTGCCGACGGGTTCGGGATGGCCGAGCGGCAGTTGGGGGCCGAAGCGGTAGCTGACGAGGGCCTGATCGCCCCAGCCGTGATAGTGGCCTTCGAACTTGAGGTATTTGGGGCGGCCGGTGGCGGCGCGGGCGAGGCGGAGGGCGAGATTGACGACGTCGGTGCCGGCGTTTGAGAAGGCGACGAGATCGGCGCAGGGGAGGAGGGAGGTGAGGCGTTCGGCGACGAGGTATTCGAGTTCGTGCTGGGCGCCGAAGGTGAGGCCTTTGGCGGCCTGGGCGGCGATGGCGGCGGCGACGGCGGGTGGGGCGTGGCCGAGGATGAGCGGGCCCCAGGCGAGGCCGTAGTCGATGTACTCGTTGGCGTCGACGTCCCACATGCGGCTGCCGGCGCCGCGGTCGAAGAAGAGGGGGTAGGGCCGGGCGGACCGCCGGAGGCCGCTCGAGACGCCGCCGGCGAGGGAGCGCTGGCTGCGCTCGTAGCGGGCGAGGGAACCGGCGGTTTTGGTCCGGATCTGCTGATCGTGGATGTCAGTAATGGAACGCACGACTCTCTATTGAATCAGAGTCGGGATGGTAAGTGTGGCATACTGCGGGGGCTCCCTGTGAACAGCTCTTCGACACGGTATCTGGTTCCGGTTTTACAGAGCGCCTTTCGGCTGCTCGAAGAGGTGTCGCGCGCCGGTGCGCTGACGCTGCAGGAGGCGGTGCTGCGGACGGGTATTCCGAAATCGACCGTGTTTCGCATCTTCAGCACGCTGCAGCATCTGGGGGTGCTGATTCGCGATGAGAGCGAGAAGAGCTACCGGCTGGGCTATGGCGTGCCGGGGCTGTTGACGGCGGGCGAGGACCTCGAAACACTGCGCCGGGCGGCGCTGCCGCAGATGATCCGGCTGCGCGACCGGTTCGGCGAGACAGTAAATCTGGGTAAGCTGCAGCACGATAAGGTTGTTTATCTGGAAGTGGTGCCGAGCGAGTCGGCGCTGCGTTTTTCCGAACGTCCGGGGGCGACGGTGGCGGTGCACGCCTCGTCGCTCGGCCGGGCGATTTTGGCGTTTTCGCCGGCCGCGGTGGTGGACGGGCTGATTGCCGGCCGGCCGCTGGCGGCGTTGACGGCGCGGACGATTACCGCGGAGCCGGAGCTGCGCAAGGAGTTGGGGTTGGTGCGCCGGCAGGGTTACAGTCTCGAGGTGGAGGAGACGGCGCTGCAGGCGGTGTGCGTGGGCGCGCCGATTCTGGGCCGGAACGGGGAAGCCATCGCCGCGCTGAGTTTGTCGGGGCCGATTCACCGGTTCCGGCCGCAGCAGGACCCGCAGATTGTGACGGCGCTGCGCGAGGCGGCGGCGGAGATCGGCGGGGTGCGTTAGGCCGTCCGGAATTGCATACTATGGAACGACATGCGCCGCCGTCAGTTCCTTTCTCTGCTTGCCCCGGACCCGCGGAAGAAGATCGCCGCGATTGTGACCGAGTATCGCTGGTTCTCCCACGCCGATGTCATCTGCGGACGGCTGCTGGGGGGGCACTCGGCGAATAACGTCTGGACGCCGCCGCGCCTGAACCTGGTTTCGCTTTACACCGAGCAGGTGCCGAAGAACGATATGTCGCGCGACCTGGCGGCGCGGCATGGCTTCCGGATCCACCCGACCATTCGGGAGGCGCTCACGCTGGGGACGGGAAAATTGGCAGTGGACGGCGTGGTGTTTGTCGGCGAACACGGCGACTACCCGACCAACGCCGATGGCCAGAAGCTCTATCCCCGCTTTGAACTCTTCAACCAGATTCTCGATGTGTATGAGCAGTCCGGCCGCAGCGTTCCCACGTTTTTCGACAAACATTTTTCCTACGACTGGACCAAGGCCGAAGCGCTCTTCCGCCGCGCCCGGCGGTTGCAGACGCCGCTGCTGGCCGGTTCCTCGCTGCCGGTGACGAGCCGGGCGCCGCATCTGCAGCCGAAGCTCGAAACCCGGATGACGCACGCGGCGGCCATTGGCTACGGGCCGCTCGATGCGTACGGGTTCCATCTGCTTGAAACGCTGCAGTGCCTGGTGGAACGGCGCGCGGGCGGCGAGACGGGCGTGACGCAGGTGCACACGATCAGCGGCGAAGCCATTTGGCAATGGCTGCCCGCGCACGCGTGGGCGCGGCCGCTGCTCGAGGCCGCCTGGAAGCTCGACCCGGCCTCGCGGAAGGGTTCGATGGAAGCGCAGGCGAAGTCGCCCGTGCTGTTTCACGTGCGCCATCGCGATGGCTTTGAGTCCGTGGCGCTGATGCTTTCGCCTTCGGGCAATGACCGCACGGTGGCCCTTGCAACGCCCGCCGGCGTTTTGCCCACGCTGTTCGGGCCGCCTTCGGTGACCCGGCCGCTGCCGCACTTCGACGGGCTCGTCCATTGCATTGAAGACCTGATCGTGACCGGCCGCGAGCCGTATCCGCCGGAGCGCACGCTGCTTACCACCGGCATCCTCGCGCAGGCCTTTGCCTCGAAACGCACCGGCCAGCCGGTGGCCAACAACGACCTGCTGATCTCCTACCGCGCCCCCGCCGAACCGTTTCTCCAAACCGCATGAACCGCCGCCAGTTTCTCTCCTCCGCCCTCGCGCTTACCCCGCGCCAACTGCACGAAAAGATGTTCGTTTTTGACGCGCACCTGCATGTCATCAACCGCCAGTTCTACCGCGGCGGCGACATCGGCCAGCGTGTCGAGGACGGCCATTTTGATCTCGTGCGGGCGAAAGAGGGGGGGCTGGACGCGCTCTTCTTCACCCTGTTCATCACCGAAGACTACTATCCGGGCCATTATGAGACCAAGCAGGCGCTGCGGCTGATCGACCTCGCCTACCGGCAGGTGGAGAAGAACTCCCGCACCATTGGCATCGCCCGCAACGCGGCTGAAATTCAGGCGCTGCGCAAGCAGGGCCGCCTGGCCGCCGTGCTCGATCTCGAAGGCGGCTTCGACATGGACGGCGACCTGGGCGTCCTCCGCGCCCTGCATCAGTTGGGCGTGCGGTCCATCCAGCTTCCCGCTCACAACTTCGCCAACAACTTCGCCGACTCCTGCTGCGCCATCACGCGCTTCAACGGCCTGACCGCGCACGGCCGCGCCGTGGTGGCGGAGTGCAACCGGCTCGGCATCGTCATCAACATCGCTCATGCCTCCACCGAGACGGCCGAGCAGGCGATTGCCGCCTCCGAACACCCGGTGGTTTCGACCCACGACGGCCTTCGCTCCCGCAACAACATCCCGCGGCTGATGACGGAGGCGACGCTAGAAAAGCTGGCCCGCAAGGGCGGCCTGATCGGCTTCCACATCGGCAACGAGTTCCACAACCGCGCGCTGTTTGACTACCGCACGCGGAAGGCCGGCAAGCCTTTCTGGGACCGCAGCGACGTGAAAAAAGACCGGGCGGAGATGACGCTCGCCGAGGTGGACCAACTGGTGGGCCGGGGTTTTTCGATGACCGGCATTCAGGCGCCCGAGGAGCTGAAGTACACGACCGACCAGTGGTTTGAAGTCGTCGAACGCGCAACGGCCATTGCCGGCGAAGACCATGTGATGCTGGGCACCGACTTCGACGGCGGGCCGACGCTGCCGCGCGGCATGCGCGACTGCCGGGACTACCCGATGCTCACCGAAGCCATGCTGCGCCGCGGCTGGAAGACGGGCCGCATTGAAAAATTTCTGGGCGGGAACCTGCTGCGGGTGTTCGGCCGGATCGCTACCTGATGCCCCATAGGTCTTTGCGGGCCTGCTTGAACTCGTAGCGGCCGGGGTTGACGCTGGTGGCGCCGGGGGTGTCCACCATGACGATCTCGGCGGCCACCGGTTCGTAGGCGGCGCGGGGCGCGATGGTGCCTTTGGCGACGAGGATCTTCTGGCGCTCCGGGTAGATGCCGAGCGAGACGATCTGGTGGATGGAGTTGGGACTCGAACGTTCGCTCGTGACGACGAGGTAGTTGGCAAGATCGCGCGTGGAGCCTTCGGCTTCGATCACGGCCGTGTGGCCGAGGTTCCAATAGCGGCCGCCGCCGTGGCGCACGGCCGTTTCGATATAGCGGCCCGCGTGGAGGCTGCGTACCTTGCCTTGGACGCGGACGGGCTTGCCGTGGGCGTTGTCGGACTTGCCGCCCACCAGTTGATTGAACGCGCCATCGAGGCCGGCCTTCTGCGCGGCGGCGAAGGCCGCCGGATCGTACAGGACCACCACCCAGCCGGTGGCCTTCTGCGCGAGCAGTTGTTCGAGCAGAAACGTCGAATCGCCGGCGGAGCCGCCGCCGACGTTATCGCCGATGTCGAACAGCGCGACGGGGAACTTCGGCGCGGCCAGGGCGTTTTTGACGGCGGTGGCGGCGTCGGGCAGGTTGAGCTTCAAACGGTCGCGCTGGGCCCACATCAGGTTGCTGAGGCGCTTGGCTTCGCGTTCGGCCAGGTTGCGGTCGTCGTCGGTGACGATGATGATGCTGGGGCCCATGTGGGGCGAGTCGTTGTACTGGTAGCCGCCCATGACGCTGGCGGCCAGGATCTTCGGGTTGTCCCGCTCGAGGCGGAAGGTCTCCTGGGTGAGCGGCTTCATGGGGTCGCCGTAGGTGTTCTGGAAGACGATGTTATAGACCATGTCCGGCTTGATGATGGTCTGCACGGGCTTGACCTCGCCGCGCAGCATCCGGCCGAGAATGTTGGCGGCCTGGATGCCGCGTTCTTTCGTGTCGAGGTGCGGGTTCTGTTTGTAGGAGACGAGCACGTTGGTCATCTCGACAATCGCCGGCGAGGTGTTGCCGTGGAAGTCGTGGGTCAGCACGATGGGGAAGGGCTTGGGGAACTTGGCCCGCAGACGGCGGATGAGCTCTTCGTCGCCCTGCGGGTAGGACTCGGCGTACATGGCGCCGTGGAGGGCGATCAGGATGGCGTCGAAGGGCTTCACCTTCTCGAAGCCTTCGACGAGGCGCTTGGCCAACTCTTCAAAGGCCGCTTTGCTGACGGCGCCCCGGGGCATGGCGTGGGAGTAGACCGTGGGCAGCATGGTCCATTTCTGCCGGCGGCCCTCTTCGATAAAGCCGGCCACTTCGGTGCTGCCCGCGGCCCAACGGTCGAGCGATGGCTCTACCCAGTTGAAATCGGCCAGCTCGGTCTTGGCCGGGTTGAACGAGTTCGACTCGTGCATGATTGAACCGAGCGCCACCCGGAAGCCGCCCCCGTTCTGCGCCGCCACCGGCGCGGCCGCCAACAATGCTATCGATTGGGCCATCGCTTGCCTACGATTCATGATCTGCATCCTCCGACAATATAGCCTAGAAGAAATGGCGACCACCCGGCGATCTTTTCTCGCGTTCCCGTTCGCCTTCCCGGCGGCACTCGACCAGCAGGGCCGCGTGACGCGCGCCGAGGACCGCACCGCCGAAGGCTTTTCCGATGCGCTGCCCGGCGCCCCGGCGATGGAGATGTTGACGATTCCTTCCGGGCCGCTCGTCCTGCCCAATGGACGGGAGACGATCGTTTCGTCCTTCGCCCTCGGCCGGTACGAGGTGACCGTGGCGCAGTGGAACGCCGCCGCCCGTCTGCCCAAGCACCGGCGGGCGCTGCCGCCGTTCTCCACCGGCAAGGAGTCGCCCTTCGGCTGGCAGCCGGAGCAGGCGGTGGAGACGGTCTCGTTCCGCGACTGCCTCGAGTTCTGCGCCCGCCTCAGCCGGCTGACCGGCCGGGCCTACCGTCTGCCGACGGACCGCGAATGGGAGTACGCCTGCCGCGCCGGTACCCGCACGGCCTTCTGGTGGGGCGACCGCTTCGCGCCGGCACTCGCCGTACTGCCGCGCGAGGGCGAAGCGCCGAAGGCTCCCGCCTCCACTGGCTACGCCAACCCCTTCGGCCTGTACGACATCATCGGCAACGTCGATGAGTGGGTGGCCGATGCCGACCCGAAGCGCAACGACTTCCACCTGTTTCGGGTTTCGGCCGCCGAGAACGACTGGCTGAGCGAAAAATTCAGCCGGACAGGACTCGGGTTCCGGGTCGCTGTATGACACAAGTTCTACGGGCCCTCTGCTATCGTTGAGTTTTCGCCCTGCTTTCGTATTTCCCTCTATGCCGTATCAGATTCGCCCCCACAAGGAATTTCTCGTTCAGCCTGCTTTACCGCCCGCTCTTGCCCGTCTCTCGGAACTCGCGTATAACCTGCTGTGGGTGTGGGATGGCAATTTGCGGGGTATGTTCCGCCGCCTCGACCCCACGGCTTGGCGCAACAGCGGCCATAACCCGATCCTGATGCTGGGGCAGGTGCCGCAGGCGAGCCTTGAAAAAGCCGCCTCGGACCCGCGCCTGCTGGCGCTGTATAAGAAAGCGTGCGAACGGCTCGATTCCTACATGGACGCTTCGACGGCGGCCCAGTCCGAGAAGCTGATCGCCTATTTTTCGATGGAGTACGGCTTGGCCGAGTGCCTGCCGGTTTACTCGGGCGGCCTGGGGGTGCTGTCGGGCGATCACTTGAAAGCCTCCTCGGACCTCGATCTGCCGCTAATCGGCGTGGGGCTGCTTTACCAGAAAGGATACCTGCGCCAGTCGCTAAACCAGGACGGCTGGCAAATTGAAAAATCCCCGGAAAACGACTTTTATACGCTCCCGATTCAGCCCGTCCACCGCGCCGACGGCTCCGACTTAGTCGTGTCTGTCCAGATGCCCACCGGCGAAGTCTTCCTCAAGGCGTGGGTCATCCGCGTCGGCCGCGTCAAGCTCTATCTGCTCGACACCAACATCCCGCAGAACACCGCGCCGGAGAACCGGAACATTACCGATCAGCTCTACGGCGGCGACTCGCATACCCGCATCCGCCAGGAGATTGTCCTCGGCATTGGCGGCATGCGCGTACTCTCGGCGCTGGGTCTGGCCCCGACGGTGTTCCATATGAACGAGGGCCATTCGGCCTTCCTCGGCATCGAACGCATCCGGCTCAAGATGGCGGAAAACGGCCTGTCCTTTGACGAAGCCGTAGAAGCCGTCCGCGCCAACAACGTTTTCACGACGCATACCCCGGTGCCCGCCGGTATCGACCTGTTCGACTCCGGGCTGCTGCACTACTACTTTGCCGATTACTGCGCGCAGGCCGGCATCTCTTACGAAGAGTTTTGCGGCCTGGGGCGCCGCAACCCGCACGATGGCGGCGAAGCGTTTTCGATGGCGATTCTCGCCATCAAGACGAGTTGCTGGCGCAACGGTGTCTCGGCGCTCCACGGCGTCGTCTCCCGTGAGATGTGGCAGGATCTATGGCCCCAGTTGCCTCCCGCCGAAGTACCCATCACTTCGGTCACCAACGGCGTCCACGTCTCCACCTGGCTCAACGGCGACCTCGCCAGCGTCTATGACAACTTTCTGCAGCCGGACTGGCGCGAGCATAGTGAGAACAAAGCCACCTGGGACCTGATTGACGACATCCCGGATCAAGAGATCTGGGAGGCGCACAAGAAGCGCAAACGGCAGCTGATCGTCTTTGTCCGCAACCGCGCCACGGCCGCAGCGGTCGCTCGCAAGTCGTCGGCTTCCGAAGTCCGGCGCCTCTCTGACATCCTCGACCCCGAAGCCTTCACCATTGGCTTTGCCCGCCGCTTTGCCACCTACAAGCGCGCCACGCTGATTTTCAGAGATCTTCCGCGCCTCAAACGGCTGCTCACGAACAACCGGATGCCGGTGCAGATCCTCATCTCCGGCAAGGCTCACCCAAAGGACATCCCGGGAAAGACGCTCATCCGCGAAATCGTCCAGCTCTCGCGCGACCCGGAGATCTCCCGCCGCCTTGTCTTCGTCGAGGACTACTCGATGCAGGTCGCCCGCGAACTCGTGCAGGGCGTTGATTTGTGGTTGAACAACCCGCGACGCGGCGAAGAGGCCTGCGGCACCTCCGGCATGAAGGCCGCTCTCAACGGCAACCCGAATCTTTCGGTGCTCGACGGCTGGTACGACGAGGCCTACGAGACCTCGGGCGGCTGGGCGATCGGCGACCGCGAACCGTATTCCGAAGACCAGGAAGAGATGCACACGGCGGCGATTCTTTCGCTGCTCGAAAACGAGATTGTGCCGCTGTACTACTCCTCCCGCTCCGACGAGGTGCCGCACGAATGGGTCCGGCGCATGAAGCTGAGCCTCAAAAACGTCACTCCGCAGTACGACGCCAAGCGGATGCTGCTTGAGTACTCCAAGCTTCTCTACGACCCCGCCCACGCCCACATGAAAGAGACGACCGCCAATGAGTACGCGGCCGCCCGGCGATTGGCAGTCTGGGATAAGGAAGTGCACCGCGTCTGGAACCACATCCGGTTTGTCGAGATCGACGGCGGGGCGGCATCTACCATTCAGACCGGTGGCGTGGTGCCGCTGCGGGCCGCTGTCGAACTGGCCGGGCTGACGGCGAACGATGTGCGCGTCGAAGCCGTCGTGGGCCGGGTTGACTCCGATGGCAACCTGGAAGACACCACGGTGATTCCGCTGCCGGTGATTGAAGAGCGCGGCGGCGTGCATCTGTTCGGCCAGGAGTATGCGCCCCGCCGCACCGGCCGCCTCGGCTTCTCCTTCCGGATCAGTTCGAACCACTATCGCGACCCCTTGACCCGGCCCACCAACGCCCTGCTCAAGTGGTCGGACTGATGCGGATCATGCAGCGAGAACCAGCCTGATGGACGGCGACCGCAAATACCGACAACCCGGCTATCAGGATCGGCGTGAGGCCGACCGCCCCGCCCCGCGCACCGGCGGCGAGGGTCCGGCCACGCCGCTCTTCGTTCGCAGCGTGGCGGCGAGCCGCTGTTTCAACTGCTCGAACGTCCTGCCCGCGGGCTTTGATTTCACAACGCCATGCCCGAAATGCGCCGCTGCTTTGCACTGCTGCAGTCAGTGCGCTCACCTCGACTCCTCCGCCCGTTTTCAGTGCCTGCAGGCGATTCCGGAGCGGATGCCGTATAAGGATCGCGCCAACGAATGCGCCAGTTTTTCGCCGCGCATCACCGTCGCCCGGGACACGGCCGCCCCGGTGGCGCCGAGGGCGGCCGGCGCGCCGCTCGTGGCCGCGCCCAACGTCCCGCGCAAAGTGCAGGACGCCCGCGCCGCCTTCGACAATCTCTTCAAGAAAACTTCGGAATAGCTCCCGTGCGCCTTGCTCAGTTAATCGCCCAACACCGCTTCGCCGTCGCTGACGCTCCGCCTCCGCCCACGCCCGGCCCCGGCGAGGTGCAGGTGCGCGTCCACGCCGTCGGTATCTGTGGCTCCGACCTGCATAACTTCTCGGAGGGCTCGGTGGGCGATACCCCCAGCGTCTTTCCCATGGTGCTTGGCCACGAACCCACCGGGACCATCGTCGGCACCGGCGAACGGGTGATTCTCGAACCGGCCGTCTACTGCTACCACTGCGAGATGTGCCGGAGCGGCCGCCACAATCTCTGCGTCCACATTCGCTTCTATAGCGCCGGGCCGGACCCGGGCTTCTTCCGCGACATCGTGAATCTGCCGGAGCACAACGTGCTGCCGCTGCCCGCCGGCCTCGGGTTTGCCGAGGGGACGCTGTTTGAGCCGCTCGCCATCGCCCTGCACAGCATGCAGTTCGTCAAACTGACGCCGGGCGAGACCGTGGCCGTCTGGGGCTGCGGCCCGATCGGCGTGCTGACGATTGCCGTGCTCCGGATGCAGGGAGCCCGCCGCATCTACGCCATCGACCCGGTGCCCCACCGGCGCGCCATGGCCACCGCCTACGGCGCCGATGTCGTGCTCACCCCGCCCGAGGCGCTGCCGGAGATCAAAAGCGCCTCCGGCGACCGCGGGGTCGACGTCGCCATCGACTGCGTCACCCGCGACGGCTCACTCGATGCCTGTTGTCTGGCAGTGGCGCGGGGCGGACGGGTGGTGGTCACCGGCATCCCCTCGGACCCCATGCCGGTAATCCACTTCCATGAACTCCGCCGCAAGGAGGTGCCGCTCTACCCGGTCCGCCGCAGCAACCACGAAACACCGCTCGCGCTCGACCTGCTCCGCGAACGCCCCACGCTGTTCGGGCCACTCGTGACGCATCAGCGGCCGCTCGAGGCCATCGAAGACGCGTTCCTGATGCTCGAGCACTACCGCGACAACGTCGGCAAAGCGGTCATCGATCTTACTGCTTCGTAGCCGACCAGTCGATCTTCTGCATCTGGCCGCCCATCTCGGTCTCGGCCGCGCCCTTGATCCTGGCGCCATCCACTTCCCCGGACATCTTGTAGGTCATCGACCCACCATCCTGCCGATCCCGCTTCACCACGAAGCGGATCTTCTTGCCGTCGACGGCTCCCTCGGTGATCTTCAGCACCCGAGCCCCCGGGAATTCAACGTTCCCGGTGAACTTCCCATCCGCCTCGGTGAGGGTCATCTTGGCGTCAACGTTCTGTCCGCCCGGCCCCGCCATCGAAAACGTCCAGTTCCCATTCAGCAGATCAGCGCCGAAGGCCGCCACCGCCAGTCCCAATCCCAAACCGATTCGCAATAACATCGCTTCAACGGATTACTGACCCGGCTCCAAGGATCTAAATTACTTTGCCTCCCGCGCCAACTCGAGCGCCCCCCACAACACGCTGTCATCCTCCAACTCCGCCGGCACGACATCCACCCGCGCCCGGCTCCACGCCGTAATCTGCCGGCCCAACTCCGCCCGCAGCGGCCCGAACAACCGCTCCCCCGCCTTCGGGATCCCCCCGCCAATTACAATCCGCGCCGGGTTCAGTAACATAATCCCCGCCTTCAACCCCCGCGCGAGGTCCACCACGTACCGCTCCACAAACGCCGGATCGTCAAGCAGTTCCCTGGCCGGCTTGCCGTAATCCCGCTCGAGCCACAGCCCGCAGCACATCCGCTCAAAACACCCGTTCGACCCGCACAAACAGTCCGGCCCGTCCGGCCGCACCGTCAGGTGCCCGATCTCCCCGGCATAGGAATCCGCCCCGCGGTACAACCCGTGCTCGGTCAATATCCCCCCGCCGATTCCCGTCGACAGCGTCATGTAGAACAGCGGCCGCTTCCCCCGCCCCGCGCCCCAGATCCCTTCCCCCAGCGCCCCCACGTTCGCGTCGTTATCCATCACGACCGGCACGCCTAACTCCGCCCGCACAAACCCCGGCAGGTCCACGCCCGTCCACCCGCCCACGTGCGTCGACAGCGTCACCCGCTGCGTCGGCCAGTCCACCGGACCGCCAAACCCAATCCCGCAGCGCTCCACCGGGAACTCGCCGCACCACCCCTTACCAATCTCGGCAATCCGGGCCAGCATCCATTCGCTGCCCCCCTCCCGGTTCGTCGCCCGGCTCTCGCGCCGCACCATGCGGTCCCCGGCAAACACCGCCATGGTGAACTTCGTGCCGCCGATATCAATCGCGATCGTGTGCATCCCGCAGCAGCTCCTCCGGCGACGCCGTCCCCGTCCCCTTCTTCATAATCGTGATCGCCGCCACCTGGTTGCCGAACTGCGCCGCCCGCACCTGGTCCCCCGTCACCGCCAGTGCGCACACCGCGCCCGCCGTAAAGCTATCGCCCGCCCCGCAGATATCCACCGGCTTCTCCACCGGACGCGTTGCCACCCACGTATCGCCTTCGGCCGTAAACAGCCGCGCCCCGCGCCCGCCGTGCGTCACCAGCAGCAGCGGCGATGCCGTCCACTCCCGCAGCCGCGCGAAGTCCACCTCGCCGAACGCCCGCCGGCAAGCCTCGACGGCCTCCTGCTCATTCGGCTTCAGAATCACCCCGCGGAAGTGCTCGGCTCGCGCGCGCGAATCCACCCATACGAGCTTGCCGCGGACGGCCTCCCGCACCGCCGGGGTCACCACGCCCCCCGCCGCCGTCTCGGCCTGGTCGGAGACGATGACCGCGTCCCACTCCCCGTCCAACTGCGCGATCAGCGCCCGCTCCACCTCGGCCCCCAGCGGCCGGTTCCTGATGAAGTCCAGCCGCGGCCGGTCCTCCTCGCCCGTTGCGCCGTTGATCACCTTCGTGTAAGTGAACGTCTGCACCTCCGGGGCCTCCACCAACCGCGAGCCGTCAATCCCCCGCGCGGCGAGCGCCTGCCGCAGCTCCCAGCCGAAGCCGTCGCGGCCCACCACGCCCACCACGGAGATCTGCCCCACGCCCAGCGCCGCCAGGTTGTTCGCAATCGTGCCGCCCGCCCCCGGCGTCACCTCGACGCTCGTCACGGCCACGCGCGGAATGCCCGTCTCGGCCGAAGGCAGCGCTTCGGCCGGGTCGTAGTGGCACCAGCGGTCCAGGCAGATATCGCCGACCACGAGTACGCGCAGCGCGCGCAGCCGGTCCAGAATTTCGGCCGTTTTCATTGGGGGAACAGGGTGTTGAGCAGCAGATCGGTGTTGGCGTAGTGCGGCACAATCCAGTCCGCGCCCACCCCCACCAGCCGGTTCCGCTTCCAGTCGTCCACCTTCTCGCAGGCCGGCTCGTCGGAGGCCACACCCACGGCCACCCCGCCTACTTCCTTCACCACCTGCACCTCGACGTACCCGTCGCCGAAGGCCAGAAACTCCTCGCCCCGGTGTTCGGCCGAATCGACGATCTTCTTAACAAGAATTGCCTTTGAAAACGCCTTCAAATCGTCGAGCGCGCCGAACACGCCGCCGTCGAAGTAATCGTGAATGCCCAGCAGTTTGGCCTCCCGCACCACGTCGGCGTGGTCGGTGCCGCTCGCCAGATAGAGCTTCAACCCCCGCGCCTTCAGGCTGTCGAGCAGCGCCCGGCTGCCCGGCACCAGCCACTCCTCGGGCGCCGTCCGTCCGCTCTCGAGGCCCTCGAGGCGCCCCTTGATGCGCTCCATCAGCGCGTCCAGGTACATTTTCTTATAGACCTTCGGCTCCGCCGGCGTCCCGCCGCGCTTAGCGATCTGCTCGGCGAACTCCATCATCTGGTAGATCGTCTCTTTGCCCGTCAGCCGGCCGACGTACTCTTTGACAATCTCGGTCAGCTCCGCCTCGGTCTCGCCGGTCTTGAGGTCTGTCAGAATCTCGACCATCATCGGCACCATGATCTCCACCCAGCCGGAGCGGATGGTCGACAGGGTCCCATCAAAATCAAATAGCACCACCCGGGCGCTGTGAGCCGTTACGCCGGGGCGCAAATGTTCAATCATGCTTCCCTCAGTTTAGCGAACGCTCCCCCTACCAGGGGAGCGTTTCGGCCATATGGAAGTAGCCACCGGTGGGCCCGTCGGCGGGCAGCGTCGCCAGCCAGACGCTGGTTTTGGCTCCATCGGCCAGCTCCATGGGCGCCTCCGGGCCGCCCATGTCGGTCTTCACCCAGCCCGGGTGCGCGCTGTTGACCTTGATGGCGGTATCCCGCAGCGCGTGCGCCAGGTGCACCGTGTAACCGTTCAGCGCCGTCTTCGACACGTTATAGGCAAACGCCTTCGAGCCATAGATGGGCGAATCGGGAGTAGCGTGCAGGGTGAGCGAGGCGAGAATACTCGACACGTTCACAATCCGCCCCGCCTCGCTCTTCTGCAGCAGCGGCAGCATCGCCTGCGTCAGCGCAATCACCCCGAAGAAGTTGCTGTCAAACGTCTCCCGCACCGTCACGAGTGGCACGGACAACGTGGTGTTCACCCCGAATCCGCCCTCATCGCGCAGTACCCCGGCGTTGTTGATCAGAATATCCAGCCGCCCGAACCGGCTTTCGAGGACATAAGCCGCGTTGAAGATATCGGCCGCGCTCGTGACATCAAGCGCCAAGCCCTCCACCGGCAACCCCTCGGCCCGCAGCACCGCCGCCGCCGCTTCAGACTTGTTCAGATCGCGCGCGCCGACAAAGACATGGATCCCCTGCTGCGCCAACTGCCGCGCGGTCTCAAGACCGATGCCCTTGGCGGCGCCGGTCACTAATGCAATTTTCGCCATACCGGTCTGATGTTCGAGACCCCTGGCAGGATGCAGCCGCTAGATCTCTACAATCCGCGTCGACGCATCGCCGAACTTTTCGAGCGGTACGCCCATCCGGTCCATTAGCGCCAGATAGAGGCTGCAGGCCCGCCGGTGGTCGTCGCCCTTTTCGAGGTAATCGAGATTGCGGCCCGGGCGCAGCGAACCGCCGCCTTTGCCCGCCAGCAGAATCGGCAGCTGATCCGCTCCGTGCGAATCGCCGTCGAACAGGCTCGACGCCAGCATCAGCATGGAACTGTCGAGGATCGACTGTCCGCCCTCGTCAATCTGCTTCAGCCGGTCGACCAGATAGGCGAACTGCGCCACGTGATACTGGTTCGTCTTCAGATACATCGCCTCGGCCGCCGGAGCCTTCTGGTTGTGCGTCAGGTCCAGGTGCAGCGCGCCCTTGACGCCTTCGACAAACCGGAAATTCATCTGCGACAGGTCGTTGTTCAGCATCAGCGTGATGATGCGGGTCTTATCCATCTGGAAGGCCAGCACCATCAGGTCCAGCATCAGCTTCATGTGCTGGGGCACGTCCTGGGGCAGCGCATCGGCCGGCCGCTCCATGTTCGGTTTGTCGATGGTCGGCCGCCAGCCTTCGAGACGCTCGTCCTTGGCCGCCCGCTCAATCCGCTTCTCGATGTCGCGGATCGATTCGAGGTACTCGCTCAGCTTAGTCCGGTCGCCGCCGTTGATTTTCGGCTGCAGATCCCGGGCCTCCTGCCGCACGGCGTCGAGAATACTGCGGTCCACCTTCCGGCCCGTGCCATCGCCCACTAGCAGGTCGAACGTCCGCGCCGGATAGATCTCCTTGGTCGCCGGCCGCGATGGCGTCGCCCACGAGATGCACGATCCGTAGATCATCGACAGGCCATCTTCGAGGCGCAGCTCATTCGGCTCAATCCCCAGCGCCAGACCCGGCACCGCCGTCTGCCCGCCAATCCGCTGCGAGAGAATCTGGTCAAAACTCGTCCCGACGCGTATGTCCGCCGGGTCCAGGCTCACCTTCGCGCCCGAAAGCAGATTGGGCGAACGGCCCAGATGCGGGCTCGTCGAAATGAACGCCTGATGGTGATAGAGGCCTTTGATGAAGGTGTAGTCGCCCGCGTGCGGCGCCATCGGCGCCAGCGCCGGGCCGATCTTCATCTCCTTGCCTTCACCCTTGGCCCACCAGTGCTCCGGCTCCACGCCGTTTGAGAAGTAGATCGTCGCAAAGCGCACCGGCGGCTTGGCCGCCTTCGTCTGCGCTCCGGCCAGCGACTCCATCCACGGCAGCGCCAGAGCCACGCCAGCCCCCCGCAGAAAATTCCGCCGTGAAGTTTCCGGCCTGCTGGTCCTGATGATCATCTTCTGGTACTCCCTTCTTTGTTGACGGCCTGCGCTACCACCCGGGTTACGGCGCTCTGCCTGGTTTCCGGCTCAACACGGTAACGGAACTGCTTGCTCGCTACAATCTCGGTTGCCAGCTGCGCGAAGGTCGCCTCGCCCCCGGCCGCGGCCAGCTTGCGAATCAAAACCTGGTCGCCCGGCAGCATCGTCCGGCCCAGCGCGTAGCCGAGCAGCTTCTGCGCCATGTTCTTCTGCACCTGGCTTTCCTGCGTCCGCAGATACTGAATCAGCCCTTCGACGCCGGTGCCGGTCTTGCTTGCATCGTCAATCGCCATGCCGTCGGCGTACGCCGTCCGCACGCGGCCCACCGGGTCGTACTTTTCAAACGGGAAGCCCAGCGGATCAATCCGCGCATGGCACCCCGCGCAGGTCGCATTTCGTTGATGCGCCGCCAACCGCTCCCGGATCGACTTGCCGGCAAAGGCCTTATCGTCCGCCGGCAGCGTGCCCGCGTTCGGGGGCGGCGGCGGGGTGGGCGTGCCGAGCACGCGCCGCAGTACCCAGTCGCCCCGCTTGACGGGACTCGTCCGGAGCGGCGCCGAAGTCGCCGTCAGCACAGCGCCCAAACGCAGCAAGCCGCCACGGCCAGCCACGCCCTTCACCATCTCCACCTCCCGGGCCGACTTCACCTCCGCCGTCACCCCGTAGTGCTTGGCCAGCGGCTGGTTCAGGAAGGTGTAGTCCGCCGTGAGAATCTCCTTCACCGGCCGATTCTGCCGCACGATGTGGTCAAAGAACGCCACCGCTTCGGCGTACATTCCGGCCTTTACGTCGGCGGTGAACTCGGGGAAGCGGCTCGTATCCACCCCCGTAAACTCGTCAAACCGATAGAAGCCCAGCCACTGCCCGAAAAACTCCTCGGACATCCGCTTCGCCTTCGGGTCCCGCACCATCCGCTGCACCTGCGCCGCCAGCTTGGCGGGGTTGTTCAACTCGCCCGCCTGCGCCGCCCGCCGCAGCTCCTCGTCCGGCATGGAAGACCACAGGAAATAGCTCATCCGGCTGGCTAGTTCGAACGCGTTCAGCGGTCCGCTCGACTGCTCGATCCGGTAGAGAAACGCCGGCGCGACGAACACCCGCGCCAGCAGCGCCCGCAGCGCCTGCTCGTGGTCCATCTTCCCGATCTCGCGCGAAGTGGTATAGAACGCCCGCAGCCTGTCTTTCTCCGCCGGCAGCAGCGGCCGCCGCCACGCTAAGCCCGCCAGCTTCAGCGCGTCCTCGACATGCCCGGGCTGCGCCGCCAACTGCGCCTTCTGCACGGCCTCGTAGTCGGCCGTCCACTCTTTGATGAACGGGGCCGCCTTGGCCGGATCGTTCTTAAACTTGTTCCGGACAAAGGTCAGATAGTTGTCGTGGTAGGCAAATGACGCCTTCAGGTCCGCCCACGCGTGGTCGAGCTGCTTCCGCGTTGCGTCATCGAGCATCTTCTCCATCAGGAACCGGTCCGACCGGTAGTACTTCACCTTGATGTGGAATTCGTCCCGCTCCGGCTGGTTGTAGACGTTATTGTAGGGCTCGGGAATCGGGTCCTTGTCGGCCGGGTTGGCCTCGCCCTGCGAGTTCTGCGGCAGTTCGGCGGCGAACTTCATCACCCCCGCCTGCCATTTGGTGAAGCCCGGCGTCTTCGGGAAGCCCAGCAGCACCGAAAACGGCCGCCCGGCGAACAGCCGCGGCTGGTCGGAGACCGTCACGCGCATCACGGCGTCCTTGGCCCCGCCGGCTACCATCTCCACGTCCGCTTGCACGTCCACGCCCCGCGCCCCTTTGGGGGCCGTCAGGTCGAACGTCAACACCGCATCGCCCTCGACCGCAAAATCCATCGGGTCAATCGCTACCCCGTCCGGCCGCTTTCCGAAGCCCACCTTCGCCCGCGCCGATTCGTTCAGCACCGCCACCAGCGGCTGCGGCGCCGACACCGACCGGTCCGCCATCCGGAACCGCACCGTCACATTGCGGAACACCACAATCGGTTTATCGGCCGAGCTCGGGTTCACCGCCGCAATCAGAAAGTTCACCGCCGGGGCCTTCTCGCTCCGGTTGAAGAGATTGAACCGCAGCTTCTGCGCCGGCTTGGCGTCGAGCGTCTCTTCGTTGATCACCAGCGCCCGCTCATCGCCCTGCCCGCCCGCAGCGTCCGCCCCGGCGCCAAACAGCATCCGCGGCCAGTCCACGACGGCCTTCTGCACCTGCGCCGCGCCTTCGCGCGTCCCCGGCATCTTCTTCCACATCTCGACGATCGTCGAGGTCGGATAGACCGGATTCGGCTGGTTCACCACCGCCGCAATGTGCGCGAGAAACCGCTCGGTAATCCCCTCTTCCCGCGCAATCTTCGCCACCGTCGCGCCCTTTTCGTGCTTCAGCCGGTAGGCCCCATAAAACGCTTTGCCGTAAAGATCGAGGCCGTACGGCTTGCCGCCCTCGCCCGACACCGACCGGAACCCGTACTTCGTATAAATGGCCTGAATCCGGTTGATCGCCGAAAGCTCCCGCCCGCTCTTGCCCGGGTCTACGTAGAACTGCAGCGGCCCGGCGCCAATCACCGCGTGCGAAGCAACCTTCTTGGCCGCCTGTAGATACCGTTCGAGGCTCGCATCGGCCATGAACTGCACATCGCCATAGTTCGTAAATCCCTCGCCGCCCACGGCATCCGGCACGAAATCCCGCGCCGTATCGATGTCAATCCCGGTCAGGTCCTTTACCGTGTAGGCGTACTCGCCGCTCGTCAGCCGCCGCAGCGCCACGCGCCCCGGCTCGCCCGCGTGCCGCACCGCAATCTCGTTCAGCCGCCCCCGCACCCACTGCGCCGTTTGCCGCCGTTCCGCCTCGGTCGGCTGCGGCATCTGCGCCGGCGGCATGTGCTT
>JADCJL010000318.1 GCA_020247055.1 Acidobacteriaceae bacterium | reverse complement strand
CGCGGCACCAACGGGCGAGGAACGTGCCCCTCCTGCCGGGCCGAAGCGAGTCCGTTGTGCGCGTTCCCCAAAAGACCTTAGAAGGAAAAGTACCGAAGGCCTTAGTACCAAACCAGAGCAGGTACTTTTGAGGAGGTTCTGGGAGAAGTGTAATCTTGTCCGCCTCGCGCCTAGCGGATAGCCTTGAAACTGAGGACGCAGCGCGTGGCACACATTTTATTGCAATACTCTTACCTGCAGATACTGGACTTTCTGACAACCGTTGCGTTCCTGATGAACGGCGTTCAGGAGGGGAATCCCGTGGTCCGGTGGGCGCTGATTGCCGCGCCCTCTCCCGTGCTGGGGCTTCTGCTGGTGAAGCTGGCCGCGCTGGGCCTCGGGGTGTACTGCTGGCAGTCGAAGAAGCTGCGGCTGCTGGCGAAGATCAACCTCGGCTTTGCGCTGCTCGTCGCCTGGAATCTGGTATCCCTGATCCTGCGGGCGGCGCAGCCGGCCTCCGCGGTGGTCGTCCAGTAAATCAGCCGACCGAACTGGCGCCTTCGGCGGCGGTAACGGCGCTAGAGCCGGCGCTATCGTTGAAGCTGTAGCCGAAGCCCCGCACACTGCGGATGTAGTGCGGATTCGCCGGATCCTGTTCCACCTTTTGCCGGAGCCGGAGGACATACACATCGACAGTGCGGTCGGTGACGGCGCGATCGTGCCCCCAGACGGCGTTCAGGAGCTGTTCGCGGCTGAAGACCACTCCCGGGCGGGACATGAGGAACTCGAGCAGACGAAACTCGGTCGCGGTCAGCGTCAACTCTTCGCCGGCGAGGTAGACGCGACAGGCGTTCCGGTCGAGCTCGAGCGAACCGGCCTTCAGGGACCGCGCGGGCTGGCTCTGGCCGCGGAACTGAATCTTGATGCGGGCAATGAGTTCGCGGACAAAAAACGGCTTGACGATGTAGTCGTTGGCCCCGAGTTCGAGGCCGACGATACGGTCGGTCTCGGTGGCGCGCGCGGTGAGAAAAATCACCGGGATATTGGCCAGTTCCGGATGGCTGCGGATGGCCTTGCAGATTTCGAGCCCGTCGGAGTCCGGCAGCATGATGTCGAGAATGACCAGGTCCGGCCGTTCTCGCTTGCAGAGTTCGATGGCGCCTTTGCCCGTCTGCGAACCCGCAAAAAAGTAGCCCTCTTTTTCGAGGTTGTACTTGAGCAGCGCGAACAAATCGGCGTCGTCTTCGATCAGCACTATCTTCTTCATGACTTCTTCACGCTACCGGGAAAATCGTTTCAATTCGATTACGAAACCATTAACTGTGAGCGAATATCGCTCTGCTCGCTCAATCCAAGGTCGTCATGGGGCAGGGTGAAGGAGAATTCGGAGCCTTGGCCGACCTCGCTCGTCACGCGCACCTCCCCGCCCTGCGCGCGCACGAGGTGTTTCACAATGGCCAATCCTAGGCCGGTGCCGCCGAGCTCCCGGGAGCGGGCCTTATCCACCCGGTAAAAGCGTTCAAATAATCTCGGCAAATCTTCCCGCGGAATGCCGATTCCCGAGTCCTTGACATAGACCTCGACGAACGGCTGGGAGCTCAATTCGCGCACGCCCACCTGGATCGTGCCATTTTCGGGGGTGTACTTGAGCGCGTTATCCACCAGATTTGTCAGCACCTGATTCACGGCTTCTGCATCGCAGAAGGCCTCCGCCTGCGCGGGGCAGGGGGAGAATGCAATCGTAATGTTCTTCCGCTGGGCGAGGGGGAGCATGGAATCGACGGTACTCTGCACCAGGTCATCCACCCGGTAGGAGGCGAACTGGAACTTCTGCTGCTTCAGTTCGACGCGGGAGAGCGTGAGCAGGTCGGCGGTTAGGTTAGCCAGGCGCTCGGCGTTCTGCCGGATGATACCGAGGAAGCGGACGTTGTGGGCGGGGTCGTGAATGGCGCCGTCGAGCAGGGTCTCCGTATAGCCCTGAATCGAGGCGAGCGGCGTCCGCAGTTCGTGCGAGACGTTAATGACGAAGTCTTTGCGGACCCGCTCGAGCTTTTCGAGTTCGGCGTGCTCGCGCTCAAGCTCCTGGAACATGCCTTCGAGGGTCTGGCCGGTTTCGTTCAGTTTGCGTTCGAGCAGGCCGAGTTCGTCGCGGCCGGGCGCGGCGAGGCGGGCCTGGAAGTTCCCTTTGGCCAACTCGGCCGAATACTCGATGATCTGGCCTAGCCGCCGGGACACCCAACGGGCAAACAACGCAGCCAGCAGAATGGCGGGCACGAAGGCGAGCGCCGTCGAGGCGAGCATCCGGCGCCGGATGGCGTCCACCTGACTCTGAATCTCCGCCAGCGGCACGGCCAGCCGCAGCGCCCCCTCTTCGACGGGAACGGCCACGTAAAGGAACGACACCCCGAGCGTGGGGCTCTGCCGGCGGACCGAACCGGTGCGCCCGGCCAGCGCACTTTGCACCTCGCTGCGGTTGGCGTGATTCTCCATCTTACCGGCCGGCGCCTCGGAGTCGGCCAGCACGCGCCCGTCGCGCGCGATCAGCGTCAGCCGGCCGCGCGCCGCCTGCGCGTAGCGGGTAAACTGCGTCCGGTCCGAGGGCACCACCAAAGCCAGCATCCTGCCCTTGTCGACGAGTTCGCGTTCCAGCGTTTCGAGGTAGGTGGATTCGGCCACCTTCGAGGCGAAAAAGTCTACGGCCACCAGCGCCACCACGAGCAGGCAAAGCACGGCGGTAATCAGCTTAAAGAAAATCTTCCCTGTCAACGGCGAACCGCTCCTTCGCTTGATTGTAGCCGGGAATCCCAAACTCTGAGCATGAGATACAGGCCGTTACAGATGCGTGAACAAATCTGAAACATTTCATGAACGGGATGGTTGGAGGCTTCCGCCTTTGCGCGGCGCCCGCATTTGCGTACAATGCCTCGTAGCATGAAAAAACCATCCAACACCCGACGGAATCTCATCACCGCCGCCGCCGGTCTGGCCGGCGCCGCCGCCGCTCAGGCTCAATCCCCAGCCAAGCCGGAGAAAAAGGTGCACTACAAAGGGGCCAAACCGGAGAAGACGCCGCTGTTTAACGGCGCCGTCTCCTACGGCAATCTGCTGTTTATCGCCGGCAAGGGCGCGCACTTTCCGGGCGACATCAAAGCCCACACCAAGCACGTGCTCGATGAGGTGGAAAAAGAGCTGGTCAACGCCGGTTCGTCCATGGAGAAGGTGCTCAAGTGCAACGTCTACCTGCACGATCTGAATGACTATGCCGGGATGAACGAGGTGTTTCGCGGTCGGTTCGGCGAAGAGCCGCCCGTGCGGACCACGATTGCGGCCTACGGCGGGATCCCGGGCAACTCGCTCGTTGAAATCGACGTGATCGCGTACATCTAATCCGAAGCGCACAGGCTGCTTCGGCCCGGCGCTAAGGGGAGAGGCACTCGCCCCCCTGCCGGGCCGAAGCAAGTCCGTTGTGCGCGTTCCTTAAAAACCGTACAGGCGTTCCGCGCGAATGTAGTCGGCCACGGCGGGGGGAAGTTCGGCGGGCATCTCCCCACGGGCCAGTTCGGCGCGGATGCGCGTCGAGGAGACGTCAAGTTCAACGGTCTCAAGCGGCAGCACGCGGGCCCCTGCGGGAATCGCGTAGGCGCTGCCCGGACGGGAGACGACGATGAAGGTTACCAGTTCAAGCACCTCGCGCCAGCGGAACCAGGTGGTGATCTCGGCAAATGCATCGGCGCCGATCAGAAAAAACCATTCGCCGCCGGTGGGCAGCAGACGTTCGAGCGTCAGAATCGAATAGCTCTTCTCGTTAGCCTGTTCGATGTCGGAGACGGCGAACCGCCGATGGCCGGCGCAGGCGATCTGCACCATCCGCAGCCGCTGCGCATACGGCGTGCGGCCCGGTTTGTGCGGCGGCACCGCGTTGGGGATGAATAGAATCTGGTCGAGCTGAAACTGCCGCGCCGCCTCTTCGGCAACCACCAGATGAGCGGAGTGGATCGGGTCGAACGTACCGCCGAAGATGGCTATCCGCATGAGCTAGAAGCTGAATCCGATCAGGGCATCAAGCTGGTTGGTGCCGGTCAGTACGCCGGAACTCGGACGCTGCTCGTTGAATCGCGTGTAGCGCAACTCCGGGGTGAGGCGCAGGCGCGGCAGCTTAAACTCAACGCCGCCGCTGGCGACGATCCCTTGGCGGTTGTTGAGGCCCGGCAGGTCGCTCAGACGCTGGAAGCTATAGCCGCCGCCGACCACGGGCCGCACCAGGACGCCCGGAAAGCGGTATTTGAGCAGCAGCGGCAACTCCCAGGTACGGCTTCCTGCCCCTTGACGATAAAGGGCATTCAGTTCAATCCCCACGCCGGCCGGCAGCCGGACTTCGAACAACGGACCAACTACGAAGTCCCCATCGCGGAGGACGCTTGCCCCCCCCTGACGGGAGAACCGATAGGCATCCT
>JADCJL010000317.1 GCA_020247055.1 Acidobacteriaceae bacterium | reverse complement strand
CTGGAGATCCGGCTGGCGACGGATACGGCAAACGTGGATGTGGACCTGTATGCGCGTTTCAATGCCGAGGCGGTGGTACAGGATCGGCAGGTGGTGGCGGATTACCGATCGGAGGGCCCGGCGGGGAGCGAGTTGATTACGATCACCCCAACTTCGAGCCCGGCGCTGCGGGCGGGGACGTATTTCATCCACCTGGGGGTGTTTACTGCGAATACGCGGATTACGGCGCGGCTGACGGCGACGGTGACGGGCGGGACGACCACGCCGCCGGTCTCGGCGGCGGTGGCGCTGACTTCGGGACAGACGCGGACGATTACGATTGAACCGACGACGGTGGGAAGTCTGTTAGCGGGGGCGGCGGCTTACCGGATTGACGTACCGCAGGGGGCGACGCGCCTGGAGATCCGGCTGGCGACGGATACGGCGAATGTGGATGTGGACCTCTATGCGCGTTTCAATGCCGAGGCGGTGGTACAGGATCGGCAGGTGGTGGCGGATCACCGCTCGGAAGGGCTGGCGGGGAGCGAGTTGATTACCATCACGCCGGCGTCGAGCCCGGCGCTGCGGGCGGGGACGTACTTCATCCACCTGGGGGTGTTTACGGCGAATACCCGGATCACGGCGCGGCTGACGGCGACGGTGACGGGCGGGACGGTGACCCCTCCGGTAACGACGACGCGGACCCTGACTTCGGGCGCGGCGGTGGCGTTTAACCTGGCGCCGGTGGATTCGCCGACCTTGTTTGGCGGGGAGGAGGCCTACCAGATTGCCGTTCCGGCCGGGGCGACGCGGCTCGAGGTGCGGGTGCGGACGACGACGCCGGGCGCTGACGTGGACCTGTACGTGCGCGCTGGGGAGGTACCGCGGGTGAGCGGCGGGAGTGTTCTGGCGGACTTCACCTCCGAGGGCGATACGGGAGACGAGACGATTGTGATTACGCCAGCGGACAGCCCGGCGCTGCGGGCCGGCACCTACTTTATTGCGTTGGGCCTGTTTACGCGGAATGTGCGGGTGCAGGGCACGGTGATGGCCATTGTGACGACGGCCGGCGCTTCGAACACGGTGGCGCAACCGCTGATCGCGGGACTGCCGCAGCGCTTCCGGATTGCACCGGTTGGGGGACCGGAACTGATTAACGATCCGTCTTTCCGCATAGTGGTACCGGAGAACGCCTCGCGGGTTCGGGTGGTGCTGCAGACGACCACGCCGGGTGTCGATGTGGATCTCTACGCCCGGTTGGGACAGGCGCCGCAGCTGGCGGACGGCCGGTTGGTAGCCGATTACCGGAGCGAGGGCCCGGCGGGAGAGGAGTCGCTGAATCTGACGGCGGCCTCGACGCCGCCGCTGCGCGCGGGCACGCTGTTTCTCTCCCTGGGGGTGTTCACGGCGGATGTGGAGGTGCAGGGGCAGTTGATCGTCTACATTGACACGGTGGTGGCGCCGCCGGCGGCGGCCGTGCAGTTGACCTCGGGGACCCCGGCGCGGTTCACGCTGCCGGCGACGGCCGAGCCGGAGCTTTACGCCGGGAGGTCGGGCTTCCGGATTCAGGTGCCGGCGGGCTCGACGAGCCTGACGGTGCGGTTGAATACGACGACGCCGAATGCCGATGTGGACCTGTACGTGCGGCGCGGCGCGGATGTGGAGTTGGAAGACGACGAACTGATTGCGGACTACTTTGCCGAGGGGACGACGGGGAACGAGACGATTGTCATTACGCGAACCTCGGAGCCGCCGCTCGAAGCGGGCACCTATTTTGTCGCTCTGGGTAATTTTGCGCGGAACGTGCAGGTGGCCGGGGTGGTGACGGCCACCGTGGAGCGGGCGCCTACGCCTCCGACGTCCAACCAGTCGCGGACGCTCGGGTTCAATCAGCCGGCGCGGTGGAGCTTTGGCGCGGTGGAGGGGCCCAGGCTCTTTTCGGACGCGAACGCTTACCGGCTGGACGTGACGAACGTTTCGCGGATGGAGATTGCGTTGTCGACGGATACGCCGGGGGCGGATGTGGATCTCTATGTGCGCTACGGTGCGCCGCCCGAGGTGCGGGAGGGCCGGGTGGTGGCTGACTTCAGTTCGACCGGGGCGACCGGGGAGGAGCGGATCACGATTACGCCCGGGGCGAACTCGCCGCTGCGGAGCGGGACCTATTGGGTGGCGATGGTGGTCTTTACCCCTGGGGTGGCGACGACGGGGACGCTGGAGGCGCGGGATCTGTCGGCCGGAAGCGGTGATGCGCCGAAGCTGCGGCTGCGTACCCGGTTTGGGGATAAGGGCAGCCAGGGCGGGCTCGAAAAGGCGGAGGAATCGTTGTTGGTGAAGCCGGTGCTTAAAGGGAAATCGGGGATGATTCGGGAGGCGGGGGCGCCGTCTCCTGACGGAGCAGTTCGACGACGGCCACGGTGACCGAGAGCGTGGCCGGGCCGATGAAGAGGCCAAGGAAACCGAAGGCCTGTGCTCCACCGAGCAGGGCGAAGAAGACGAGCAGCGGATGGAGATTGACCCGTCCGCTGATGACGTAGGGACGGATGAAGTTATCGGCTAGGCCGATGACCCCGGCGCCGAAGGCGGCCAGAATGAGGGCCTTGCCCCAGCTTCCGGCGGCAGCGAGGAGGATGGCGGCCGGAACCCAGACGATGGGCGGTCCGATGACGGGCACCATCGAGAAGATACCGGCGACGGTGCCCCAGAGGATGGGGGATTTCAGATCGAGCAGGATGAAGATGAGCGCCGTGAGGCCGCCCTGGGCGAGGGCAACGGCGCCGATGCCGTAGACGTTGGCCAGCACGCTGCGGCCGATGTCGGTGAACAGGCGGTGGAAGGCGCCGGGGGGGAGCGGGGTGAGGCGGGCGAGGGTGTGGCGAAGGTGGTTGCCGTCACGGAACAGGAAGAAGAGGCTGAAAAGGGTGACGATGGCGTCGACGATCAGCGAGATGAGGTTGCTCAAAACTTGGCGGGTGAACCCGAGCAGCACGGTGCCCAGGGCCTGGAGGCGGCTGAGGAGGGCGGTGCGGATTTGGTCTTCCGTTTCGGGCGAGTGGACGCCGGCCCAGTGCAGGGTACGGTGGAGGAGGTTGGCCGTCCAGGCGGCCCAGCCGCCATCGGCGGCGGTGCGGTTGGTGGCAACGTCGTAGAGATCTTTAATTTCGCGGGCGACGGCGGTGCCGAGCAGGAACGCCGGAACGAGGATGAGGGCGATGACGAGGACGACGGAGATGCCGGCGGCGAGGCCGGGGCGGTGGAGGGCGCGGTGGATCCGGATGTGAAGGGGATAGAAGAGAATGGCGAGGGCAACGGCAGCGACCAGCGGCATCAGGAACGGCTGGAGAATGGCGAAGCAGACGGTGAGCGTCGCGGCGCCGAGGGCGATCAGGAAACCGAGTTGAAATCGCCGCGATTCGACGAGGGCCATTGGGAGTAACGTACCATGGAGAGAACGTGCGGCGGGGAGGCGAGAGACCGGGTTGCGAGTGAGGTGGCGGCGAGGGCGAAAGTATCTGCTTCCCGGGGCCTTGGGGATTTTGCTGCTGCCGTTTGGTTTGCTGCTGCCGTTGCGGTGGGTGGACCCCTGGTTTACGGGGGTACAGGCGCAGCGGCGGGTGGAGAGCTGGTTCGGGACCGGGCGCTACCAGAAGCGCTACACGCCGGTGGCGTTGGCGCGGATTTCGCCGCATCTGCGTCATGCCGTGGTGGCGGCCGAGGATGGGCGGTTTTATCAGCATTGGGGGATTGACTGGGCGGAGATTGAGAAGGTGGCGGGCGGCGAGGAGGAGGGTCGGCAGCAGCGGCGGGGCGCTTCGACGATTACGCAGCAGCTGGTGAAGAACCTGTTTTTCACCACGCACCGGAATCCGGTGCGGAAGGTGGCCGAGTTTGGCCTGGCGCCGACGGCGGAGCTGGTTCTGGGGAAAGAGCGGATTCTGGAGTTGTATTTGAACTCGGTTGAATGGGGGCCGGGGGTGTTCGGGGCCGAGGCGGCGGCGCGGTATCACTACGGGGTAGGGGCGGCGGGGTTGAGCCGGGAGCAGGCGGCGCGTCTGGCGGCGTGTTTGCCCGCGCCGCGACGGCGGCGGCCGGCGGCGATGCATCAATATTCCGCCATCATCCTTGACCGGATGGGGATGATGGGCTGGTAGCGGCGGGGAGATGGTGGGCGGTCACGGACTCGAACCGTGGACCCCCTGCTTGTAAGGCAGGTGCTCTAACCGACTGAGCTAACCGCCCGCATCTTTATAGTCTACGCTATTGGGCGATGGTTACGGTGACCTGCATGCGATCGGTCGAGCCGGCGGCGTCGCGGGCGGTGAGGATGTAGCTGGTGGTTTTGGTGACGGTGGCGGTGAAGCACTGGTTTTGGCCGGGCTTGAGGGCGCCGGCGGCGGGCGGGGTGAGGGAGACGGCGACGGTCTCCGGGCGGGTGGAGTAGCAGAACTGGACGGGTTTGCCGGGGGGGACCACGCCGCCGCCGATGGACTGGAAGCTGGTAATGAGCGGGGTAGCGGGGGAGGCGGGAGCGGATGGGGTGGGGGCGCCGCCGATGGCGAGGGTGAGGGTGCTGGTGGTTTGCCCGCCGGGGCCTTTGGCGGTGAGGGTGTAGGTGGTGGGGCGGGTGGGCGTCAGGGCGATGCAGCGGTTCATGGAGGGCTTGAGGGTGTCGGAGTAGGGCGACAGGGTGACTTCGGTCGCTTCCGCGGTGCCGTAGCAGACCGTGGCGGATTCGCCGGGGGGGACGGGGTTGGTGTTCGAGTAGAAGTGGGTAATTTTCGGCGGCTGCGGGGGCGGGGCCGGGGCGGCGGGCTTTTTCGGCGTGCTGCAGGCGGCGGTGAGGAGGAGGGAGAAGAAAAGAAAGCGGGGCATTCGCACTCAATCAGTGTAAACGCTTGCGGGGGGCCATCTGGTTTGCTAATCTGGTAGTCGACCTCGCGGAGACGTAGCTCAGTTGGTTAGAGCGCCGGCCTGTCACGTCGGAGGTCGCGGGTTCGAGCCCCGTCGTCTCCGCCATTTTCTTTATGCACCCTGTGTCTGGTCCGAAGATTGCCGTTGTGAATGGTCCAGACTATCGCGAAGGTTACGCGAATAGCGTGCAAATTCGACCGAACCTGTGGGACTTCCTGGTGATGTTCGGGATTGCTTCGCAGAACACGCCTGATGCGGTGAACATTCAGAATTTTCAGGGTGTTTATCTCAGTCCGCAGCAGGCGAAGGCGTTGTCGAATCTACTGCAGGAGAATATCAGGCAGTATGAGGCTACGTTTGGGGAGATCCACCTGGAACAGCGGCCGGGGACTAGCGGTCCGCTGCAATAAGCAGGGCGCCGGCCTCGTCGCAATGGAAGTGCCAGTGCGGCGGGATGAGGGTGGTGGATCCGTAGTCGAGTACTAACGCCGGCCCGGCGATGGGCGTGGCGGGGACTTCGGCGCGGGTGTAGGCGGGCAGGGAGCGGAAGCGGCCGTCGACCCAGACGCGGCGCATCTCCGGCGCGGCGGCGGAGCGTCCGGGGTGGCGCAGGGCCGGGGGGCGGACGGGATGGGTGACGCGGAGGCGGAGGGTGACGACTTCGACGGGGCGGCCGGGGATCGAATACCCGTACATTTTTTCGTGGGCGGCGGCGAAGTCCGCGGCGAGGTTCTTGGACCAGGGGATGGTGAGTTCGTAGCTCTGGCCGGCGTAGCGGACGTCGGCGAAGCGTTCGCGGCGGCCGCCGCGGGGGGCGCGAGCGGCGAGAGAGGCGAAGGCGGCGGCGTGGTGGGACTGGCCGAGGACGCCGATGGCGAAGTCGCGGACGTGGTCGGCGAGGAGCATGCCGAGGGCGGAGAGGGCGCCGGCGAACTGGGGGACGAGGACCTGGCGGATGGAGAGGGCGGCGGCGATTTCGCAGGCGTGCAGGCCGCCGCCGCCGCCGAAGGCGAGGAGGGTGAACTGCCGGGGATCGTAGCCGCGTTCGACGCTGACGGCGCGGATGGCGCGTTCCATGCTGGCGTTGGCGACGCGGAGGATGCCGGCGGCGCCGGCTTCGAGGCCGAGGCCGAGGGAAGCGACGGCGGCGGCGGCGCGTTCCGGGAAGATGGGACGGGAGCCGCCGGCGAGCTGCGTGGCGGCGATGCGGCCGAGGACGACCTGGGCGTCGGTGACGGTGGGGCGATCGCCGGCGCCGTAGCAGGCGGGGCCGGGGTCGGCGCCGGCGCTTTCCGGGCCGACGCGGAGGAGGCCGCCTTCGTCCATGCGGGCGAGGGAGCCGCCGCCGGCGCCGACGGTGTGGATATCGAGCATGGGGACGCGGAGGGGGAGGCCGTCGACCATGGCTTCGACGGTCATGCGGGGGGTGCCTTCCGAGAGCGAAACGTCGGTGGAGGTGCCGCCCATGTCGAAGGCGAGGATGTGGGAGAGGCCCGAGGCTTTGGCGGCGCCGACGGCGCCGATGATGCCGCCGGCGGGGCCGGAGAGGATGGTGCGGACGGGTTCCCGGCGGGCCTGTTCGGCGGACAGGAGGCCGCCGCTCGACTGCATGATGTGGACGGGGCGGCCGAGGGCGCCGAGGTAGGAGTCCATGAGGGGGCCGACGTAGGCGTTGACGGCGGTGGTGGCGGCGCGTTCGTATTCGCGGAACTCGGGGGCGATCTGGTGGGAGACGGAGAGGAAGAACTCGTCGCCGAGGGCGGCGGCGAGGAGCTGTTCGTTGGCGGGGGTCTGCCAGCCGTGGAGGAGGCAGATGGCGACGCTGCGGACGCCGCTTTTGCGGAGGCGGCGGCGGAGGCGGGCGAGTTCGGCCGGGGCGGGGGAGCGGGCGATGGAGCCGTCGGCGTGGGTGCGTTCGGCGACGCCGTGGCAGTCGGCGGGGTCGATGAGGAGGCGGCGGGGGGCGGGGGAGAGGGTATAGAGTTCGGGGCGGTTCTGGCGGCCGATGAGGAGGAGGTCTTCAAAGCCGGCGGTGGTGACGAAGGCGGTGTGGGCGCCTTTGCGTTCGAGCAGGGCGTTGGTGGCGACGGTGGAGCCGTGGATGATTTCGAGTTTGCGAGTGGCGGGGAGGCCGGCGAGGATGACGGCGGCGGGGTTGCGGGGGTTCGAGGGGAGCTTGAAGGATTCAAGGCGCCCGTCGTCGTGCTGGATGACGAAGTCGGTGAAGGTGCCGCCGGCGTCGATACCGATTCTCATGGGCGGCCCGGGACCTCGGGGAGGGGGATATTTTCCTCACGGAAGCGCTGGAGGATGGTTTTGAGAATGGCGGAGCGGATGAGGGAGGAGCCGAGCTGCTTTTCGACCTGGAAGACGAGGCGGAACTGGAGATGGGTGGCGGTGATGCCGGGGTCGGCGACGAGGAGGGGTTCGGCATCTGGAAGGACCTGGGGGTGGGCTTTGGCGGCTTCGACGCAGATTTTTTCGGCGAGGGTGAGGTTGGCGGTGTGGCCGAGGAGGATGGGGATGCCGGTGCCGACGCGGGGTTGGGGGAGGTCGTAGTTGAGTAGGGTCCCGTTGGTGATGGTTTTGTTGGGGACGATGATGGTGGAGTTGTTGGGGGTTTGGATGCGGGTGGTGCGCCAGCCGATGTCGGTGACGGTGCCTTCCTCGTCGGCCGACAGGCGGATGAACTGGCCGACGGAGATGGGGGCTTCGACGAGGAGGTGGACGCCGGCGAAGAGGTTGCCAAGGGTGTCCTGGAGGGCGAGGGCGACGGCGAGGCCGCCGACGCCGAGGGCGGTGAGGATGGGGGTGATGGAGATACCCCAGAAGCGGAGGAGGATAAGCAGGCCGATGCCGAAGACGATGAGGCGGGTGAGGGTGCGGGACAGGCCGGCCATGGCGAAGGGCAGGCGGGAGATGCCGCGCTGGACCATGGCGTTGAGCATGAGGGCGATGCTGAAGATGACGAAGCCGACGATGGAGTCTTCGGCGAGGTTGCGCCAGCGGGGGTCGACGACGAAGGCTTCAATGCCGAGTTGGACCGAGGCGGCGAGGACCCAGAACAGAGAGGGCGTTTTGAGATACTGCCAGGCGATGTGGGGGAACGAGTCGGGGCCGCTGGCGGCGCGCAGCAGACCGCGGAGGATCCACCAGCGGACGATGAGCAGGACGGAAATGGAGCCGCAGAACACGGCGAGCGCTTCGAGTCCGTTGAAGTTCCAGTTCACGTGTCTCTCATTATGAGCCGCGCCGATACCGCGTGTCATCATAAACAAGTAGCCGGGAATGATAGAGCTCACTGGGGTAACCAAGCGGTTTGACGGCAAAAAGCAGGTCACCGCGCTGAACATGGTCAATCTGCGGATTGACAAAGGGGAGATGGTTTCGCTGGTGGGGCCGTCGGGGTCGGGCAAGTCGACCCTGCTCAACCTGATCGGCGGGTTGGATAAGCCGTCGACGGGGGAGATTGCGCTGGACGGGGCGGTGCTGAGCGGGTTGAGCGACGATGCTCTGACGAAGCTGCGGCGGGACAAGATCGGCTTTATTTTTCAGTTTTTCAACCTGCTGCCGACGTTGAGCTGTCTTGAAAACGTGTCGCTGCCGCTGCATTTGCGGGGGTGGAAGAAGGCGCAGATTGCCGAGCGGGCGCACGAGCTGCTGACGCTGGTGGGTTTGGGCAAGCGGCTGGAGCACCTGCCGGAGGAGTTGTCGGGCGGGGAGCGGCAGCGGGTGGCGATTGCGCGGGCGTTGAGCGTCTATCCGCCGATACTGCTGGCGGATGAGCCGACGGGGAACCTGGATTCGGCAACGGGGGTGGAGATTCTGGGCCTGATCCGGGATTTGCACGCGCGGCTGCAGACGACGGTGCTGATTGTGACGCACGACCGGAGCGTGGCCGAGAGCTGTCCGCGGCAGATTGCGTTGAAAGACGGCGTGGTGGTGCAGGACCGGCGCGTATGATCCTGCTGCGGCTGATCAGCTGGCAGTATGTGCGGAAGCATCTGCTGCGGAGCCTGCTGACGATAGCGGGAATTGTGCTGGGCGTGGCGGTGTTTGTCGGGATGCACACGGCCAACCAGAGCGTGCTGACGGCGTTTACCAATACCGTGGACCGGATTGCCGGGGCGACGCAGCTGCAGATCACGGCCGGGGAGGCGGGCTTTGAGGAGGAGATTCTCGAGCGCGTGCAGGGGGTGCCGGAGGTGCGGGTGGCCGTGCCCGTGATTGAGGCCGTGGCGACGCCGGAGACGCGGGCGAAGGGGAATCTGCTGATTCTGGCCGTGGATATGACGGGGGACCGTTCGCTGCGGGAGTATGCGCTCGAGGACGGGGACGATTCGTTTATCGAAGACCCGCTCGTGTTTCTCGCGCAGCCAGATTCGATCATGATTACGCGGGAGTTCGCGGCCGAGAACGGGTTGAAGGCCAACGATGCGTTGACGCTGCGGTCGATGGACGGGCCGAAGCGGTTTGTGGTGCGGGGGATTATGAAGTCGAGCGGGTTGACGTCGGCCTTTGGCGGCAATCTGGCGATTATGGACGTCTACGCGGCGCAGAAGGTGTTTGGCCGGGGGCGGCGGTTTGACCGGATTGATCTGGCGGTGCAGGAGGGGTTGCGGCCGGAGGAGGTAGGCAAACGGCTGGAGCAGTTGCTGGGGGCGGGCTACCAGGTGGAGTCGCCCTCGTCGCGGGGCAAGCAGTTTGAGTCCTTGTCGAGTGTTTACGGGATGCTCGCGAACATCACGAGCCTGTTTGCGCTGTTTATCGGTATGTTCATCATCTACAACTCGTTTGCGATTGCGGTGACGCAGCGGCGGAGCGAGATTGGCATTCTGCGGGCGCTGGGGGCGACGCGGGGGCAGATTCAGGTGCTGTTTCTGGCCGAGAGCGCGGTGGGCGGGCTGGTAGGGGCGGGGTTGGGGGCGGGGCTGGGGGTATTGATTGCGCGGGGGATGGCGGGTTCGCTGGGCAATCTGCTGGGGGAGATTTACGGCGTGGCGCAGAAGGCCGAGGAGGTTTCGAGCGATCCGCGGCTGCTGGCGGGGGCGGTGGGGTTGGGGCTGATTACGAGTCTGGTGGCGGCGTGGATTCCGGCGCGGAACGCGGCGCGGGTGGACCCGGTGCAGGCGCTGCAGAAGGGGAAGTTTCAACTGCTGACGGCGGGGGAGAACCGGGCGCGACGGGTGCTTGCGTTTGTATTCCTGGCGTTGGTGGCGTTGACGCTCGTCTACGGCGAGGGGCGGCTAATCTTCTACGCCGGCTATTTTCTGAGTATTTTCGCGGGGGTGCTGATGGTGCCGACGCTGGGGTTGTGGCTCGCCAAGGGTTTGCGGCCGCTGCTGAAGGCGGTGCGGCCGGTGGAGGGGGCGCTGGCGGCGGATTCTCTGATTCAGTCGCCGCGGCGGACCTCGGGGGCGGTGGCGGCGCTGGCGCTGTCGGTGTCGTTAATTCTGGCGCTGGGCGGGATGACGCAGGCGGCTTATGCCTCGATTGAGGAGTGGCTGCGGATTGCGTTGAACCCGGACATGTATTTGAGCCCGTCGCAGAACCTGACCGACCGGAGCTTCCGGTTTCCGGCGGCGTTTGCCGAGGAGGTGGTGAAGTTGCCCGGGGTGCGGCGGACGCAGTTGGTGCGGACGGTGCGGGTGCCGGTGGATGGGGAGCCGGTGATGCTGGTTTCGCTCGAGGTGGCGAGCATCCGGAAGGAGGTGCGGCTGCCGGTGGTGAGCGGGGACGGGGACCGGATGTACGGCGAGGCGGCGGCGGGGCGGGGCGTGATTGTCTCCGATAACTTCGCGCTGCAGCACCGGCGGAAGGCGGGGGAGATGCTGCGGCTGAACACGCCCGCGGGTCCGCTGGATCTGCCGATTCTCGGGACGGTGGTGGACTACTCGGACCAGAAGGGGTCGATTCTGCTGGACCGGGCGGTGTATGAGAAGTATTGGAAAGATGACTCGGTGAATGTGGTCCGGATGTATCTTGAGCCCGGGGTGACGGTGGCACAGATGCGGGACCGGGTGGCGGCGCAGATGGGGGACCGGTATAAGTACTTTGTCTTTACGAACGAGGATCTGCGGAGTTACATTCTGAAGATTACGGACCAATGGTTCGGGTTGACTTACATCCAGATTGCCGTGGCGGTGCTGGTTTCGATTCTGGGGATTGTGAATACGCTGACGGTTTCGATTACGGACCGGCGGCGGGAGTTGGGGGTGCTGCAGGCGGTGGGCGGGCTGCGGATGCAGATTCGCGGGACGATCTGGCTCGAGGCGCTGGCGATCGGGGCGATTGGGCTGGTGCTGGGGTGGGTGTTTGGCGCCGTGGCGCTGTACTATGCGCTCGAAACTTCGGCGCGGGATCTGTCCGGGATGCGGCTGGAGTATACCTATCCATTCCGGATGGCGTTGGCGTTGATTCCGGTGATTCTGGGCAGTTCGTTTCTGTCGGCGTTGGGTCCGGCGGAGACGGCGGTGCGGGGATCGTTAGTGGAGGCCTTGGAGTATGAGTAAGTGTGTCTGGTTGTTGGCGGCGGTTGCGCTGTGGGGGCGGGATGCCTGGGGACAGGATGCCCGGCAGATTATCGAGGAGTCGCAGCGGCGGCACCGTTCCGCGAGTCAGCAGTATGAGGGCGTGCTGGAGGTTTACGACGCCAAGGGCGGCCGGAACGAGAAGCGGTGGCAGTATGCGCGGACGGGCTCCTACGGGCAATCGAAGTCGGTGCTGCGGTTTGTGGCGCCGCCGCTTGTGAAGGGCGTGGCGCTGCTTGTACATAACCATCCGGACCGGGCGAGCGATCAGTGGATGTGGACGCCGGAGCTGAACCGGGACCGGCGGATTGCGCTGCAGGACCGGTCGACGCGGTTTTTCGGGACAGATTTTTCGTTTGAGGATCTCGAGGAACGGGACGCGGAGCAGAGCGACTACCGGCTGCTGGGCGAGCAGGTGGTGGATGGCCAGGCGTGTTACCAGGTGGAGGCGGTGCCGCGGAAGACGCGGGCTTCGCAGTATACGAAGACGGTGATCTGGGTGCGGAAGGATATTCTGCTGCCGGTGCAGTTTGAGATGTACGTCAAGACCGAACTGGTGAAGCGGATGGTGCACCGGCGCGTCGAGCAGGTGCAGGGGGTGTGGTCGACGCTGGAACTGGAGATGAATGATCTCAAGAAGAAGACGCGGACGGTGCTGAAGACCGAGAAACTGAAGTACAACGTGACGCTGCCCGAAGAGCGGTTCACGCTGCAGGCGCTGCGCCGCGGCGAATGAGACGGTGGGTTTTAGCCGGGCTGTGCGCGGTTCCGCTGTGGGGGCAGGGGTTTACGCAGCGGGGGTTCGTCGAGACACGGGGGGCGTTTTTCCCGCAGACGGGGGCGAACGATAGCGGGCGGGCGATCGGGGATATTCTGCTGCGGTACGAGGTGGGCTGGAAGCTGACGCCGTGGCTGCGGGTGGACGGGGCGATGGACGGGCGGGCGGACACGCACCGGCAGACGGAGCGGCAGTGGCGGATCGATTGGCAGGACCGGGGGATGCTGCGGCCGGCGGTTTCCCTGCGGCGGTTCAGCGTGACGGCGAACCGGGGGAAGTGGACGGCGGAGGCGGGCAAGCAGTTTATTCGCTGGGGGAAGGCGGATATTTTGAACCCGCTCGACCGGTTTGCACCGCGGGATTTTTTGAATGTGGTGGATACGGAGTATCTGGCGGTGATGGCGGGGCGGGTGGCGTGGGAGAGCGGGGGGGATTCGGTGGATCTGGTCTGGCAGCCGCGGTTTACGCCGAGCCGGAGCCCGCTGCTGCTGCAGCGGTGGGGCGGGG
>JADCJL010000316.1 GCA_020247055.1 Acidobacteriaceae bacterium | reverse complement strand
GACATTGTTGCCCAGCTCCCGGAAGGTGCCGTCCGCGTTCCGCTCACTGGTCACGCCCGCCGCCGCATAGCCGGTGGTGCTGGAGGAAGTGGAGAGCAGGACATCGGGGATGCCGCCGGCGAAGATCCCGGCGCCGCCCGTGATGCGGATGGACTCGTTGGGATCATACTTGAACGCCAACCGGGGCATGAGGATCGACTTGCCGTCATAGGTGGTCTGGTTGGAGAAACCGTTGCGGTCCCGGAAGAAGGGATTGGCGATCGGCTTGTCGTCGCTTGAGTACCAGTCATAGCGGAAGCCCGCCGTCACCTGCAGGTCGGTGCTGATATCAAGGACATCCTGAAGGTACAGGCTGTTCTGCTGATACTTGAACTTGGCTGCGGCGTCGAAAGGATTTCCAGAAGGCGCGTTCGAGTAGGTCAGACGATTGGCACGTCCGAGCTGGAAGTCGTTGATCGAGTCAAAATAGTAGACCCCGTCGCTATTGGGGACAAAGAGATTGATGACCTCGATGTTCTGGGACTCAAACCCAATCTTGAACAGATGATCACCAAGCGCATAGGTCGCCTTGGCCTGAATGTTGAGGTTCTTGGTCTCAAGCTCATTGGCCTGACGGAAGTTATCCGGGCCAATCCGGACGTTGGAGAAGCCGGAAGCGCAGGTGGTCAGGACGGCGTCGGAGGTCGCCGCAGAGCAGATGATCAGTTCAGAAAACTCCTGTCCCGAGTCCGGCATCTGCTGGCGCACATAGTCCCGCTGGGAGATGCGGATCTGGGTGTTGAGCGAGTCCGTCCACTGGGAATTCAGTTCACCGACATAGGACGTGTCGTCCTCACCGGTCAGGTAGAAGTTGGACGAGAGTCCCGCCGTGCCGGCATTCAGGTTCGGACGGGCGGTCACCTCGGAGAGGGAGTACCGGTAGGTGAACGAGGCGCGATGCTGGTCGTTGATGTTCCAGTCGAACTTGGCCGAGTACTTCTCGTCCAGGATCGGGGTGTTGCGCGGAATGCCGCCCGCGTTGAACTTGGTGGCGTAGGAGTTGTTCAGGATCCCGACGACCTGATCGATCGTCGATTGCGTCACGCCGCTGATGCTGTTGGCAAAGCCCGCCCCGGTGGGGCCGGTGACCACCGCCTCGCTGGACTCATACTTCTCGTAGGAGAGGGCGAAGAAGAGCCGGTCAGCCAGGATGGGTCCCGAAAGGAACCCGCCATAGTTGGTCTGGCTGATGGTCTGGGGGATAGACCGGCCCTTGACCTTCTCGCCGACCAGGCCGTCGTTGAGATAGTTCACAAAGGCGGAACCGGTGAAGTCATTACCGCCGGAACGAAGGACGATATCGATCGCACCGCCCTGGAAGTCGCCGTTCTCGACGTCATAGGGAACCGACTGGACCGTGAACTGCTCCACGGCGTCGATGGAGATGGGGCCGCGCAGGGTGGGCAGTCCCCCGGAGTTCAGGCCGAAGTCGTCCTGCACGGACGCGCCGTCGATCGTGATCCGGTTCAGCTTGGGGTTGGACCCGGCGATGGAGACACCGCCGTCGGCCTGGGCGTTGGTGGACGTCAGCAGGTTGCTACGGGCGAGGTCCCGGATGTCCCGGGTGACCGAAACCGCCGCCTCGATCGAGGGCCGGCTCAGGGTCGAGGCGATGCCGGAATTGCCCGCCTCGGGGTTCCGCGCGGCGGTGACAATCACCTCGTCCACAGCGGTCGTCGAGATCAGGTCGATGTTCAGGCGCAGGGTCTCCGCCTGGGTCAGGACCACGCCGGAAACAGTTTCGGTCTCGTAGCCCGGCGCGCTGACCGTCACGGTGTAGGGACCACCAACCCGAAGTCCCCGCGCATCGAACACGCCGTCTGCGCCAGACCGCGTGATGGAGCGGGTTCCCGAGGGGGTGTGAACCACGGTCACCGTGGCGTTGGCCACGGACGCGCCATCGTTGCCTTCAAGTTGGCCGCGGATGGCGCTGGTGGTTTCCTGGGCGAAGGCCGGGACGGCCATGGCGCACATCAGGGCGGCGACCGCCGCGCTGTTGGCGAGCGTTCTCGTGGACATCATGGATACCCCTTCTATCGGATCAATCCGGCCTGCAGCCTGCCCCGACCGGTCGGGCGTGCGTATACCGTGGATTGTCACATTTGGTGTGACGGTTTTTTAACAGTTCGCTCCATGTGCGTGAGTGCTGCAAAAACGCCACGCTCCGAGGCTTCTGACGCCCGTTTGCGAGGCGCCCTTCAGCCCCGTCCCGACCAGACCGCCCGGATCCGGGCGTCACGGCCGCAGCCGATCCGGTAGCGGTTGTAGTGGGCGGCATTCTTGACCGCGTAGTCCTGGTGGTAGCCCTCACCCACCCAGAAAGTCGACCGCGGAAGGATCCGGGTGGCGACGGGCCGCCGGATCTGGCGGGCGACGTCGGCCTTGACCTGTTCGGCGACGCGTCTGTCGGCATCGGTCTCCACAAAGACGGCTGTGCGGTAGCTGGGGCCGATGTCGCAGATCTGGCCGTTGGGATCTGTGGGATCGATGTTCCGGAAGAAGGCTGCGACCAGGGCGGGGTAGGTGGTCCGGGACGGGTCCCAGGTCACCCGGATCGCCTCCAGGTGCCCCTCGTGATTCTCGTAGGTGGGGTTTCGCTTGGCGCCGCCCGAATAGCCAACGACGACGTCGACCACCCCACGCACCTTCTCCATCTCGTGCTCGGCCGACCAGAAGCAGCCGCCGGCGAAGATGGAGGTCTTCAGGTTCGAGCCCTTGGGCGGGGCGGATGCGGCGGGAACCGCGGCGCCGGCCATCAGGACCAGGCACAGGGCCAGGAAGACACGGAACATGGTTGCGCCTCCGTTGCGGCGGACCGGATCAGGCCAGATCGGTGACGAAGTCGGCCTCGGTCCGAGCCCGGACCTCTTCCAGCGTAACGCCCGGGGCGAGTTCCACAAGCCGAACCGAGGAGCGCCCGCGGTTGATCTCGAAGACTCCGAGGTCGGTGATGAGGAGGTCCACCACCCCCTTGCCCGTCAGGGGCAGGGTGCATTCGCGGACCAGCTTGGAGCGGCCGGATTTCTCGCAGTGCTCCATGACCACGATGACACGCTTCACCCCGGCCACCAGGTCCATGGCGCCGCCCATGCCCTTGACCATCTTTCCCGGCACCATCCAGTTCGCCAGGTCGCCATTGGCCGCCACCTGCATGGCGCCCAGCACCGACAGGTCGATGTGGCCGCCGCGGATCAT
>JADCJL010000315.1 GCA_020247055.1 Acidobacteriaceae bacterium | reverse complement strand
CGCTTCCATCAGCCCGTTCCCCTCGCGCAGGGCTTCGAACGGGTCAAGGCGCACCTCGGCGCCATCAACCGGCCGCTGCACGCGCTCTGCTCGATGGAGCTGCGCTCGCCCCGCCCGTTCACCTTTCAGGGTTTCAACGATTTCAACGCGGGCTACGTCACCGTACTCAAGGATTGGGGCCTCTTTCTCGGGGACATGAACCCGGTGGCCCGCACCAACATCGCGCCTGAAATCGGCGCTCCCGGCGAACCGAGCCTCTACGGGTTCGGCTACACGGTGCCCTCGAAACTCACCCGCAAAACCTTTATCGTCGCCGGTGCCGGCGAGTTGCCCGAAGGTACGCTCGACCCGCACGATGTCGTCCGCCGCGGCGAACTGTCGGCCGAGGCGCTGCGCGTGAAGGCCGAGTTCGTCATGGGCCTCATGACCGGGCGCCTGCATGGCCTCGGCGTGAACTGGGACCTCGTCAACGTGGCCGAAATGTACACCGTCCATCCGGTCTGGCACCTGCTCGCCGAGCAGATCGTCCGGCCGATGGCCAAGGGCGCCATCCACGGCGTTACCTGGCATTACTCCCGGCCGCCCATCGAAACCATCGAGTTCGAGATGGACGTGCGCGGCTGCGGGCAGGAGATTTTCCTATAGATGCCAATCATCACCCTGACGACCGACTACGGCGCCACCGACTCCTACGTGGGCGCCATGAAGGGCGTTCTGCTGTCGATCTGTCCCAAGGCGACCCTCGTCGACCTGACGCACGAGATTCCCGCCTACGACGTCACCGAAGCGGCATTCGTTTTTGAACAGGCCCGCCGGTGGTTTCCGAAAAAGACCATCCATGTCGCCGTCGTCGACCCGGGCGTGGGCAGCACGCGGCGGCCTCTGCTGGTCGAGGTAGGCGGCCACTATCTCATCGGTCCCGACAACGGCATCTTCACGCATGCCCTGGCGCAGAGCGGGGCGCGGGCCCGGATTCTCAGCAACGAAAAGCTGTTCCTGAAGCCGGTAAGCGCTACTTTTCACGGACGCGACATCTTTGCACCCTGCGCCGCGCATCTGGCCGCGGGCCTGGCGCCGGCCAAGTTCGGCAAACTGGTCAAGGACGCTCTGCGGCTCAACCTGGGCGCCAATCAGCGCATCTCCAAGCGGCAGTGGAGCGGCACGGTGCTGCGCGTCGACCGTTTCGGCAACCTCATCACGAGCTTTTCGATCGCGGAGTTTGGCTGGCTCACCGAGCGCCCGTTTGAGATTCAGGTGGGATTTGAAAAGGTGGGCAAGCGGGCTACGCACTTCGCCGAATGCGAGTATGGCGAACTGTACGCGATCGTGGGCTCGAGCGGCTACCTCGAAATCGTGCAGCGGGAGGCCTCGGCGGCCAAGCGTCTCGGCGTGGTCAGCGGAGCCCCGGTTGACGTAACCGGCTGGTAGAATGAAAGGTTAATGAGTTCCGCTACCCTGCTCAAATCCCGCGCCCGGGAGTTCCGGGAGGCCCTTAACCAAGGCGTGTTGGTCGCCGATGGCGCCATGGGCACGATGCTATACGAAAAGGGCGTGTTCATCAACCGGTGTTACGACGAGTTGAACCTGTCGGCGCCGCAACTGGTCAAAGAGGTGCACGAGGCCTACGTCAAGGCGGGCGCGCAGATTATCGAGGCCAATACGTTCGGGGCCAACCGCGGGCGGCTGGCCACGTTCAGCCTCGGCGAAAAGCTGGCGGCGATCAACGAGGCCGGGGTGCGCCTGGCGCGCGAAGCGGCCGGTGAGACGGCTTTCGTGGCCGGCTCGGTCGGCCCCTCCGGCCTGCGCAACGCGGCGCCCGAACAGCTGCGCGAGATCTTTGGCGAACAGGCCGCGGTGCTCGTCGGCGCCGGGGTGGACCTGCTCGTGCTGGAAACCTTCTTCTCCATCGACGAGCTGCGCGAGGCGGTCACCGCCGTGCGCGCTGCCGCCGGCCCGGAACTTGCCATCATCGCCCAGGTCACCATCAACGACGACGGCGCCATGCTCGACGGCACAAGCACTGAAGACTTTACCGCGCTGCTCGATCAGTGGCCGGTAGACGTAATTGGCCTCAACTGCTCGGTCGGCCCCAAGGCCACGCTCGAAACGGTGGAGCGGATCATGCGGCAGACCACCAAGCCGGTCTCGGCCATGCCCAACGCCGGACATCCGGCCGATGTCGAAGGACGGAAGATCTATCTCTGTTCGCCCGAGTATATGTCGCAGTACGCCCGCCGCTTCCTTTGGGCCGGGGTGAAAATCGTCGGCGGCTGCTGCGGCACGACGCCTGAGCATATCAAACTCGTCCGCAGTGAGGCGCGGAGCCTGCAGCCGGGCCACCGGGCGCTGCCCGTGGTGGCGGTTGACGAAACGAAGCCACCGGTGCAGAAGATGCCGCTCGTGCCCGTTGCGGCCAAGAGCAAGCTGGGCGCCAAGTTGGCGGCCAAAGAGTTTGTCACGTTTGTCGAAATTCTGCCGCCGCGCGGGGTGGATCCTGCGCGCGAAGTCGCCGGCGCCATCCTTTGCCGCGACGCGGGCATCGACGTCATCAACGTGCCCGACGGGCCGCGCGCGAGTGCCCGACTTTCGGCGGCGATCACCTGTAAGATCTTTCAGGAGCAGGCCGGCATTGAAGCCGTGCTGCACTTCTGCTGCCGGGACCGGAACATCCTCGGCATGCAGTCGGACTTGCTGGGCGCCCATGCGCTCGGCGTTCGGAACCTGATCTGCATCACGGGCGACCCGCCCCGGATGGGCGCGCATCAACACGCTACCGCCGTGTTCGACGTCGACGCCATCGGTCTGGCCGATATTGTGACCAACCTCAACTCCGGCCTCGACATCGGCGGCAACGCGATGGGTTCGCAGACGGCGCTGCTGCTTGGGGTGGGCGCCAACCCAGGCGCCCTGAACATCGACGAAGAGGTCCGCCGCTTTGAAAGAAAGGTAGAGGCCGGGGCCGAATATGTGGTGACGCAGCCGGTGTTCGACATCAAGCTGCTCGAGAACTTCCTCAAACGGACCGAACACTGCCGGATTCCGGTAGTGTGCGGCATCTGGCCGCTGACGAGCTATCGGAACGCCCAGTTCATGGTGGACGAGTTACGCGTGCCGGTGCCGGAGCCCTTCATGGAGCGGATGCGGCAGGCGCCCGATGCCGAGGCGGCGCGGCGCGAGGGGATCGCCATCGCGCAGGAGATGACGCGGCAGGTCCAGTGGATGGTGGAAGGGATTCAGCTCAGCGCTCCGTTCGGGCGCTACCAGATGGCCGTCGACGTGGCCGCGGTGATCGAGAAGAAGTAGCCAGTGCCCACCAATTTGTTGGAAGTCGATCCGGTAGAGCCGAGCGAAGCTGTTATTGGCGCCGCCGCCGAGGCCGTCCGGAGGGGCCAAGTTGTGGCGATCCCCACCGATGGTCTCTACTCGCTGGTGGCCGACCCGTTCAACCTGCAGGCCGTAGGCCGGGTGTTTGCGGCCAAGGGGCGGGAACCGGTGCGGAGTCTGCCGCTACTGGTCAGTGAATTGAGTATGGCGGAGGAGCTCTGCGCCGAGGTTTCCGCCCGCTTCCGCCTGCTGGCGCGGGTATTCTGGCCCGGGCCACTCACCGTGATTGTCCCGGCTTCGCCGAAGGTTCCGCTCCGGGCGACGGGCAACACCGGGCGTCTCGGGTTGCGCCATTCCCGTTCGCAGGTGGCGCAGGCGCTGCTCCAGCGGCTGCAGCAGCCGTTAATCGCCACCAGCGCCAACATCAGCGGCCAGCCGACCTGTACCAGTGGGATTTCCGTTTTTGGTACGATGGACGGGCGTCTGGATCTGGTGCTGGACGGTGGCACGTGCCCTGGCTTTGGACCAACCACGATCGACATTACCGAACCTTACTGGCGTGTGATCAAGGAAGGGGCGGTGCCAGAAAAAGAACTCGCCGAGGTCTTGCGGCAAACGTGAGGCATATATGAAGTATTTCCTGCAGAGGGATGGCCGTAACTTCGGACCGTACTCTCTGGATGATTTGAAGCGCTACCAGAGCGAAGGCCGGATTGGTCCCGACGATCTGATCCGCGCCGAGGACTCGGAGACGTGGATTCCGCAAACGGAGTTCTTTAATCCGCCGGCGGCGCCGGTGGTTGCGCCGTCGCCGGTGTTGATGCCGCCTGCTCCGGCTCCGGTTGTCGTGTCGGCCCCAACTCCGTCTACTCCGGTGACGCCTCCGGCCGACAATCCCTTCGCGGCGCCCGGGGCGGGACTGGGGGCGGGTTTCGGCGCGCCTCCGGCGTCGACCCCGTTCTCGGCACCTCCGGCGCAGCAGGGTTTTGGTGCTCCGCCCGCGGGGGCGGGATTTGGGGCCCCGCCGGCAGCAAATCCGTTTCCGGCACCTCCGGCGCAGCAGGGTTTTGGTACACCGCCGGCGGCGCCGGGCTTTGGTACACCGCCTGCGGCACCGGGCTTTGGTGGGCCGCCGGCGGGTGGCTTTGGCGGTCCTCCGGCGGGCGGCTTTGGTATGCCTGCCGCGGGCGGTTTCGGCGCAGCGCAGAACCCGGCCGCTTCCGGCGCTTGGCCGGCGCCGCCCGATATGCAGTGGTATCTCGTACTGATTCTCGGCATCGTATCCTGCAACCTATTCACGCTGTATTGGATTTACAACCAGTGTCAGTTTGTCAAGAAACTGGACTCCGCCAGCAAAGCCCTCATGTTCTATCTCAGTGGCTTCGGCGTAATGATCGGCGGAGGAGTTTTAAGTGGAATCCTGACCGTGCTCCTCGACGATACCGGGATGGAGCCGCTGGTCGCGGTGTTTGCTCCGATCTTTAACCTCGGCGGAACTGTGCTGTTGATTCTAGGGCACTTCAACATGCGGTCTTCGATGGAACGCCACTATAATACGGCCGAAAACATCGGCTTAAAACTCAGCCCGATCATGACCTTCTTCTTCAGCTTCCTGTATTTCCAGTACCACTTCACACGGATCGCCGAGTGGAAGAAAACCGGCCGGCTGGCCTGATCGCCGTGTTATCCTAACATCTGGAGCGTTTCCGGGGGGCCCGCGTGGGGCCCCTTAAATTTGATCCGATAGTCAAAGTCATGGAGTCCGACTCGCACAAATGTGCCGGTGTGCAAGCTCCTGAGCGCAAGCTCCAGGGAGAAGCCTGAAGGCGCGCGGAGGGTTCCCCCGTTCCCACAGACGGGTCAATGACAGGGGTTTCATGCTCTCCCCGGGGCGCTCCAACTCGCTCTTGTAGTATGAATATCCTCTTCATTGGTGATGTGTTCGCCTCGCCCGGCCGCCGGATCGTGGCTAACCACCTCCATCAGATTGTCACCGAGGAGCGGATTGACCTCATCGTGGCCAACGTCGAGAACGCGGCCGGGGGGTTTGGTGTTACCGCGGCGATTGCCGATGAGCTATTCTCACTGGGCGTCGAGGTGATGACCACCGGCAACCACGTCTGGGACAAAACCGAGATCCACGAGTATCTACCGCGGCAGCCTCGTCTGCTGCGGCCGGCCAACTATTCGCCGCTTCTTGCCGGCTCCGGTCTCTATCTCGGCAAGGCCCGCAACGGCGCCGAGTACGCCGTCATGAATCTACAGGGCCGCACCTTCATGGCCACGCTCGACGATCCGTTCCGGAAGGTCGAAGAGCTGCTCGCGCAGATCCCCGACCGGATCAAAGTACGTTTCGTCGATTTCCACGCCGAAGCGACCAGCGAGAAAGTCGCTTTTGGTTGGTATCTCGACGGCCGCGTGACGGCCGTGATCGGCACCCATACGCACATCCCGACGGCCGACGAACGCGTCCTGCCCGGCGGCACGGCCTACCAGACCGATTGTGGCATGACCGGTTCCTACGCCGGGGTGATTGGCGTCGAAAAAGCCCCGGTGATCCGCAAGTTTCAAACCGCGCTGCCGGTGCGCATGGAACCAGCCAAGGGGATGGTGGAGTTGCACGCTACCATCATTACGGCGGATCCGGAGACGGGCAAGGCCGTGGGGATCCGCCGCTACGCGCTTGAGGAACTGGCTTAGGCCCCGCTTGCCGCCGATTCCATGGCCTCCCATTCCGCTTCCCAGGGGCCGAAGGGATCAGGATACAGGGCCCAAGCGGCCGGACCTTCGGCCAGTTCACGGTCGGTGAGCAGGCAGGCGTTCAAGCACGCCTCAATGGCCGCCTGGTCCATGCCGGCGCCGATAAACACGACCTCCTGCATGCGGTCACCGAACTCGGGGTGCCAATCTTTGGCGAGCGCGTCGAGGGTGGCGGCGTCCTCCGGCCACTCCTCGCGCGGGCTGGCGGCGTACCAGCGGCGGACCGGCTCGACGCCGACGCAGTTGCCGGCCTGAGCATAGTGGCCGATGATATCGTTTTTCGAGGCGATCCACATCATGCCCTTGGCCCGCAGCACGTTCTCCCAGCCCTCATCGAGCGCCTCGTTGAGACGGCCGGGATGGAAGGGCCGGCGGGCGCGGTAGACGAAGCTCGTGATGCCGTACTCCTCGGTCTCCGGGGTATGGAATCCCTGCAACTCCTTCATCCAGCCGGCGGCTTCGGCGGCCTTCTCTTCGTCAAACAGGCCGGTGGCGAGGAGCTGCGCGGGGGCGACGCGGCCGCGTTCGGCCGTAAGGATCCGCGCTTCGGGGTTCAAGCGCCGGAGGATGGCCCGCAACTGCTCGACGGCAAGCGGCTCCATGCGGTCGATCTTATTGATCACCAGGACGTTGGCAAACTCGATCTGGTCGATGAGCAGGTCTGCAATGTTGCGTTCATCCTCCTGGCTGAGCTCGAGTTGGCGGTCGGCGAGGGCTTCGAGCGAGAGGTAGTCTTCGAGGAACTTCTCACCGTCGACGACGGTGACCATGGTATCGAGGCGGGCGACATCGGCCAGCGACTGCCCATTTTCGTCGGTGAAGCTGAAGGTGGCGGCGACGGGCATGGGCTCGGAGATGCCGGTGGACTCGATCAGCAGATAGTCAAACCGGCCCTGGCCGGCCAGTTGGCGCACCTCTTTAAGCAGGTCCTCGCGGAGGGTGCAGCAGATGCAGCCGTTGGACATTTCGACGAGCTGTTCGTCGACGCGGCTTAGCGTGGCGCCCTGCGCGACCAGACGGGCATCGACGTTCACCTCACTCATATCGTTGACGATGACGGCGACGCGCAAGCCATCGCGGTTGTTCAGAACGTGATTCAGCAGCGTGGTTTTACCGGCGCCGAGAAAGCCGGACAGGACGGTGACGGGGAGGAGGGAGTTTGCGCTCATTCCTGATAATGATAGCGCAGTCTCTTATTCCTCCGCGGGGTGCAGTTTCTTGAATGCTTCGAGGTAGGGCTTCACCTTGGGGTGAGATTCTATCCAACGCGGGGCCGTGTCGCTGTTGGCGATGCGGGTGACGGCCACGCCCATCGCGCGGACCACGCGCTCCATGTTGGGAAGATCGATCTTCTCCCAGTGATCGGACGGACGGTGGTAGTCGGGGAAGATCCACGCCACACAGACCGTCATGGCCGGAACCCCGGCGTCGGCGAGAGCCTGGTTGTCGCTGCGGGCGAAGAACTCTTCGGTGTTGCGGGGATGGGTCCACGTGGTAACCCCGGTGGCGCCGCCGGTGGCGGCGAGCGCCTCGCCAAGCGTGGTGTAGGCCAGGCCGGTACCGGTGACCTGGTTCAGGCGGGGGCCTTCGTTGTCGTCGGTCCGGCCCATGTGCTCAAAATTGAGGTTGGCAACCGTATCCCGGAGCGGGTGGACCGGATGGGCGGCGTAGTAGCGGGAGCCAAGGAGGCCCTTCTCTTCACCGAAGTAGGTCATAAAGAGCAGCGTCCGCCGGGGCCGCAGTTTGCGGGCGGCGAGCGCTTCGGCGAGCGCGAGGACGGTGGCGACGCCGCTGGCGTCGTCATTGGCGCCGTTGTGGATACGGTCGCCATCGCCGCGGCCGGAGACGCCGACGTGGTCGTAGTGGGCGGTGAGGAGAATGGCTTCGTTTCGCAAAACGGGGTCGCTGCCGGGGAGGCGGGCGATGACGTTACGCAGCGCGAGTGGCTCTTCGCGGGGGCCGCTGATGCGGGCGGTGAGGCGCGCGGTAGTGGCGCCGTCGGGCAGGGTGTCGAGCAGTCGGCTGAACTCGCCATCGGAGGTGATGACGGTAGGCGCCGGCGGCGGGGAGCTTGGGTCCGCGGGGCGGAGGCGAAACGGGGCCGGCGGAAAGACGCCGTAGGTGACCAGCAGGGCGGGCTGCAGCGTGGTGAGAATCCGGTTCCGGGCCACGGCCGGGGCGAGACCCTGTGCGACGTAAAGGAGCACGGCTTTCCCGCGGACGTCGCCGACGGGCGGAAGCGGCGCAGTGGCGCTACTCAGGGTTACTTTGACGACTTCGAGGCCGGAGAGGTTCACCGGGGCGCCGGTGAGCGCGATCAGTTTGGCGCCGGAGGACTCCCAGGATTTGCCGTCGCCGGTCTCGATGCGGAGGTGGAAGCCGTCCATGGGCTGGGTGACCTTCACGTAGGGCGCGTTCTGAAAGTAAGTTCCCTGGTCACCGGCCGGTTCGAGACCGAAGCGGCGGAACTGGCTGGCGATGTACTCGGCGGCGAGGTCGAGCCCGCGGGAGGGCGTGTCGCGGCCTTCGAGCAGGTCGGAGGCGAGAAACGACAGGTGGCCGCGGAGGGTGTTGGCGCCGATCGCTTCCATGAGTTCGCGCTCGGCCGGGGAGAGAGGACCGGCCGCGGCGGCCGCTCCCGCAAGAAAGAGGACCAAAGCGGCTAGGCGATGAGCGATCATACCTAGATTGTGTCCCAAACGGATGAACGAAGTCTTTCACGATTTGGCTACGCCCAGGAACTTTGGCGGAGCATGGGCGGATTTTCGAACTTTGCCATCTCTTTTTCGATCATTTCGATCCTGACCGGGGCGGTGACGCTCTACGGCTACGGCTACGAGATGG
>JADCJL010000314.1 GCA_020247055.1 Acidobacteriaceae bacterium | reverse complement strand
TGTAGGGATAGGTATCGTTCAACACCGAGCGGTTGGCGCGGAGGGAGAGGTAGGTGCAGTGGCCGTTGACGGTCATGACGCCATCGCCGACGACCTCCACTTGCTCGGTCCGGTCTTTGTAGAGGTAGAAGCGATCTCCCTTTGACGGGTGCCAGGCCCAGGCGATGACGCTGTCTTTATCCCGCCAGACGAAGTGCGAGGTTTTGCCGTAGGGGTCGAGCACGTGCAGGTTGCGCCCGGAGGCGTCGGCGGTGAACATGCGCGTCGAGAAGCTGGCGCCCTCTTTTTTGCCGCGCCAGCGGTGGAGGAAGATGAAACGCCGGTCGTCCGGGGAGATCAGCAGATGGTTGAACCAGTGCTTGGCGTTTTCCGAGTAGCCGCCGGGGTAGGGGATGCGGGCGGCGTCGGCGACGGAAATTAACAACTCGCGCTTGCCGGTGGTGAGGTCGACCTTCCAGATGCCGACGTCTTCCGGGATGAGCTGGTCGCGATTGGGGTCGACGATGCCGGCGTAGCCGTAGCCGGGGCGGACGTCGTTGAGGCGGCGGAAGTCGCAGGTGATGCCCCATTTGCCGCTGGCGGCCAGGGTGTAGACGGCGTGCGGGATGGTCCGCTTCCGGCCGCTTTTTACGTCCAGGATGTGGGACACGAAGGCGCCGTCGACGCGGTCGTTCCAGAGCACCTCGGTGCGGCTGCCGGGCACCCACTGCAGCATGCAGCCCTGCTGCCAGTTCCAGGCGCGGGTTTCGCCGAGGTCGATCCAGCGGTCGTTGTCCTGGAGGTCGACCATGCCGACGCGGATCTTGTCTTCGGCGCGGGGGGAGCGGCCTTCGAAGTCGACCTCGTTGCCGAGGACGTAGCGGCCGGTGGGGTCGAACTCGAGCTTGTCGTAGTAGCCGAACCAGTGGAACTTCGGCCCCTGGGTGATCGCCCGCATGGGGACGGGCTGTTTGAGGGCGAGCGCGGCGAGGAGTTGGCGGCGGGAGAACACCATAACCGGCTACTTCATCACATTTTGGGCGCAGCCGGCTCGCTGTTGCGGCGAAAGACGAGAAACTGGCCAATCAGGAAGTTGATCACGCCGGATCCGCCAATAGCGAGCGGCGTGGCCACCAGCGTGGGCAGGCCCATCCCGCCGACCAGCAGGCGCATGGCAAACAGGTTGGCGAGCAGCGCCACGGTGCCCGTGCCCAACTGATAGCGCCAGGCGCGCCGCGGCCAGCCGGGCGTGGCGGCGGTCTTCCACGTCCAATGCTCATGCCAGGTGAAGTTGTGCGCGAGCGTGATCTCGACGGCCAGCACCGTCGCCGCCAGATAGTGCAGCCCCGCCAGGTCTCGCGCCAAGTACAGTGCCGCCGTCTGCACTACGGAACCCAGCACCCCCACGGCACAGAATCGCAGCCAAAGTCGGAACACGTAAATTTCAGTGTAGCCGTTTAGAATAGAAAGTTATGGCCAGAACCTACGAGCTCACTCCGCGCCCGGTCCCCCGCGTGGAAACCGCCCTCCGCCGCATTGTGACGGACTTCCCGGTCCCCGAGTCGATCCCGATCCTCAAGCAACTCGCCGAGTACGAGCCCGCCGCGATGCAGGGCCAGCCTCCGGTCGTCTGGGACTCCGCCATCAACACGACCGTTCGCGACCGCTGGGGCAACCAGTGGATCGACTGGTCCTCCGGCGTGCTCATCACCAACGCCGGCCACGGCCGCCCCGAAATTGTGGACGCCATCGTCAAACAGGCCCAGCACGGGCTGCTGACCAACTACTGCTTCCCAAACGAAGTCCGCGCCAACTTCGTCAAGCGCCTGTCGGATCTCATGCCGGAGCCCCACAAAAAGGTGTTTCTGCTGACGGTTGGCTCGGAGACCGTCGAATGCGCCATCAAGCTCTCTCGCGCGCACGGCGTGAAGGTGGGCGGGCCGAAGAAGACCGTGATTGTCTCTTATGAGAAGGCCTTCCACGGCCGCACGCTCGGCTCGCAGCAGGCCGGCGGCATCCCGGCGCTGAAGGAGTGGATCGTCAACCTCGATCCGGGCTTCGTGCAGGTGCCCTTCCCGGATGGGTTCCGCACGGAAGACACCTCGTTTGAGTTCTTCCTCAAGGCGCTTGCGGACAAAGGCGTGGGCCCCGAGCACATCGCCGGGGTAATGCTTGAAACCTATCAGGGCGGTTCGGCTTCGTTCGCGCCGGTTGAGTACATGCAGCGCATGCGGCAGTGGTGCGACGAAAACCAGATTCTGCTCACCTGCGATGAGGTCCAGGCGGGCTTCGGCCGCACCGGCAAGTTCTCGGGCTTTGAACACTACGGCATCGTGCCGGACCTGTCCACCTGGGGCAAGGGCATTTCGAGCTCCCTGCCGATTGCCTGCATCATCGGCTCGCGCGAAGTGATGGACCTGTTCCCTCCGGGCTCGATGACCTCGACGCACTCGGGCAACCCGGTCTGCGCCGCGGCCGCCCTGGCCTCGCTCGACCTGATCCTGAACGAGAATCTCGTCGAAAACGCCCGCGTGATGGGCGACCGCATGCTGAACTACTTCCACGCCATGAAGGCCAAGTACCCGCAGATTGGCTGGGTGGACGGCAAGGGGCTCGTCGCCGGTATCGCCTGCGTCAAGCCGGGCACGAAGGAGCCCGACGCGGACCTGGCCTGGAACGCCATCCGCGCTTCGATTGAACGCGGCGTGCTGATGTTCTCGCCCGTCGGCTTCGGCGGCGGCACCATCAAAGTCTGCCCGCCGCTGAACATTACGCAGGAAGCGGTGGACGAGTCGCTGGCTGTGTTTGAGGAAGCCTTCGTCTCATGCCTCTAACGCCAACTCTGGTCATCGGCGGGGGCATGATCACACACGATCAGCTCCTGCCGGCGCTCTTCCACCGGCAGCGGCAGGGCCGCCTCGGGGAGATCACCATCTGCGCGCAACACCAGCGCACCGTGGCCGCCCTCGCCAGCGCCCCGGCTATTTTGAAAGCCTTTCCGGGGCAATCGTTCCGCGCCTTCCCGACCACGGAGGGCGCGCAGCCCCATTTGTATAAAGAACTGCTCAAAGAGCTGCCGCCGTTCTCGACGGTCCTGGTCGCCCTGCCCGACCAGTTGCACTTCGCCGCCGTGATGGACGCGCTTGAGGCCAACCAGCACGTGCTCTGCGTCAAGCCGCTGGTGCTGACCGCCAAAGAGGCGGAGACGATCGCGGAAACGGCTTACGCCAAGGGGCTTCTGGTGGCCGTTGAATACCACAAGCGTTTCGACGACCGCGCCCACAAGGCCCGCGGCTTCTACCGCGACGGCCGCCTGGGCGACTTCAAGCTCGGCACCGCGCGCCTGATGGAGAAGTGGTACTACCGCGACTCCAACTTCCAGAACTGGTGCACGAAAGAGAACACCGACACGTTTACTTACATCGGCTGCCACTACGTCGATCTGGTTCACTTCATCACCGGCCTGCTGCCGGTGGCGGTTTCGAACTACGGCATTGTGGACACGTATCCGAACGGCCGCGAGGGCTACCTGTGGTGCGACACGCGAGTGCGGTGGAACAACGGCGCCGTGCTCAACGTGCAGACCTCGCTCTGTTACCCGAACGAAGCGGCCGGGCCGAACACGCAGGGCATGACGCTGTACTGCAGCGGCCCCTCCGGCGCCATGCTCGATCACTCGGACCAGTACCGCGGTCTGGCCTATTCGCTCACATCGAAAGCCAGTTCCCCCGGCGCCACCTTCTACACCGAGCCCAGCCCGGACTACTTCCAGTACAACGACCTTGGCGGCCCCGGCCTGGTCCCGGTTGGCTACGGCGTCCGCAGCGTCGACTACATCCTCGACACGATCGACTCGCTCGCCGGCCTCGACCTGACGGCGCGGCAGGCGGCGTTAAAGGCCATCGATCGAAAGGGCATTCTGGCGACGCCATCCAACTCGCGTTACAACGAACTGGTGGTGGAAGCGGGACGGCTTTCGATTCTGCACGGCGGCCGCGAGGCCGTGATTGACTACGACAGCCATACGGTCGCGTTGGCGTGACCAACGAAGAGGTCCAGGCCTACCTCGACGACAACGGCTATCCGGCCCACGTCGTCGAGGCGGGCGCTCCGGGCCTGGTCCATCGCTGGAACGCGTTTGTGGCCGAGGTGGAGCGTGGCTACCCGTACCGCCTCCGCGACTACCGCTACGATCTTGACCTGCGCGGCGTGATTGACCTGGCCGGGCTCGCCCCGGAGGTCGCCGCGGCCGATGCGCGGCTGGCGGCGCTGCTGACGGAAACCGAGCTGCGCATCTGGGAATCGTCCGCGGCCGACCCCTGGTGGGACTTCGGCTACCCGCGCAACGCCGGCCGCGATTTTCTGCGCGATCTGCGAAACGAAGCCAATTTGGGATAGAGTGGGGCGCATGGAGCCCACTTCAAAATCCCGCCGTCACTTTCTTCAGGCCGCTTCTCTCGCCGCCCTTGCTGAACAGGCCATGGCCCAGTCTCCGGGCGCCGGGCTGCCGCAGCGCACGCTCGGGCGTACGGGGGTCAAGGTCTCGATCGCCTGTCTGGGCGGCTGGCACATCGGCAGCGTCAAGGATGACGCCGAGGCCATCCGCATCATGCACGCCGCCATGGACGAAGGCCTGACGTTCTTCGACAACGCGTGGGACTATCACAACGGCCACTCGGAAGAGGTGATGGGCAAGGCGCTCAAGATGGATAACCGCCGCGGCAAGGTCTTTCTGATGACCAAGAACTGCGAGCGTGACTATGCGGGCTCGATGCGCAACCTGGATGAATCGCTGCGCCGGCTGCAGACCGACCACCTGGACCTTTGGCAGTTTCACGAGATGGTCTACGACAACGACCCGGATTGGGTTTTTGAGAAAGGCGGTTTGAAGGCCGCGCTCGAAGCCAAGAAGGCTGGCAAGGTGCGCTTCATCGGCTTCACCGGCCATAAGGATCCGCAGATTCACCTGAAGATGCTCGGCAAGCCCCATGCGTGGGACTCGGCGCAGATGCCCATCAACGTCTGCGACGCATACTACCGCAGCTTCCAGAAGTCGGTGGTGCCGGTGTGTCTGCAGAAGAACGTCGGGGTGATCGGCATGAAGGGGCTGGGCGGGGGCAGCACGCAGGGCCGGTTGCTGGAGCAGTTGGGTCTGACGGCCGAGGAGTGTTACCGCTACTGCCTGAGTCTGCCGATCACTGCGCAGGTGATGGGGATTACTTCGATGGCGCAGCTGAAGGCCGATGTTGCGCTGGCGCGCAACTTCAAGCCGATGTCGCCGGCGGAAATGGAGGCGCTGCGGCTCCGCGTGAAAGAGCACGCCGGGGACGGGCGCCACGAGCTGTTCAAGAGCTCGAAGATGTACGATGGCCCGCACCATCGCAAGCAGCACGGCTTCTCCACCGAGGGTTAGAGAACGAAAAAGGGCGCCCGTTGCGGGGCGCCCTTTTTGTTTTGGTTACGACCTTTTTTACCAGAGGAACTTCAACCGCACCTGCATGGTGCGGGGGCTGAAGTTCTGGTTCGAGGTCAAGGCCGGGAACAGGGTTCCGAAGTTGGCGTCGTTCGGGTTGGTGTTGAAGGTATCGTTGCGGCCAAAGTAGTACTTGTTGATCGCATTGAACGCTTCAAAGCCGAACTGGAAGCGGTAGCGCTCGCCGAAGCGGGTGGTCTTCAGCAGCGAAGCGTCCAGCGTGGGTACGCGGTGCTTCCGCAGGCCGGGCATACGGCTGGGCGTCTGCCGTCCGGGAGCCGTCTGGCCGGGCGAGTAGTCGCCCACCCAGAGCCAGTCATACTTGGTCAGGTCCGTACCGCAGCCCGAGGCCACCGAATAGGGCATCGGCGTCCGCGAGCCGTCGTTGTTCTGACGGACGACGCAGTTGCCGAAGCCGCGCACCTGGTGCTGGTTCCAGTTGATGTTGTTCACGCTCGAATTGCGCAGCGGGAGTACGTTTGCCGGGTAGTCGGCCGGTTCGCCGGAGGCCCACTGGAAGAAGCTGGTGACCTGCCAGCCGCCGATGAACTTGTCGGCGAGGCCGCTGATGTTGCTCGAGAACTTCTTGCCCTTGCCGAACGGCAGGTCATACGAGCCGGTCAGCTTGAAGACATGCGGGCGGTCGTTGAAGTAGAGGCTGCGCTGTTCGACCCGGTTGAAGGGATCGGTGAAGCCCCACTGTTCGAGCATCCGCGACCAGGTGTAGTTGGTCGTAATCATCAGCCCGCTCATGCGGACGTTGTAGTTGATCTGCAGCGAGTTGTAGCTGATGTTGCCGTCGTTCAAACCCTGCTGCAGCAGGTTGCCGTTGAACTGCGGGAACGGCCGGTTCAACTGGTAGCGGGACAGGGTCGAAGCCGTGAAGAACGGGGTGCCGGTGAAGGCAGTGTTCCCGCGGAACGGATTCGGCAACTGGTCGTTACAGAAGTTCGGGATGCCGCCCTGCAGGGCGTCGCACTGGCGCATGAACGACGCATTGGGGATGTTCAGCGGAATCTCGGTTTCGTGGTTGCGCGTCCGGCTGCCGATGTAGCTGACGTCGAGCACGCTCCGGGTGTTCACCTGGTACTGGAAGCCGAGCGAGAACTGGTCGATGCCCGGCAGCTTGAAGTTTGGTGTCCAGTGGTTGAAGTCGCGGCCGACGAAGGTAGCCGAACCCAATCCGGCGCCGGCGGGACGGGCAAAGCCATTCGGGAGCGGGTTGCTGAGCGAACCGGCAATGGGCGTCCGGCCGTCGTCTTGACTGGCTACGATCGGGGTGTTGGTTTCAAAACCCAGGCTCCGGAGGTTGTTGTTGCTCGGGTTCATGTAATAGCGGCCAAAGCCGCCGCGGAGGACGAGGCGGTCGGTAAGTTGGTAGGCCACGCCGATGCGGGGCTGCCAGGTGTTCCGGTACAGGGTGCCCGAGTTGGCCGCGTTGCTGCCCACGCCGGCGAACTGCAGGCCGCCGCGCAGGTTCAGGCCGGGTACGGTCAACGAGGAGGCCGCCGGGTCGAAGCCGCGGTTGATGCGGTTGTACTTCTCGCTGGCCGGGGCGTTGATGTCATAGCGCAGGCCGAGGTTCAGCGTGAGTTTCCGGCTGACCTTCCAGTCGTCCTGGAAGTAAAGCGCCGAGTACCAGTTCTGATAGAACGGGTAAAGCGGGAAGAACTGCTGGCCGCCCACGGTGCGGTCGTTGCCAAAGCCGCCCGGCATGCCGAGGAGGAAGCTGGCGAAGGAGTCGCCGGAGTCGGCTTCGGCCTGGTTCCAGTTGCGGCGGGTCCACTGGTCACTGAAGGTGAACTCGAGGATGTTGCCGCTGTTCTGCTGAATGAAGTGAATCCGGCGCAGGTCGACGCCGCCCTTGAGCGTGTGGCTGCGGACGTTCTTGGTGAGGCTGCCGGTGATGCTGTAGTTGTTGGTGATGTTGATGCCCTGGCCGCGGCCGAGCGGGCTGTAGCCGTTCAGGTTCCAGCGGCCGAAGTAGGCGGGCGAAGGCAGCTGGTTGACGAGCGAGGAGGGCAGGCCGAGGCTGGTGAGGTCGAACTTATCGTTGTCCCGGCCAAAGCCTTTCTCGATGAAGCGGTTATAGGAGGCGCGCACGTTCAGCACGGTGGTGGGGTTAATGGTGGAGACCCAGTCGAGCACGTAGGCGTCGTTGATGCGCTGGAAGGGCTGCTGGCCGTCCATGCCGGGGCCGGCGCAGATGCCGTTCGAGCAGCGCTCTTCGGTGCGGTCGTTGGAAGCATGGCGGATAAAGCTGCGGTGCTTGTCGCCGAAGTTCCAGTCGAACTTCAGGATCAGGCTGTAGAAGTCGTCCTGGTTGACGTAGGTCGGCAGGATGAAGTTGGTGGTGGAATAGCGCTGGCCGGGTTCGATGTTGTTCGGCGTGGGCATGAAGGCCATGACGCGCCGGGCGACCGGGTCGATGCGGCTAGCCGGGATCTGGTTGTTCGGGAACTGCAGGCGGATGGGGTTGCCGCTCGCGTCGAGGGTCGCGTTCAGGGGGTCGAAGATGCGGATGGGCTGACCGTTGGGCTGGGTCATGCGGCTGAAGTCGCCGGTCCGCATTTCGGGTTGGGCGAAGCTGTTGCGCAGGGGGTTCGGCGTCCCTTCGCGGTAGCCTTCGTAGGCGCCCATGTAGAAGAGCTTCACAGGGGCATCCTTCTTGAGGAGCTTGGGGAAGAAGATGGGTCCGTCGAGCTGGACGCCATACTGGTCCATGTTGCCGTTGGGGCGCGGGGCATTCAACTGCCCCGCCGCGTTGCGGCCGCGGGCGTTGTTCTGGAACGAGTTGGCGTTTAGCGGCGCGCGCCGCAGGAACTCGAAGGCCGAACCGTGGTGCTGGGAGCCGCCGGATTTCAGAATGACGTTCACCACGCCGCCGCCCGTGCGGCCGTAGGCGGCGTCGTAGGAGTTGGTCTGGATGGCGAACTCCTGCACGGCGTCGACGATGGGGACGTAGGCGATGTTGTTGCCGCCGAGTTGGGCGTTGTTCGGCGCGCCGTCCATCAGGAACTCGTTGCGGCTCTGCTGGCCGCCGTTGATGGACCATTCGGCGATGGCGCCGTTGTCAAACGGCCGTTGCCAGATGGCGGCGCCGCGGAAGGTGACGCCGGATTGCGTGGCGCCCAGCATGAAGGGGTTGCGCGCGTTCAGCGGCAGGTCAGCAATCGTTTTAGTGTCGATAACACCCGAGCGCGAAGCGGTCTGCGTTTCGAGCACAGCCGCATTGGCTTCGACGGTGATCGAGTCGGTCAGCTGGCCGACCTCCATCGTGATGTCGATACCCGCCACCTGGCTGATGGCGAGGGTGATGTTACTGCGGACGGCCGTTTTGAAGCCGGCCTGCGTGGCGGTTACGGTGTACTGCCCGGGACGCAGAAACGGGATGGAGTAAACGCCGGAGGCGTCGGTGGTTACTGTGCTGGTTTCATTGGTGCCGGCATTGACGGCTTTGACGGTGGCGCCGGAGATCAGCGCACCGGAACCGTCCAATACGCGGCCTGTAATGGTTGCGCGGAACTCCTGGGCCCATCCGGCCAGGGAACAGAACGCAGCCATGGCGCCGACCTGGAAAGATCGTTTCATCATGGAAAACCCCTTTTGAGAAATTGGGCCGATTGCGAGAGTGAATTACCGTGGCCCGTTGTTCCAAATGCTATCACGGATTTTTAACACATTGGTTAACCTTTCTTTACAAATGAAATCGGCCAGTGGCCTCCGCCCACGCTGGGCCTTCGCTTCCCAGGAACGCGCACAACGGACTCGCTGCGGCCTGGCAGGGGGGGCGAGATTATCGCCCGTTGGGGCCGGGCGTGCGCGGCCTGTGCGCTTCTGATAACTTCTAGAAAGACACATGACTGGATTTACGGACACGCTGCTTGCTTCCAATCTCGCCAGCGTCGACTCGGCCGAGGCCATGGTGGTCGAATCCGCCGCGGCCATGGGGTTTGAGGAAGACGCGCAGATGGACCTGGGGCTGGCCATCCGCGAGGCGATGGTTAACGCGGTGGCGCACGGCAATGCCTATAGCCCCGACAAGCAGGTCCGGCTGATCCTCGAAGCGCACGGGGGCGCCATCCGCGTCACCATCATCGATCAGGGCCAGGGGTTCGACCTGAATCAGGTCCCCGACCCCACCCAGGGCGAGAACCTTTTGCGCGAATCCGGCCGGGGTCTTCTGCTGATGCAGGCCTTTGTCGACGAGTTCAGCGTCAAGCGGTCGCCCGCGGGGGGCGCCGAAGTCGTTCTCGTCAAATACGCGTCCGAAACAGGGAGATAAGTACCGTGAGTGCTCGATTCACTACCCGCCAGGTTGGCGATGTCACCGTCATCGATGCCGTGGGCCGGATTACCCTCGGCGAAGGTTCGGCCCTGCTCCGCGACACGGTCAAAAGCCTGGTCGCCGCCGGCAACAAGAAACTCCTCATGAACCTGGGTGACGTCAGCTATATCGACTCTTCCGGGGTGGGGGAACTCGTCTACAGTTTCACGACCGTGACCAGCCAGCAGGGCCAGTTCAAGCTGCTCAACCTGAGCAAACGGGTCGAAGATCTTTTGCAGATCACCAAGCTGTACACCGTCTTTGAGGTGCACGACGACGAAACCAGAGCGGTGCGCAGTTTTTCTTGAGAATTTTTTCCGCGGGCCTCTACTACCTCGCGTAGGGTCATGCCAGATCGAAAACCAGTTCGCCTCCTCATCGCTGAGCCTCAACAACTCTTGCGCGAAGCTCTCGTCGCTCTTTGCGAGCGCAACCCCGACCTTGAGGTTGCTGACCAGTGCGCCGACGGAGGGACCGCTCTGCGGCTGATGCTGCAAAAGAGTCCCGAGGTGGCTCTGCTCGAGCTGGACCTGCCCGAGCTGCACACGCTCGAACTGCTCAACCAGGCTCGCGAGCGGAACTGTCCCACCCGCATTGTGCTCATGACGGCACGGAGTGACCGCAAAACGGTGATCGAAGCGCTGCGCTGCGGGGCGCACGGCATCGTGCTCAAGAGCGGTTCGGCGCGTCATTTGATGGATGCGCTGCAGCAGGTTACCGCGGGCGGTGTTTATATTTCACCGGCCGTTGAAGTGGACAAGATCTTCGCGGCGCACCGCAATCGCAAGGAGAACGAGGATCCCTTTGAGACGCTCTCGGCGCGCGAGCACCAGGTGTTCACGATGCTGGTTGAGGGCCACCGCGCCAAAGAGATTGCCGCTCGCCTGGCCGTGAGCCCGAAGACGATCGACACCTACCGGGCCAGCATGATGCGCAAGCTGGACATTCATGATGTCGCCGGATTGGTGAAGTTCGCCATTACCCGCAAGCTGACGAGTCTGCCTGGGGGCGAGTACAACGGAAACAGTTCGGCGGCGGTGACGCCGCATGTTTTGGCCAAAGCCGCGAGCTAGGCGGCGCCGGAAGAGAACCTGCGGGCCGCGGGAGTATCGGCCATTCGGCACGTCCGGTTGATCGGGAAGCGCACGGCGGGTGGACGGTCACTACGCCTGTTGCGAAAGAACCCGCCTGGCGCCGGGGGGGTCTCGACACGCGGACCCCGGGAGCCGCGGCGGGGCTAGGGCGAGGCGGCCGGGCCGGGCACACCGGATAATCGCTCCCGGAGCGTCTGGCGAGGTCCCAGCCGGTCGAGTTGGGCTTCGATGGCGGCTTGATTGCCCCAGACAAGATCGGGAAGATCGCCGCGCTCGACGCGCCCGGCGATGCGCTGGCAATAGAGACCCTGGTCGCGCTCGATGTAGAAGCCGTACGTGCGGCAGGCCAGGGGCCGGGCCTCATAGACCAGGCAGACGCTGCGATCGGGGTCGAGCCAGGGGCAGGTGTAGGGGCCGGAGGCTTGGCGCAGGACCGTGGCAACCCTCCCGGCCACGGCGGCGGCATGATCCGGCGGCACTGCGGCTTCGAGCCGCTCCCATTCAGGCGCGGTGAGCGCGGGCAGTTGGGCCAGGGACCGGCAACAGTCGGCGCATCCGGCGCGGCAGGGCCAGTCCGGGACCGCCGCCACGGTGGCGGCGCAGCGGGAGGCGACGGATTGATCGAGAATCCGCAACCCGGACATCGCTACAGCAGCTTGACGACCGCGGCTTCAATGTCAGCGATGGCCGTCTCCCCTTTCCACATCCTGACTTTTTTGCCGGTCCGGTCGTAGAGGACCAATGCCGGCAGCTCGCCGCCCCACTTGGGATCGATCTGGCGGATAAAGGCGTCATCGTCCTTGGCGGCCTTGATGTAGCTCGCGCCGGTGATGCCGGCGTCTTTCAGAAAGGCGCGAGCGGCGGGCTCGTTGTCGAGTTCATCCGAGGAGACCGTCACCACGCGGAAGCCTTTGGCCTGCAACCGGGCGGCAAGCTTCGCCACGAGCGGCATCTCTTTGCGGCAGGGCGTACACCAGGTCGCCCAGAAGTCGACGAGAACCACCTGGCCTTTTTGCGCGGCAAGGAGCTTGGCATAGCCGGCTTCGTTGAGCTTGGTGAGCGGGGCGTCGGCCGCGGCCGCCGGGAGGAGGATCGCAAGGAGGGACAGCAGCAGGAGTTTCATGATCGATTCTTTACGCGTTTGATGGAGCAACCGAAGGCCCGCAGGCGATCTACCGGTACAGGTTGTCCGGCAAGGACGGCATCGATGGCCTGGCGGAGGCCGTCGATCCGGACGCGGGCCGGATTTCTGGCGTCGTCGATGGCGCCCTGGTAGCGGACCGCGCCGGTTGGGTCCAGCAGGACCGCTTCGGGCGTCATCCGGGCGTGGTAGCGGTCGGCCATCTGATTATCGGGATCTTTGCGCAGCGGGGTGGGAAACTCGACGTCGCGGGAGTAGGCCCGGCACTCCGCTTCGGTCTCGTTGGCATTGGGATTCAGGAGGAGGAACCGTACGGGCTTGCCGGCGTAACGAGCCATGAGGGCCTGAATCCGGTCCGTGTAGGCGTTCGAAATCGGGCAGATGGTCGACAGGAACAAGATGACGGTGACCTCGCCCTCCGGGACGGCGAGACCAAGCCAGGCGCCGCAAAACGCCCGACGGTTCATTTTTTCGGCTCGAGCCGGAGATTGATAATCACGCGCTTGCGATCGTCGAAGGTGCTGACGGTGCGCACGGCACTCTCCATGCCGCGGAAAGTGGCCTTCAACTCGTAATCGACGCCCGTGCTCAGCCCGGCGAAGGTAAAGATGCCATCGGCTTTCGTGATGAAGCTGCGGACCTGCATCGTCTTCGTGTTCTTGATCTGGACGACGGCGCCTTCAGCGACGTTCTCGTCCGGGGTTTTGACGGAACCCTGCACGGCGCGGGTGTTGGCGCTCTCCTTGTCCTGCTTTTTGTTGCCGCTGCCCGGCAGCCAGTTGCCGTACGACCCGCCGGAAGGCTGCCCGCCCTGCTGCTGCGCGCCGGCCGACGACACCAGGACCGACGACACCAGGACCAAGGTCAGGACTACGGTCAACACGCCACGGAAGGTCAGAGATTGCATAAGCTTATTGATAATTCTACCTGGATTCCGGTTTCAGTTCGAAAAAGACATCGACGCGGACGCCGGGCGTTGCTGTTGTTTCTTTTTCCTGCGGGACGAAGCCCTTGGCAACGGCGGTGAGCTTGAATTTCGCTTCGGTCGGCGCGAGGCGGAAGGCGTACTCGCCATGCCGGTCGCTGACCACCTTCTGGGGCTTGATGCGCTTGCCTTTGGCCGGAGCTTCCGCCGCCTCCAAGGTAACCAGCGCACCGGGGAGGGCAAAGCCGGGTTCGCGAAAGACGGTTCCGGCGATGACCGAGTAGGCTGCTTTTTCCTGAGCCGGGAGGTGGCCTGCGCCGGCCCCCAGAGTAAGCAGCCCGACAACGAGCAGACGAAGCCTACCAATCCTTCTCGTCGTCGTCATCATCCTCGTCGAGTTCGTCGTCTTCGAACTCGTCATCGTCCTCATCGTCCTCGTCGTCCTCGTCATCGTCGTCGAAGTCCTCGTCATCCTCATCCTCGTCGTCGGCATCGGCCTCCAACTCGAGAGGGTCGGTACTCAGGACGCGCACGGCAGCGCCGCACTCCTCGCATTCAATCAGATCACCTGCGTCGAGTTCCTCCTCGTCCACATCGATCAGGGCGTCACACTGGGGACAGTTCACCATGGGTTTTTGCGCTCCACCGTTTCACATTTAAACGAAATCATTCGCCTGGGTCAATTCCGCTTTGAGTTGCTCAGCGTACCGGGCGATCTGCTGCGCCGTCAAGGTGACCAACGGTTTTTCCAGATCATCCCCCGTTTCCATCATGTACCGCAGGTGCAGCGCCGCCAAACGGCTGCACCAGGGATCGGTGACGGGGTGTCCCGCCTCGGCGGAGACGCGCAGCAAAACAGGATGGGGCAGCGCGAGGATTTTTTCTTCGCGCTGCCCCTCACTGACAATCTCAAACTTTACGTCCACCGTATCGGCGTGCCGGATGGCGATGCCATTTTGGATCCACCGGAACTCTACCTGGACGGGCGAGCCAAACAGGTCCGGGGTGGTGAAGTAACGAAAAGGAACAGACATGCTCCTTTCAGTTTACTAGTCGCGGAGCGAGGTGTGCCGAACGAGGGACAAAAATTCGCTGCGGGTTTCCTTGTTGCGGAAGTCGCCGAGCATGGCGCTGGTTGCCGTGGCGGAGTGCTGCTTTTCGACGCCCCGCATCATCATGCAGAAGTGACGCGCTTCGACCACCACGCCGACCCCGCGCGGTTGGAGGGTGTTCATGAGGGTGTGGGCGATCTCCTGCGTCATGCGCTCCTGCACCTGGAGGCGGCGCGCAAAGACGTCGATAATACGCGGAATCTTGCTGAGCCCGACCACCTTCCCATTGGGGATGTAGGCCACGTGGGCCTTGCCGTAGAAGGGCAGCATGTGATGTTCGCACATCGAGAAGAATTCGATGTCCTTGACGACCACCATCTCGTCGTAGTCAACGTCAAATAGCGCGCCGTTGATCAGCTTCTCCACATCGGCCTGATAGCCCGAGGTCAAAAAGCGCATCGCTTTTTCGTACCGTTCGGGCGTTTTGAGCAGCCCATCACGAGAGGGGTCCTCACCCAAGCCGGAGAGGATCTCTTTGGCATGGGCCGCAATGTCGACCTGCTGAGAGACGGGCATAATTTTTACCACGGCTTTACGTTGCTTCATTCTCTTTCAATTGATGAGGGCGAGCGTTACCGAGTTGCGTTTTGTTTCCTGAACCTTCACATCGATGAGTTGCGGGGCGCCGACGCCGAGCGCCTTCTGCCAGTTGGCCAGCAGATGATCGCGAATGGCGAAGGCCATGTTCTCGGTGGTTGACGGCTTGGACGTGAAGTCGGGTACGTCGAAGTTCAGATAGCGATGGTCGTAGCGATCGATAACCTCGTGCTGCACGAGCGCATCGAGGTCAGCGACGGAGATGGCAAGTCCGGTGCGCTGGTCAATCGGCCCTTTTACGGTGATCGAGACCACGTAGTTGTGGCCATGACCGTAGGGGTTGTTACATTTGCCGAACAGCTTCTGGTTGTCCTCTTCGCTCAGGTGGTCCAGATGGAGCCGATGGGAGGCGACAAAGCGGTAGTTGCGGGTTAGTCTGATGGTCATCAGGCCCCCTGATATTCGACGCAAGTGTCTTCGGTCTCGAAGAGCCGCACGGTATGCAGGCGGGCCGGTCCGCTTTGAAAGCGCTTGTCGAGGCGGTTCCAGATCTCGACGGCGAGGTTTTCGGTGGTGGGGATCACCTTGTCAAAGGGGGGTACTTCGTAGTTCAGGTGGCGATGATCCATGGGATCGACCACCTCCTCCATCATGACGTCCTTGAGATCCTTGAGGTCGTAGATCATGCCGGTAACGGGATCGACCTCTCCGGCGAGGGTGACTTCGAGTACGTAATTGTGCCCGTGGCCGTTGGCGTTGGCAGCGGGACCGTAGAGGCGCTGATTCTCTTCCTCGGACAGGAGGGGGTTGCGGCAGATGTGGGAGGAGGAAAATTCAACGCGGCGCGTGATTAGCATTACAGACATATGGATGCGGGATACGTGTACAGCGATACACTAGTTATTTTAAGGCCCATGCAAATCCCGGACAGGTGGTTGAAGATTTCGGCCGGCGTTCTGGCGCTGGCGCTGGTCGGCTTGATCGGCGATTCGATGCGCGAGCGGCTGGTGAACGTTGGCGACAAGGCGCCGAACTTCGCGGTGACGTCGAGCCGGGGGACGCAGATGACGCGCGCCAGTTTCGGCGGCAAGCTGCTCGTGCTGAACTTCTGGGCGACGTGGTGCCCGCCCTGCATCGCCGAGTTGCCGAGTCTGAATCAGATGGCGCGCACGCTGGGGCCGAAGGGCGTGGTGGTGCTGGGGATCTCGGTGGACCAGGACAAGAAGGCTTACGACGATTTTTTGCGGCGGTTCAAGCTCTCCTTCGAGGTAGCGCATGACCCGGCCGCCGACATTGCCTCCGAGTACGGCACCTTCAAGTACCCGGAGACCTACGTGATTACGCCGGACGGGACGGTGGTGGAGAAGTTTATCGCCGACCGCGATTGGATGGAGCCGGCGCTGTTGAAGCGATTGGAGAGCCATATTCGATGATTCCGGCCACGGTGATCACGCAACTGAAGAAGCTGGTGGGCGAGAAGGGTGTGCTCGACCAACCGGGGGATCTGACGCTGTACGAGTACGACGGCGGGGTGGACAAGCACAAGCCGGACGTGGTGGTTTTTCCGCGGGAGACGGCCGAGGTGGTGGCGATTGTGAACCTGGCGCGGGAGTCGGGCATTCCGTTTGTCGGGCGGGGAGCGGGCACGGGGCTTTCCGGCGGGGTGATTGCGCGGCGCGGGGGGATTATGATCTCGTTTGCGCGGATGAACCGGATTCTCGAAATCGACCTGGAGAACGAGCGGATTACCGTGCAGCCGGGGGTGGTGAACCTGGACGTGACGCTGGCGGTGCAGGCGCAGAAGTATTTTTATGCCCCGGATCCGTCGAGCCAGCGGGCGTGTACGATTGGCGGGAACGTGGCGGAGAACGCCGGGGGGCCGCATACGCTGGCCTATGGCGTGACGACGAATCACGTGCTTGGTTTGGAGCTGGTGCTGCCCGACGGGAGCGTGGTCACGACGGGGGGCGCCGAGCAGGATCTGCCGGGTTACGACCTGGTGGGGCTGATGACGGGCTCGGAGGGGACGATGGGCCTGGTGACCAAGGTGGTGCTGCGGCTGATGCGGCAGCCGGAGCTCGTCAAGACGACGCTGGCGATCTTCAATTCAGCGGCGGATGCGGGGAACGCGGTGGGGGAGATTACGGCGCGGGCGATCACGCCGGTGGCGGTGGAGATGCTCGACGGGGTGATGCTGCGGATGGTGGAAGAGGCGACGCACGCCGGCTATCCGCTCGATGCGGCGGCGGTGCTGCTGATTGAGCTGGAGGGCATTCGGGAGGCGGTGGAGGAGCAGGTGGAGCAGGTGCGGGAGGCGTGCCTCGTGTGCGGAGCGCGCGAGTTCCGCATTGCCAAGAGCGAAGAGGAGCGGGCGCTGCTTTGGAAGGGGCGCAAGAATGCGTTTGGCGCCGTGGGCCGTCTGAGCCCGTTCTACTATGTGCAGGACGGGGTGGTGCCGCGGACGAAGATTGCGGCGACGCTCGAGGAGATTGGCCGGATCGGCGAGAGGTACGGGCTGACGATTTCGAACATCTTCCACGCGGGGGACGGCAACATGCACCCGATCATCCTGTTTGACGCGCGGAAACCGGGGGAGCTTGAAAAGGCGCAGCACGCGGGCGAGGACATTCTGAAGTACTGCATTTCGGTGGGCGGCTCGATTACGGGCGAGCACGGGGTGGGGATGGAAAAGATGGAGCTGATGACGGACCTGTTCCGGCCGGATACGCTCGATCTGATCGGGCAGTTCAAGAGCCTGTTTGACCCGACTTGTCTGCTGAATCCCGATAAAGTCCTGCCGACGGGCCGGGGCTGCATGGAGATCCGGCAGAAGCCGGTGACGGCGGAAACGATGCTGTAGGCGGTGGCGGCTAGCGACCGGTAAGTTCTTTCGTGATCACGGGCAGGAAGGCTTCCGGGTCGAGCGGTCCCTGGTATTTTTTGCCGTTTATGAAGACGGTGGGCGTGCCCTGGACGCCGATGCGATCGCCTTCAGCGATGTCGCCTTCCATCTGCGCTTTCACGGGCGGCGAATCGAGGGCGGCGACAAAGCGGGGCATATCGAGGCCGAGGTCTTTGGCCCAGTTGAGGATATTCATGCGGTTGATCTGGCGGGCCTGCTGATAGAGGCGGTCGTGCATGGGCCAGAACTTACCCTGCTGATGGGCGGCGAGGCTGGCTTGGGCGGCGAGGCGGGCGTGGCCGTGGGAGTCGAGGGGGAAGTGTTTATAGATGAGCCGGACATCCTGGGGAAAGGCTTTGAGCGCGGCTTCGAGGTGGCTGATGGCCTTGATGCAGTAGGGGCACTGGAAATCGGAGAATTCGACGAGGGTGATGCGGGCGTTCTGCGGTCCGCGGGAGGGGGCTCCGTCGAGGCGAATGGCGACCGGGTCGAGCAGGAGGCGGTTGCGGTTGGCGGCGGCCTTCATTTGCGGGGCGGCTTCGAGGGTCTTGCGGACATCTTTGCCGGCCCGGGCGGCGGCGACCGCGTCATTGGCGAGGGCACGGCTGGTGCCGCAGGCGGGGTCCTCCACGCGGCACTGCGCGATCTGCATGGGGCAGCCGCAGGGGCAGGAGGTGGTACGCAAGACCTTGAGGAGTTCGGCTTTGCCCGCGGGCGCGAGGCCGGCGAAATCGACGCCGGGGAGGACGGTGGCCGTTTTCCAATCCTGGGCAGCGAGGAGGGTGGCGAAGAAAAAAATGCCGGGGCGAAGCATGTCTTATTGTCTACCTTCCTCTACACTCGTGGGTATATGGTTTGGATTACGCTGCTTCTGTTGGGAATTGCCGGGACTGGGCTGGGCCAGACGACGCTCGGATCGTTTACGGGGCGGGTGCAGGACCCCTCCGGCGCGGCGGTGCCGGCGGCGAACGTGACGGCGACCAACGTTGCGACGGGGATTGCATTCAAGACGGTGACGAACGGGGCGGGAGCGTTCTCGTTGCAGCAGTTGACGCTGGGGGAGTATGAGATAGCGGTAGAGGCGAAGGGGTTCCGGCGGGCGGTGCGCCGGAGCGTCGAGCTGAACGTGGCGCAGACGCGGCAGTTGGACTTTGCGCTGGAGGTGGGGCAGGTGGAGCAGACGGTGGAGGTTTCCGCGGCGGCTACGGCGCTGCAGACGGCGACCTCGGACCTGGGGACGACGATTCAGCGCAAGAAGCTGATTGACCTGCCGCTGTTTGTGGGCGGCAACGTGCGGAATTTGGAGCAGTTTATTTTTCTGTCGCCGGGGGTTACCGGCGATGTGACGAACACGCAGATTTCGGGTTCTCCGTCGCGGGGCAAGGAGGTGCTGATTGACGGCATTGGGGCGACGGGGATTGAGTCGGGCGGGGTGATTCCGGGTAGTGCGCGGCCGTCGGTGGAGACGATTGGCGAGTTCCGGCTGCTGCGGGCGAACTTCAACGCGGAGTATGGGCGGACCGGTGGAGGCATACAGATTTTTACGACACGGTCGGGCACGAACGATTTTCACGGGGCGCTGTTCAACTATCTGCGGAACGACAAGCTGGACGCCCGGGGGTTTTTCCAGCGGGTCCGCCCGATCAACCGGCAGAACGAGTTTGGCGCGACGCTGGGCGGACCGGTGGTGCTGCCGGGGCTCTATAACGGCAAGAACCGGAGCTTTTTTCACTTTGTCTACTCGGGCTTCCGCTTCCGGCAGGGGGCGCCGAACACGCTGCAGAGCCTGATTCCGATGGACTTCCGGCAGGGCGATTTCAGCCGGCTGAGTTCGCCGGTGTATGACCGGTCGACGGGGGCGCCGTTTCCGGGCAACCGGATTCCGGCGGCGCGGTTTTCGAGCGTGGCGCGGAACATTCTGCCGCTGATTCCGCAGCCGATCAACACGGGGTTGTTCAACAACTACCTGTCGGTGGGGCGGGGGTCTTCTGACTCGAACCAGTACAACCTGAAGATGGACCACGCCTTCTCGGATCGTAATCGGCTGAACGGGTTCTTCAACCGGGACTACCTGCTGCAGGCGGACCCGGAGACGATTGCCGGGGCGACCACGCCAGGGCGGACGGTGGGCAACCAGAACACGCTGGCGCGGCTTTCGCACGATCTGATTCTGTCGCCGACGGTGCTGAACCATCTGAACGTAGGGTTTACGCGGTTTCGGGTGACGATTGACACCTTTTCGCTGAACCAGGGTTGGCCGTCGAAGCTGGGGCTGCGGGGGATTAACGACGGGGCGAACAACGGGTTTCCGTGCGTGGAGTTTGTCGCCGCGGGCTACACACGGCTGGGGGACCCGAACTGCAACGCCCGGGTGCTGCAGGCCAATAATGCTTTTCAGGTGAACGAGAGCCTGTCGGTGGTGCGGGGCGCGCACAACCTGAAGTTTGGCTTTGACTACCGGTTCATGGAGACCAACGGGATCGACAACTTTCAGGCGCCGGGGCTGTTTCAGTTCAATGCGCTCGAGACCGGGCTGCCCAACGTCGCCAATTCCGGCAACGCGGTGGCCAGTTTTCTGCTGGGTGATGTGAACCGGGGGACGACGCGGGTGTTTGGCTACTTCCCGCGGAATCGCTACCAGTATTGGGGCTTTTACGCGCAGGACGACTGGAAGGTGTCGCGGCGGCTGACGGTGAACTACGGGCTGCGCTACGACATCTTCGTGCCGCGGTACGAGAAGCTGGATAACCTGTCGAGCTTTGACCCGACGCTGCCGAATCCGGGCGCGGGGAACCGGCCGGGGGCGCTAGCGTTTCTTGGCCAGGGGACGAACCGGAACGGGCGGCGATCGTTTGCGAATACGGACTTCCGGGCGTTTGGTCCGCGGCTGGGGTTGGCATACGCGATGGGGCCGAAGACGGTGCTGCGGTCGGGCTACGGGATCTACTATGCGGCGGGGAATGCGGCGGCCGGCCAGCGGGATTCGCTGAACCTGTCGAACGGGTTCATTGCGACGCCGGTGTTTCAATCGCTGAACCAGGGTCTGACGCCGGCGTTCAATTGGGACAACGGTTTCCCGCAGAACTTCCCGCGGCCTCCGTTTATTGACCCGACGGCGGGCAACGGCACGGCGATGCGGTTTATCGGGCCAGGGGACGGCCGGATGCCGATGTTCCAGAACTGGTCGCTGACGGTGGAGCGGGAGCTGCTGCCGCGGATGAACTGGGAGGTGACGTATCTGGGGACGCGGGGGACGCGGATTGGCAACGGGTTGGTGCGGGTGAACGAGGTGGATCCGCAGTATCTTTCGCTGGGGGCGCTGTTGAGCCAGCCGTTTGATTCAGCGGCGGCGGTGGCGGCGGGGATTCGGAGTCCGTTCCCGGGGTTCCGGGGGTCGGTAGCGCAGGCGCTGCGGCCGTTTCCGCAGTACCTGGACCTGGACAACCGGTCGAATCCGGCGGGGAGCAGCAGCTACCATGCGCTGCAGACGCAGCTTTCGGCGCGGACGGAAAAGGGGCTGGATCTGCAGCTGGCCTACACGTGGGCCAAGACGATTTCGGACGCCGACATTCTGGCCGGAGGCGGGGTGGCGGGCCAGACGACTTACAACCGGGGGTTGGAGCAGACGATTGCGGTGACCGATGTGCCGCATGTGTTTGCGTTGAGCTACAGCTACGAGCTGCCGTTTGCGCGGAAGCGGGCCTGGGGCGGATGGGTGCTGACCGGGATTCACCAGTATTCGACCGGGGTGCCGGTGACGTTGACGGCCAACAACACGCTGCCGCTGTTCAACGGGGTGCTGCGACCGGATGTGGTGACCGGGGTGAACCGGGCGGCGAACATCGACGGGTTCGACCCGGCGGTACACGCCTGGATCAACCGGGACGCGTTTCGGGTGCCGGGGCCTTTTCGCTTTGGTACCGCGGCGCGGGGGTATACGGACCTGCGGGCACCGAGTTTGCTGACGGAGAATTTCGGGGTGCTGAAGCGTTTCGCCGTGAAGGAGCGGTTTACGGTGACCGTACGGGGCGAGTTGTTCAACGCATTTAACCGGACGGTGTTCGGGGCTCCGCAGGGCAACGTCAGCAACGCTTTGTTTGGCCGGATTACGGGGCAGGCGAACGCGCCGCGCAACGGGCAGGTGGCCTTGCGGCTGGACTTTTAGGCGGCCCGGGGCAGCCGCGGGATTTCGAGGCGGCCTTGGCTGATTTTCCGATTGTCGCGGCGGGCGATGATTTTCACTAACTCTTTGTTATTGAGGAGGTTATCGACCCATTCGGGCACCTGGTAGCTGGGTTCGCTTT
>JADCJL010000313.1 GCA_020247055.1 Acidobacteriaceae bacterium | reverse complement strand
GCCGCACCGCACGTATACCTGGCGGAGGGGGAGAGAGCGATCTTCCCGGCTGGGACGGTGTCCGTATTGTTCAACGCCGCCATCACATCCAGATATCCCGCCCCAATCGTAAACATGTCGCTCTGGATCACCTGCGTCCCGACGGTACTGCTTGCCGGGAAGGACTTCGAAGCGGACTTCATCAGTTTGGCCTTAATCGCATCCGGCGTGATGTTCGGACCAAACTTTTCCACCAGGAGTGCGGCTGCGCCCGACACCATGGGCGCGGCCATGCTGGTGCCGCTGAGTTCCACAACCTCTTTTGGCCCCGCAATGTTGAGACCGTTGTCTGGGAATAAAGCCTGCATGTTACTTTGAAACTGGATCCAAGACGCAACCCGGTTTCCCGGTGCCACAATGTCCGGCTTGACAATTTTATCGATGGCGGTAGGACCTTTGGAGCTGTAGGACGCCATCACATCGTCGTTCCGCGTGGGAGTAAACATGTCCCGCGTGGCCCCTACAGTGATAACAAACGGGTCGTTGCCGGGGGAGCCAATCGTGCCATAGCCATTGATCGCAACCGGCTTTCCATTCACGGTAATCGTGCTCGTGCGACCGAGGTTGCCCGCCGCCACCACCACCACGATACCCGCCTTCCATGCCCTCTCGACGGCCCGGCAAAGCGGATCCTTCGTGTACGATTCCACCACCCTGCGGCCAAGTGACAGGTTCATCACGCGAATATTGTGCTGGTCTTTGAGTGCAATTACCCGATCAATGGCCTGAATCACTCTCGAATCCTTTCCTTTGCCCTCGTGGTCAAGGACTCGCATACTGATCAGGTTAGCTTCTGGTGCGACGCCGCCATAGTACTTGCTCACCGAAATGCTTGAGTCGCACCGTTGGTTAGCGGCTATGATCCCGGCCACATGGGTCCCATGCCCGAAGGCGTCTCGCCGGGGGTCCTGCACAGCGGTCCCGCCTATCGAATTGTAGCCCAGGGTATCCTGAAAACTCTCGGCAACGACCACTCGGGACGCTTTGCACGAATTGTCGGCCAAGGGGGAAAAGCGCACATGAAGCGAGGTGGAGTGGATACCACTATCTAGTACCGCAACCCCTATGCCAGCGCCCCGAAACCCGGCGGTCTGAGCCAAGTTTGCATTCACTGCCGGCACGTTGGCATTCGGGGGATTTTTAAAACTGCCGGACCACTGACTCCCTGCCAGTTCCCGGTCCGGCGAGATGTACTTTACCTGCCGATCCTGCGCGAGGGCCGCCAGCGCCGAGCCTTTGACCTGCGCTACCACGCCGGGAAACGCACTGAACCGGGTTACGCGCGCGCTCGAACTCAACGCCCGCGGCAGCGGCAGCGGGAAAGTCGCCACGCGCCGCCCGCCGCCCTCGTTCGCCGGCGGCTCCTCCAATTGAATGATGACATCGACGGTGTCTTCCGGGGCGACTCCCGCCAGGTCCGGCGCCAGTTTGCTCTCCTGCGCCATCAGGACGACGCCGCTCGCCAGGATAGTTAATGCAGCTAATTTCATTTCAGTCACTCCAGGTGGGGAAACGAGAGAGAGTTTCTCAAGTCCAGCGTAAGTTATCGAGTTAGTGGAATCGATAGAGCAGGCGGTTCAATCGTCACGAACAAATAGCCGTAACCTCCCCCCGGTTAAGGAATAGGTCACTTCCCTCGTACCGCCCGCTTTCTTAGTTCGACCACCGGGGATGGCTGGGGCGGAAGGAGGTGTCGGGCGGGAGGTTGCTGCTGGTTTGGGGGATTGCCGATACCATCCCGATACCGGCGACGCGGGGGAGTCGCCGGTTCCCCGGTATGGCCGGCAGGGAGCCGGCCTGGCGACGGAGAGTACTTGCTGCCTCTGGCGAGTGAATCGCACGGGGGGGACCGGCGTCGGCCAAGCGGTAGGCGATGACGAGGCCGGCGGGCGCAAGTTGAGATCCGGTTTTTTCCGGTCATGGTGGGGACGAGGGCGGGGGGCGGAGCGCGGCGAAGTAGTGGTTTTGGCCTTCGTCTTCGGACTCGGAGAGGAGAGTGAGGCCCAGGGCGGCGAGGTGATGGCGGTAGGCGGGGGCGCCGAGGGATCGGGATTCGAGTCCGGTCATGGCGTCGCGCCAGATGAGTGGCAGGGCGGGTGCGGTGAACAAGAGGCGGCCACCGGGGGCGAGGACGCCGGCGATGCGCGTGAGCAGTTGGCGCTGGTGGGCGGGGGAGAGCAGGAACAGGAGGCCCCAGGCGAGGACGCCATCGAAGGTGCGGCCAAAAAAGGGCGAGTCCTGAACGGCTTCGCAGGCGATGGGGGTGTGGGGGAGGTGGCGCCGGAACGCCTGGACGAAAGAGGGCGCGGCATCGACGCCATAGACGGAAAGGCCTTCGGCGACGAGCAAGGCGGTGAGCGGGAGGCCGGTGCCACAGCCGAGGTCGAGGACGGCGGCCCCGGCGGGGAGGGTGCGGGCCCATTGCCGGACTTCGGGAACGCCAATGCCGATGTCGCGGGCGCTGCCGCGGCGGGCGAGAAACTCGGCGGCAACCTGTTCGTATCCGTTGGACCGGTCAGCCATGAGTGATTGTAGCCGGAGGGGAGGGGCGATTGCCGGGACAGGGCAGCTCCATTTCCAGTGCTTGTAGAAGTAGATTTCGCTCGAGCAGGTGGTTTCGCTGGAGCGGGAAAAGGAGTCCGTTGCGAAGACAGGAGCGCGGCGATGCGGGCGAGCGGCGGGGGCGGGTGTTCTCAGGCGGGCCAGGCGGGCGGGAGGGGGGCTTCGAGACGGATTTCCTCCCGGGTGAGGGGGTGGGGGAAGCGGAGGTGTTGCGCGTGGAGGAGATAGCCGCCGTCGCCGGGGAGGCCGGGGAGATCGGCGCGGACGCGGCCGGCGTTGTCGTAGAGAGGGTCGCCGAGGAGGGGGTGGCCGAGGGAGGCGAGGTGGATGCGGATTTGATGGGGACGGCCGGAGTGGAGGCTGACGGCGAAGGTGGTGGTCTCGGCGGCGCGGGAGAGGACCGTCGCGACGGATTTTGAGGCTTTGCCAGAGGGGCTGGCGGCCCAGACGGAGCCGAGGAGAGGGTGGGGGACGAGGCCGATGGGGGTGAGGATTTCGTAGTGGTCGCGGGGGGCGCGGCCGACGGCGAGGGCGCGGTAAACCTTCTCAATTTGGGGAGTGTTCCAGTGGTGGAAAAGCCAGGCGGCGGCGGAGGAGGACTTGGCGAACAGGACGATGCCGGTGGTGGCGCGGCCGAGGCGGTGGACGGGGTGGGCGGCGGGGGTGCGGCGCTGGACCTGGCGGAGGAGGGTGTGCTCGAGATAGCCGCCGCCGGGAAGGGTGGGGAGGCCGCCGGGTTTATCGACGGCCAACAGGTGGTCGTCCTCCCAGAGGACGGCGAAGTGGAGGGGGGCGGCGGGTTCGACCCAGGGCGGGCGGTTCCAGATGAGAGTCTGGCCGGCGGCGAGGGTTTCGGCGCCGGTGGCGGGGGCGCCGTTGAGGGTGACTTCGCCATTTTCGAGTTTTTGCCGCCAGGCGGCGGGGGAGGAGTGGGGATAGAGGGCGGCGAGATGGGCGAGCAGGGGCTGGCCGTGGTAGCGGCTGCTGATGATGGAGGTGTAGGCGTAGCCCTGATTACGCATCTTGTATGAGTGTAGGGGTTTGCGTGTAGGGCGTTGCATGGCGGGGAGGGGGCCGGGGCGATGGTCAGTGTGGACTTTGGCCGTCGATCACATTCCGGAGGTAGAGGACATCGTCGGAGGTAGCGTAGCCCTGGCGTCGGATCTCGTCGACGGTGGCCCGCATGATTTGGCGGCGCAGGGCGCGGGCCTGGTCGGGGGCGCTGGCAAAGGGCGCGCTGCGGCCTAACCAGCGGAGCAGACTGGAGAGTTGGGTGCTGGCGGTCATGGCGGGTTGGAGGGCTTTGCGCAGGTGGGTTTCGTGTTCGGTGTTGAGACGGTGGATGGCGCGGGCAACCTGATTGACGGGATGGCCGGCCATGGGGAGGGGCGCGGGCGGGACTGCGGCGGCGGCGAGCAGTTGCTTGCGGATCACGTACTGAAACGCGGGCTGGAGGTGACGGCGAAAGTGATGGCGGGCGGCGAACTGCATGGCGATGTCGCGGATGACCTGTTCGCCGAGGCCCTGTTCTTCGACGAGGCCGAGGAGGGCGAGGAGGCCGAGCAGTTCGGCGTACCAGGTTTCTCGGCTGGCTAGACCGAAGCTCTTAAGGAACGCGCACAACGGACTCGCTGCGTCCTGTGCGCTTGCGAGGTCCTCCTGGGTGACCGGCGCCTGCCAGAAGCGGGGGTTGGAGGCGATGTCGTGGGCGGCGACGAGGAAGGAGTCGCGGACGAACTCGCCGGCCCAACCGCCGGCCTCCTGGCGGCCGGGGTAGCCGCGCTCGACATTCTCGACCATGATCTGGGAGAAGCCGGCGGCGGGCGGGTTGGTGCGGCTGTTGTTGGAGTAGGTGCGGAAGACGGACCGGGCGTAGGCCCACGGGGCGTCGGCGGTGGGAGCGCGGAGTTCGGCGTGGTCCTGCGCGGGAAGGGAGAGGGCGGCGAGAAGCCCGAGGGTGAGGAGTGGAAGGGAGCGGCGCATACCGGGATATGACGCCGCCCGGGGCAGGCTAACCGGTCCGGAGAGGATTATTTGGCGACCTGGATGGTGAGGCGGACGGGCGCCGCGCCACTGGCGTCGAAGGCGGCTTCTTCAAAGCGCGGGGCGCGGGTTTTGTGGCGGACGTTGTTCGAGACGCCCCAGGGTTCGGTGGGCATGCCGAGGAAGTTTTTGTCGGTCTTGCCGTTTTTATTGCGGTCGACGAGGACGGCGACGGCGTAGCGGCCCGGGGGGACGTTGGGGAAGCGGCACTCGGCCGTTCCGGGCTGAGCGGGCTGCTGGACGCGGAGGAAGGCGCCGGTATCGGAGGGGAATTCCGAGCCGGGACGATGGAGGGCACAACGGACCTCGCCTTGAGTGTCGAGGAGGCCGGTGATGGTGACAATGAGTAGTAAGGGATTCATGAGTTGACAGTGTCTACTTCGAAAATAGCTGCCTGACTAGACATTGTCAACTCGTTTTTTGAGGACGGCGCCGGGCTAGGGATTCAGGAGGGTGGCCGCGGAGGCGAAGGGGACTTCGGTGCCGTTGGTAATGGCGAGGTACATGACCTGGAGATCGAGGTTTCCGGTAGGGGCGAGGAAGTGGTAGTCGTCGATGTAGCCTTCGGCGGCGTCGTTCAGCGGGTCGCCATTGGGCCAGAGGAAGACGACGTCGCGGGCGAGGGACTGGCGTTCCCAGTCTTCGAAGTCGACGCGGTCGAGGGAGCCGGAGACGGCGCCGTCGGAGTAGATGAGCTTTTTGGGTCCGAGGAAGGGGAGGTTGGAGGGGCCTTTCCCGGTGGTGATGGTGGGGTCGCCGTAGTAGAGTTTGTAGCGCTGGCCGCCGAGGTGCATGGGGAAGGCGGCCTGGGCGTCGAGGAAGAGCTTGGGGCAGCCGTTAGTGGCATACTGGACGTTCCATTTGGCGCCATCCCAGACGGCGTACCCGTGGTTCATGCCGCCGGTGGCGCAGCCGGGGATGCGATCGGTGGTGAAGACGAGAAAGGTTCCGGGGGCGCCGTCCCAGCGCCAGTCGGTTTGGGTGGGGAAGGCGACTTTATGCTGGCGAGCGTTGGGGATGCGGGGGTTGGGGAGGGTGGTATCGCCTTCGACGCCGATGAGGGTGGACAAGGGGCAGCCGCCGCCGGGGGAGTAGTCGGCGGTGGTGGAGCAGGTGGTGGCGGAGCCGGAGTTGAAGTCCTGGCCGGTGAAGCCGTCGACGCTATCGAGGGAGAAGATGCGGGTTTTGCGGTCGGCGCCCTGGGCTTCGAAGAAGAGGCGGACTTTGCCATTGGTCATAGGGACGCCCTGGCCGGTGGCGATGGATTCGATGAGGGGGGCGGGAGAGGAAGGGGTGAGCAGGCCGGTGGTGGCGCCGGAGCTGGTGAAGGAGAGATAGCTGGCGGGGTCGGCGGCGGAGGTGGCGGAGGTGGTGAGGGCGGTGGTGAGCGCGCCGCGGGGTGGGGCCATGGGGCCGTAGTAGAGTTGGATGCGGTTGGCGGTGACGGGGCCGGCTTCGGGGCCGAAGCGGGTGGCGCTGATGCGGACGTTGCCATCGCGGACGATGCGGGCGAGGCCGGCGGTGGTGTTGCCGGCGCCGCGGAGTTGCCAGTACTCGGTGGCGGTGGAGCCGGTGACGGGGCTGGCGGCGCCGCTTTGGCGGCAGGGGGCATCGGCGCAGGCTTTGACGGTGATGGCGTAAGGGGTGGCGGCTTTGAGGCCGGAGAGGGTCGTCGAAAGGGAGCGGGCGGTGGTGGAGACGGTGGTGCCCTGGAGGGTTTCGGCGGCGGTGATCTGGTAGTGATCGACGGGGTAGGAGGGGGCGGTCCAGGTGAGAGCGAGTTTGGAGGAGGAACCGAATCGCCGGGCGCCAACGGACTGTTCGGCGACGGCGGAGACGGTGACGCGGGAGGGGGCGGGGAGGGTGGTGGTATCGGAGGAGGCGGCGTCGCGGGTGGCGACGATGATGGTGTTGCCGGAGGGAGCGGCGGGGACCTGGAAGTTGATCTGGTAGAGGCCGACGAAGCCGGGGGCGAGCCCGGCGAACAGGACGGGGGCGGCTTGGCCGCCAAAGGTGACGGTGACGGCGCCGGCGGGGAGTTGGTTCAGGGGGCCATTGGCGGCGTTGTCCCCGGCGGGGGTGCCGGCGGGGATGGCGGGGCTGACGTTGCCGAGGCCGGTGAGGAAGAGGATAAGGTAGTCGCCGGGCTGGGCGGGGGCAGCGGCGGTGACCATGGTCCAATCGGTGGCGCGGACGAGGATGGGGTCGCCTTTGCCGTCCATCGAGCGGGTGAAGAGGCGGGGGGCGGCGGGGGTGATGGGGAGGGAGACGGCGGGGCTGAGGCCGGCGGGGGTACGGACGCGGACGGAGACCGTACCACTGAGGCCGAAGGGCATTTGGCCGTTGATCTGGCCGGCGGAGACGAAGAAGAGGGGGATGGGCTGGCCGTTGACTTCGACGGAGGCGCCGGCGAGGGAGGTGGGTAGCGGGGTGGAGGCGGCGCTGGTGGTGGCGGGGGCGAGGTTCGAGCCGAAGATGGCGATGAGGGAGCCGGGGGCGACGGCGGCGGTGTAGTCGGCGGCGTTGACGACGCCACCGGCGGCGATGGTTTGCGCGAGGGCAGGCGCGGCGGCCAGGGAGAGAAGAAGGACGAGAGGACGAAACACGACTCAGTATAGGGCGACCCGCGGGAGGGGGCTACCCGGAATTCGCTGGAAGAAGGGCGGGGGAAAATCCGGTGGCGGGCGGGGGCGGTTAGCGGGGGAAGGGGCGGGGCTGGGGGGCTTCCTGGGCGGCGGGGTTGGCGCGGCGGAGGGCCATGCTTTTTTCGCGGGCGGCTTTGGCGCCGGCTTCGTCG
>JADCJL010000312.1 GCA_020247055.1 Acidobacteriaceae bacterium | reverse complement strand
CGCTGGCCAAACGCCTCCACGGCGCTTGGCCAGCCAACCGTCAGCTCAAGCTCAGAGCTTCAGCTCCATCCCCGGGCGGAACGCCGGCTTCACATACTTGTTCGCCTCCGCGCTATTGGTAAACCGCATGAGCTTGCTGTCCCAGTTCAGCTTGCCCGGCACCCGGAACGCAATCGCTGTCAACGCCAGCCACTCGGCGTAAGGCGCCGAAATCCGGAAGTCGCTGCACGACTGCTCGCCGCCTTTACACGCCCGAATCCAGTCCAGCATATGGCCCGGCGACCGCGTCAACAGCTGCGGCGGCAGCTTGTACTCGGCCCAGCGCGCCGCCGGCAGCAGCCACACGCCTTCGCCCCGTTCCACGGTCGCCATAATCCCCTTCGAGCCGATAAACACCGCCCCGTTGCCCGTCAGCACGCCCGGCGCCGGACCGCCGCGTCCCGCGCCGAACACCTTCACGCCCGGACCACCCGCTCCCATCGGCGGCGCGTTTGCCGGCCGCGGCCCCCGGGGCGGACCATACATCCCTCCCGGCGCCCCCATCGGACGGCCCTTCGCCGTCAGGTTATTCGGCGGCGGCAGAATCACCTCGTTGTCCATGCCCGGCACCCGGTAAACGTCCGGATCCGTCGCGCGCGCCGAGTCGTGATAGTAGACGCTGACCGGCGGCATCCCCCCGCGCTTCGGAAAGTCCACCCGGATCGTTGCCCGGTCCGGAAACGTGTACTTGCTCTCGTTGGTCACCGCCACCCGCTCAATGCTGGTCGGCGCCCCTAACTGCAGCGCATGGTGCACCGGCCCGGCCGAATGTGTCGCCCAGTTGCCAATCTGCCCCGTTCCGAAATCGTAAAAGCCCCGCCAGTTGTAGGGCACATAGTAAGAGCTGAACGGACGCATCGGCGCGTTGCCCAGCCATGCGCTCCAGTCGAGCGTCTCCGGCGCAGACTCCTCCGGCGGCAGCTCCTTCAACCCCGTCGGATGCGTCCCCGGCGTCGTCGAAACATGGACCTCCGACACATCCCCAATCTCGCCCGACCACAGGATCTCCGCCGCCACCCGGTGCGACTCGTGCGAATACCCCTGGTTACCCATCTGCGTGGCGACCTTGTACTTCACGGCCGCGTCCAGCAGCAGACGCGTCTCCCACGGCGTCCGCGCCAGCGGTTTTTCGAGGTACACATGCTTGCCTGCCTGCATGTACGCCAGCGCCACCGCCGCGTGCATGAAGTCCGGAATCGCAATCGTCACCGCGTCGATGTTCTTGCCCTCTTTGTCGAGCATCGTCCGGTAGTCCCGGTACAGCGGCAGCTTCTCGTAGCGTTTGATGGCGCCCTCGCCCCGCTTCAGGTCCACATCGCACAGCGCGACAATGTTCTCCGTGCGCGCGGCATCGTTCAGGATTTCGTTGCCGCGGCCCCCGCAGCCAATGGCCGCCACGTTCAACTTATCGTAGAAGGGTTTGTAGCCCAGCGCGCGCAGCGATGGGACGCTGCCATAGCCGCCCGTCGGCACGGCGCCGGCCAGCAGGGACCCGAAAAAGAAGTATCGGCGAGTAGTCATTGCAGGGAAGCGTACCCGCATCCCTGCCCGCCTGTCAAGGCTTTGCGCCCGCCACGTCCAAGAGCGTCTTGTAGATCAGATCCACCCCCGTCACGAGCGACGCAATCGGCACCCGCTCATCGTTGCCGTGCATCCGCTTCAGATCCTCATGATCAATCGGGTAAGGATAGATCCCGTACACCGGAATCCCCCGCGACCGCCACGCCGCCGAATCCGTCCCGGCCTGAAACAGATACGGCGTCACCTTCGCCGTCGGATACACCGCCAGCGCATGCTTCACCAAGGTCTTGTACAGTTCGTTATCGAGCGGCGAAGGCTTCAGCCGCGACCGCATCTTCTGATACTCCAGCGACTGCTTCTTCTGCTCCGGCGTCATCGCCGTCCGCGACGTCGCAAACACTGCCACGTCCACGTCCACGCGCGGGTCTTCAATCACACCCTTGATCTCGTCAATCAAGTCCTCGGACGTCGTTCCGGGAATCGTCCGGAAGTTCAGTGTCACCTCCGCCGAACCCGGAATCACGTTGCCCCGGAAGCCTGCGTTCATCAGCACCGGCGCAATCGTGTCCCGCATGATCGCGTGGAGCAGCGTGTCTTCGGAAATCGCCTTGTCCGCCGCTGCCACCTTCTTCGCGTCGTCCGACAGCAGATCCCGGAAGGTCGACTTCATCGGCTCCGGACTCACCTCGGCCAGCGTCGAAAAGAACATCCGCGTCTCCGGCGTCAGCTTCACCTTCGTCTCGTAAGCGGATAGCTTCGCCAGCGCCCGCGCCAGCGTATAGATTGCGTTGTCCGGCCGCGGCATCGACGAGTGCGTCGACGTCCCCCGCGCCGTCAGCGTCAGCGAGACGTTCCCTTTGTCCGCCGTCGAGATCGACACATAAGACGTCTTGCCGTCCTTGCCCTTGATGATCCAGCCGCCTTCGTTTAGCGCGAACTCGCAGTCGATCTTCTCCCACGCCTGCGTGCCCAGCCACGTCGTGTTGTAGATGCCCCCCTCCTCGTCTGCCTCCGACAGGAAGATCACATCCCGGTCGAGCGCCACTTTGTTGCGGGCCAGGTTCAGAACGGCCTGCGCAAACACCGCCAGGCCGCCCTTGAAATCAATCGCGCCCCGGCCGTACACGGCGCCCTCTTTCACCACCCCGGCATAAGGGTCCACGGTCCACTTCTCCCGCTCGACGCCCACCACATCGGCATGCGCCGCCAGCAGCACCGGCCGCTTCTTGCCGTTGCCTTTCAGCCGCGCGATAAAGTGCGCCTTGCCGGCCACCGGCGTCGGAATAATGTCGATCGTAAAGCCCAGCCCGGCGAAGCGCTTCTCGAGAAACCGGGCCATCTTCTCCTCATTCCCCGGAGGATTCGACGTGTCGATGCGGATCAGTTCGACGAGCAGTTGCGCCACCTCCGGCAACTCGGCGGCGGCCGCCGGAACGGCCAGAAAAACAAGTGTCAGTAAGAGTCTGCGCATGGCGTCACCGCGCGGCCGCCAACTGGGCGGTCAGGTCATAGTGGAACTTAACGAACTGATGAAGCGACGACTCGAGAATCCGCTCCCGGTCGCTGTGCGCCCCGTATCCCAGCGGGCCGTCTTCGACGTCAATCGCCGGGCCGATGCCGTAGCACTGCACCCCCTTCGCTCGCAGAAACGCCATATCGGTCGCGCCCGTCGACATCGTCGGCAGCACCGTCACCCCGTCGTAGTGCTTCTTCGCCATCGCCTCGATGGCGCGGAACGCTTCGTTGTCGAGCGCCGAAGGCGGCGCCCCCGGCCGCATGGAGGTGCCCGTCGGCACAATCTTCACCGCCGGATCGTTCACGATGCTCCGCAGCGTATCGTAGAACTTCGTCATGTCCTCGTCGGGCAAAGCGCGAATATCCAACTGCGCCGTCGCCTCGGACGGAATCACGTTCGTCCGGTAGCCGGCTTGAAACATATTCGGCGAAATCGAAGTCCGGATCATCGAGTTATGCCGCGGCTCGTTCACCGCGAAATACTCCTGAATCGCGTCTGTCTTGTCCGGGTTCAGCAGCCCGTTGTAGCGATCCTTCTCCTCGGGCGTCGAAATCGTCGCCAGGCGTTCAAAGTAAGCGCGCGTCGTATCGTTCAGCCGCATCGGCGGCTGCCAGTCGGCCACCTTCGCCACCGCCCGCGCCAGATGCGCCACCGGGTTCGACCGTAGCGGCACCGACCCGTGGCCGGCCACTCCCGAAGCCACCAGCCGCACCCCGCGCGGAATCTTCTCGGTCGTCTGCACCTGCACATACTTCAACTTGCCGTTGGCCCGCGCCGCCGACCCGCCTTCGGCCAGGCAGTACTCGGCATCGAGTTCGCCGTAGTGCTCGTTGACTAGAAACGCAATGCCCACCGCCGTGTTCCCCTCCTCGCCCGCTTCGGCCAGGAAGATCACGTCGCGGTCGAGCGGGACGTTCTGCCGCTTCAGCAGAATCATCGACATCAGCGCCGCCGTCAGGTTGTCCTTGTCATCCACCGTCCCGCGGCCGTAGATATGCCCGCCCGAACGCTGCGCCGAGAAGGGGCCGAAGTCGGTCCACTTTTTCGGGTCGATGTTCACCGTATCGGTATGGCCGACAATCAACAGCGGCTTCTTCTTCCCGCTCCCCTTGAGCCGGGCGATGATGTTGGGGCGAATCACGGCGGGGTCCGCGAGGTTCGCCCGGGTGAAGACTTTGTACTCGATGCCCTCCTTGGCCAGCACGGATTGCAGGTAGTCCACCACCGGCTTCTCCGATCCGCCTGGGTCCGTCGAGTTGATCTGCACCAGAGCAGAGAAGTGCTTTAAGGTCTCCTGGTCAATTTGGGCCCAGTCGAGAGGCTTCGATTGCGCCGGGACCAGCGTCGGAAGCAGACATAGAAAAAAGAGCACGCGCAGCATATGGATGAGCGTACCAAACGGGCCGCTCACTGCGAACGGCTCACCACCTGCCGCAGCACCGCTTCGACGCTCTCCCGCCCAAACCGCGCGCGGCTCAGCCCATCGGCAAAACGCCCCTGCTGACCAAAAACCTCAGCCGATACATAGCCGGTATACCCGCCGATCTCCCCCAGCAGCCCGGCCAGGTTGATCACCCCTTCACCCGGGAACTCCCGCTCCTCATCCCGCACCGCCTCCGGCGCCACCCTTGCAGCATCGGCCAGATGCACATGCAGCACCCGCAGCCCCCGCGGGCTCGGATAGCCGCCGTGATGCCAGTGCCAGCTATCGAGCAGGAAGCCCGCGTTCTCACCCACCGCAGCCACGAACTCCCGGTACGCCGCGAAGCTCTGCACGTAAGCATACGGCTTTGCGAAACGCAGATGCAGCGGCGTCAGCGCCTCAATCGCCAGGGACAATCCGGCGCCGGCCAGCATCGCCGCCCACTCGCGGTACTGCGGCAGCAGGTCGGCCGGCGCGTCCAGCGACGGAGGCACCGAACAGGTCAACGTCGACAGACCAATCGCCGCACAATAGCCCGGAATCCGCGGATCCAGCCGCCCGCCCGGATACGCCGGCAGCCGCCCGCTCGCCGCCCGCAACTCCCCCAGAGCATCCAGCATCGCGCCAGGCTCCATCGTCGCAGCGCTCCGCAGATCGACGTCCACCGCTCGAAAGCCTGCCGCCCGAGCCAGGTCAATCTGCTGCCGCCAGTCCTCGCGCCCCAGCCCCAGCGTGTAGTGAAACGCCGGAATCACTTCCGGATGCGCCCGTCCCACCGCAGGCCGCCCCGCCACAGCCGCGGCGCGCCCACGTTGGGCAGCGGGTTGAAAGCCACCAGAAACTCCCGGTTCAGCAGATTTTCCACCGTGAAAAAAGCGCTCAGGCTTCCCGTCAGCGTCCGTCGGGCGGACATCTGCAGCGTCGCGTAGCCCGGCAGCCGGAACAGGTTGACATCGTCCTCAAACTGCATGCCGAAGCTCCGGATGCCGCCGCTCAGCAGCGTCTTGTTCCCCGCGCTCAACCACGTCAAAATCAGGTTGCCCTGGTGCCGCGGCACCTGCGGAATGCGCGCCAGCGTCGGCGCGCGGAAGCGGCTATCGGCAAACAGGTAAGCGGTTTCGGCGCGCAACCCGCGCCAACGATAGTTCAGGCTCGTCTCCACACCCCGCGTCCGTGCCTCGGCCGCGTTCCGGCGTTGCCGGTCGATCAGCGTGGGCGAGACCGAAACCGTCACGTTGGTGATCAGATCGGTCAACGCATTTGAAAAGCCGGTCGTCTGCAACGTCCAATTCTCTCCGTACCAATCGAATCCCAACTCGACGCCCCGGCTGAACTCCGGCCGCAGCGCGGCGTTGGCTCGGGTCACGGCGTTGCCCGCCCGGAACTCCCGGTACAGTTCGTTCAGCGTCGCCGCGCGGAAACTGCGGTAGGCCGTGCCGCGCGCCCGCCAGTTCTTGCGTCCGTAGGTCACCCCGCCGCTCGGGTTCCAGAACGTGTTGCTGGCGCCGGCCGTGACGGCCGTATTGTGCAGCCGCAGCCCGCCGAACAGCTTCCAGCCCTTCCATGCCGTGTCGGCCTGCACAAAGCCGCCCCGCTGCCACTGCACCCCGCCGCCCTGCCGGAACCCCGTGGGCAGCACCGTCTCGAGCGAGTAGCCCTCGACGCGCGTCAGATCGCCCCCCACCAGAAAATGGCTGTCTCGCGCACCGAAGCGGTAGAAGCCCGCCGCGCCGGTCGCCTCGCTCGGCACCGATTGCACCGACGTCAGCCGCTCGGTCTGCCGGTTGGCCGCGATCGAAGAAAAGTTGGCGTGGAACTGCTCCCGCGTGTGCCAGCCGAGCACCGTGAAGTTCTCCCGCGAGTAGTTGGCGCTCAGGTTGCCCAGCGAGGTCGAATTGGTCTGCAGCACCGTGCCGTTCTCCCGCTGCTCCGCCAGCACGTCCAGCTTCAGGGCCAGGCGGTCCTTGCCGCCCAGATAGTTCAGGCGGATGTCGCCCGCCACAAAGTCTACCCCGGCCCGCGTATCCACGGCGCCCCGCCGGTTGGCCGGAACAATGAAGAAGCCATCGGTCGCAAAAGCCCGCACGTTGGTGCTCAGCTCCAACTTTGACCACAGATGCGCGAAGCCGCCGGACAACTGATTGGTGCTCCGGTTGCCCCCTTCGTAGGCGCCGTGCAGCCGCCACGGCGTCGCGGCTTTCGAAAACAGCGAGAGCGAACCGCCCATTGCCCGGTCGCCAAACAGACTGGTCGAGGCGCCGCGGGCTACCTCCACCCGCTCCAACTCCTCGGCGTCCACCCGCGTCCAGTAAACCCAACCGCCGAAGGGATCGTTGATCGGAATCCCGTCCCACAGCACCAGCGTCCGCGAAGCCCCCGAAGATCCGAGACCACGCAGCGAGAGTCCCTGCGTCGTCGGATTGGCCACCAGCGACGACGAGCGGCGGAAGAGCGAGAAGCCGGGCACGGAGCGGAGACGGTCGTCCAGATTCACACCCGGATTCGCCGCCAGTTGGTCCTTATCCACCGTCGTGATCGCCGCGGGAGCTTCGGCCGAAAGCTTCTCGGAGATGGTGATACGCGTTCGCAGCGGCTCCGGGGCCGGGTCGCTTTGCCCGAACGCCGCCAGGTGGCAAAAGGCTGGAATAAGGATCAGGTAACGCAAGAATTAGAATATCCTAATCGCTATGCTTCTATGGGCGGTAGGGCTCGTCATCCCGGTGCTGTTCTGGCTGGTGGGAGTGCCTCTGGCTTTGGGTTGGGTGCCGCCGTTCCTCGCTTGGGGCGGTCGTCCGGCGCGCGCCTTGGGATATGCGCTGCTCGCCGCCGGCGCGCTGGCCGCGGTGGCGAACGGCATCTTGATTCTCTGCTTCGGCGACGGCCCCCGCGCGCCCGTTCTGGCCTGGATCCTGCTCGAAAGCCTGGGATGGGGCGTTCTGGCGCTGATTCCTTTCTGGTTGGCCTCCCGCCGCCGGTAAGTGCGTTACTCTGAGGGTTACTCCGATGCAGATCCGGCTTCTCATCGCCTCCGTCGCCGCATTAGCTGCCCTGGCAGGGTTAGTTGGATGCTGTCGCCCGGATTCCCCCTTCCCGCCGCCCCCTCCCATGCAGAAACTTCCCCTGTTTGGTGGATTGACAGTAACCCCGGATGAGGGAGGCGGCAAGTCTCAACTATTCACAGTCCGCCTCGACCAGGCCCCGAACCGCCCCGAGCCGGTCTTTCTCGGTTTGCTGATCAACGATCGCGACTCCGGCGCCGAAGCCTGCTATCTGTTCGCCCATGTTCCTACCGGCCGCCCCCGCCTCGTGCACGATAGCGGCAGCGGCGCTCGCGAAGCTATGGGCAAAGAAGTAGTGCCCAACCGCCAGTGTGAACTCCATGCGGACGGCTCCGCGATCACGCGCCAGGGCCCGGTCATCGAAGCACGCTTCCAGGTCGTGTTCCGGCCCGGTTTCGCTGGCCCGAAAAAACTGTTTGTCGTGGCCGAAGACACCTCCGGCACCAGTACCGGTATTCAAATGGCGGGAAACTTCGTCGTTCCGTAGATCCATGTCTCACCATCCCGCGGCCATCATAGAATCCACCGACATTGGGACAGGCACCCGCATCTGGGCCTTTGTCCATATCCTCCCCGGCGCCCGCATCGGGGCCGATTGCAATATCTGCGACCACGTCTTCATCGAAAACGATGTCGTTGTCGGCGATCGCGTCACCATCAAGTCCGGCGTCCAACTCTGGGACGGCATTACGCTGGGCGACGATGTCTTTGTCGGCCCCAACGCCACCTTCACGAACGATCCCTTTCCCCGCAGCCGGCATTACCAGGAACGCGTCGCGCGCACGCTCGTCAAAGCGGGCGCCTCCATCGGCGCCAATGCCACCATCCTGCCGGGCGTCACCATCGGGGAACGCGCCATGGTCGGCGCCGCCACCGTAGTCACTCGCGACGTGCCCCCCGACACGATCGTTCTGGGAAACCCGGCCCGCATCGCCGGCTACGTCGGGGCCAAACCCAGCGTCTCGGCCCCGCCCCGTGCCGTACCCGCTAGCCCGGGCGCCGCCCCCACCAGCGTTCGCGGCGTCACGCTTCACCGCCTGCCGCACGCCGAAGATCTCCGCGGCCAGATCAGCTTCGGCGAAGCCGAACGCCACATCCCCTTTCCCATCCGCCGCCACTTTGTTGTCTACGGCGTGCCCGGCGAAAACATCCGCGGGGAACATGCCCACCGCCAACTGCACCAGTTCCTCATCTGCGTTGCCGGTTCCGTACACGCCGTCGCCGACGATGGGGAAACCCGGGAGGAGTTTCTGCTCGACGATCCCACCGTCGGTCTCCACCTGCCGCCTATGATCTGGGGCGTCCAGTATAAGTATTCGCCCGGCGCCGTGCTTCTCGTACTGGCCTCGGACTACTACGACCCCGCCGACTACATCCGGAATTACGACGAGTTCCTCGAACTCACCGCCGGAGGTCGGTAGCGGTGCTCTCGCTGGTCATTCCGGTCTACCGCAACGAGGAGAACCTCGATCGGCTGTTGACCGAGTTAACCCGCCTGCGCGCAACTCTCCCGGATCTGGAAGTCGTCTTCGCCATTGACGGAAGCCCGGACCGCTGCGCCGAGATCCTGACGACCCGTCTGCCCGCGACGGGCCTCCGCGCCCAACTCGTACAGTTAAGCCGCAACTTCGGCTCGTTTTCCGCTATCTGCGCCGGTCTCGAAGTGGGCGAGGGCGACCACTTCGCCGTCCTCGCCGCCGACCTGCAGGAGCCCCCGGCCCTCATTGCGCGGTTCGCCGCGATTCTTTCCTCCGGCAGCGCGGATATCACGTTTGGCGTCCGCAGCAAACGGGCCGACCCCTGGCTCACCGAACTCACTTCGAGCCTCTTCTGGCGCCTCTACCGCCGCTTCGTGCTTCCTGAAATGCCCGCCGGTGGCGTTGATGTCTTCGGCTGCACTCGCGAGGTGCGTGACCGCCTGCTCAGCCTGCGCGAGTCCCACACCAACATCGTCGGTCTGCTGCTCTGGCTCGGTTACCGCCAGGTGTTTGTCCCCTATGAGCGCCTCGCGCGCCAAGAAGGCCGCAGCAGTTGGACTTTCGCCAAAAAGCTGCGCTACTCCGTCGACAGCATCTTCAACTTCACGGACCATCCCATCCGGTTCCTCCTCGCCGCCGGTCTGCTCGGCACGGGGCTGTCCGT
>JADCJL010000311.1 GCA_020247055.1 Acidobacteriaceae bacterium | reverse complement strand
TTTCCCCTTGTGCCGCTCGGCCGGCACGAACTCGGCATGCACGGCCTTGTGCGAAAGATAGAGAAAGTACGGACCCTTCTGCTGCTCGATAAACTCGACGGCATAGTCGGTCAACTCATCCGTGATATACCCTTTTTGGGGTACCTTCTTCCCGTCCACGTTCAGTCCGTTCGCGCTCGGCAGGTAAGTCCCTTGCCCTCGGAACGATACCCAGCGGTCAAATCCCGGCTGCGGCGCATCGGACTCGCCGCCCATGTGCCACTTACCAAGGAAAGCTGTCTTATAACCAGCTTTCTGTAAGTGGCTGGAAAAGTAAGTGGTTCCCGCCGGAATGGCCGTGTTGTTATCAACGATCTTATGTTTGTGCGCGTACTTGCCGGTGAGAATCGTCGCCCGCGACGGCGAACAAAGCGCCGTCGTCACAAAGGCATTCTTCAGATGCGCACCCTCCCGCGCCAGCCGGTCCAGATGCGGCGTCTCCACAAACGGCTGGCCCTTCAAAAACCCCAGCGCATCGTACCGGTGGTCGTCGCTCAGAATGAAGATGATGTTGCGCGGCTTCCGCCGCTGCTGCGCGCTCGCCACCACCGGCAGCGTCTGAAGAAAGGTACGTCGATTCATCGTTGCTCCTCAGTCTGACAAAACTCGCGGGCAATCTGCACATACGCCTCCGCCGCCGCCTCAACGCTCTCAAGCTCCACCCACTCCTCCGCCGCGTGCGCCCCGCCCCCCGCCGGACCCAGCACCAGCGTCTCAATCCCCGCCGCCGCGTACAGCGCCGAATCAAACCACGGCGTCTGCCCCACCAGCCGCGCCCCCGGCAGCGCCCGCTGCGCCAACTCCACCAGCCGCCCCGTTGGCTTCGTTTCGTAAAATGGCCGCGCGAACACCATCCGCGCCCCCGCCGGCATCTCCGCCGCCGCCTGCTCGGCCGTCTCGCCCGGCACCAACCGCCGCTCCACGCGAATCGTGCACCCCGCCGCGTACGTGCTCCATCCCGTCCCGCCCTCCACCCTCGCCACGTGCAGACTCGGCGGCCCCAGCAGCGGATGCGCCGCCCGCCCCGCCAACTCCGCCCGCAGCGCCGCCAACTGCTCCAGTACCGGCAGCGCCGCCAGATTGGCGTCCACCCCCAGGTCCGGCCGCGAACCGTGCGCCGCCCGCCCCTCCACCCTCCACTCGAACCACGCAAACCCCTTGTGTGCCACGCACAGGTCAAGCCCCGTCGGCTCGGTCACCACCGCCGCGTCCGGCCGGTAGTGCCGCAGCACCTCCTCCGTCCCCAGGCTCAAAAACTCCTCATCCGCCACCGCCGCCAGATACACATCCCCCCGCAGCCGCGGCATCCGCTGCATCGCCGCTATCGCCGCCGCCAGCGACCCCTTCATGTCGTAAGCCCCCCGCCCGTAGAGCCGTCCGCCCTTCACCCGGCCCGCAAACGGCTCCGCCATCCCCTCCACCCCCACCGTGTCCATGTGCGCGTTGAACATCAAACTCCGCCCGCCCCCCGTCCCCGGCAGCCGCACCACCACCGATGGCCGCCCCGGCGTCGCCTCGAGGCGCCTCACCTCGAACCGCGCCCCCCGAAACTCCCGTTCAACGATCGCCGCCACCGCCCCTTCTCCCGGCCCCCCCGCCTCGAGCGACGGGTTCACCGAGTTCGTCCGCACCAACTCCTGCAATAGCGCCAGCATGAAGCATTACCATAACAGGGTGAGCCCAAATGCTGCCATGTCGTGCCTCGTCGGCGGCGTGCTGCTCGTCTATGTCGAGTTCTGCCGCCCCGGCTGGGTCCTCTTCGGCGCGGCCGGAGGCGTCCTGGCCGTCGTCGGCGGATACCATCTCGTCCTGCGTGGCCTCGGGTGGGGCGTGGCGGCCCTGGCGCTTTGTTGGACCGTACTGGCCCTCGCCGCCTTCGGCGCCTGGCCGCGCTGGCTCGGCTGGCTGGCCTCCGCCACTTTTTTCCTGATTTGTTCGAAAATGGAGGCCCACCCGGCCATCGTCGCGCCCCTCATCGCCGCCACCTGGTGGCTGCTCGCCATCGCCGGCCGCGCCCTCCAAAACAAAAGTGGTCTAGAATGATCGATAGCCGCGCAAATTGTTTGTCAGAATAGGAAGATAATTTCAGGAACGATATGGCCCGCAACGAAGAAGGCGAATTCGAACTGGTGCTCGGCAACAAGCAGTTGCTGAGCGTGTTTTTCATCCTGGTCGTTCTACTGGGAGTGTTTTTCACCATGGGCTACATCGTGGGACGCAATAATCCCAGCCTGGAGGCGGCCAGCCTGGCGGTAGCCCGCAAACCAGCCGGCGCCCCCTCCGGCCCGCCCCGCGAAGTCGATGCCGGCTCGCCCACCCCCGCCACGCCCCGCGTCGTCGACGCCCCCAAGGCCGAACCGCCGGCGGCGGAAGCCCCCAAGCCCGAGCCCCCCAAAACCGAAGTCGCCAAAGCCGAGCCCGTTAAACCGGACCCCCCCAAGAAAGAAACGGACAAGAAGGAACCTGAAAAGAAAGAACCGGAAAAGAAGGCTCCGGAACAGCCCAAGCCCGCTCCCGTCGAGCCCCCTGTCACCGCCGCCGTCACCAAGCCGACCCCTGGCTCCTATCTCCAGGTCGCCGCCATCGACGTCAAAGGCGCCAACGTCATGGTCGACTCCCTGCGGAAACGCAACTTCCCGGCCATCATCACCCCCGGCCCCGCCGACCGGCCCAACATCGTCCGTGTTCTCATCGGACCCATGAGTTCGCCCGAAGAGGTCGCCCGCGTCCGCACCCGCCTGGAAGCCATCGGCATGAAGGGCGCCGTCCCCAAGAGACTCTAACGTGAGCGATCTGGTCCAGATCACCGCCCGGCCCCGCCTGCCCGAGTGGCTCCGCAAGCCGGAGACCCACTTCGAGTCCGTGCATCTGCTCAAACGCGAACTTCGCCAGAAGCGCCTTCATACCGTCTGCGAGTCCGCCCGCTGCCCGAATATTCATGAATGCTTCCACCGCGGCGCGGCTACCTTCATGATCCTCGGCAACCTCTGCACCCGCGGCTGCGCCTTCTGCTCCGTGCCCAAAGGCTCGCCCGCCAAACGCGAGTTCACCCTCGATCCCGAAGAGCCCGAACATGTAGCGGCTATGGCCGCCGAAATGGACCTCCGCTACGTCGTCATCACCAGCGTCAACCGCGACGAACTCCCCGATGGCGGCTCCCACCACTGGGCCGAAACCGTCCGCGCCGTCCGTCGCCGTCTGCCCCACGCCAAAGTCGAAGTCCTCACCCCTGACTTCTGCGGCGACACCGATGCCGTCGCCCGGGTCCTCGACGCCGGCCCCCACGTCTTCAACCACAACATGGAGACCGTCCAGCGCCTGTACGCCCGCGTCCGGCCCCAGGCCCGCTATCAGCAGTCGCTCGATGTACTCGCCTTCGCCCGCCGCTACCAGCCCGCCACGCTCACCAAGTCCGGCCTGATGGTCGGCCTCGGCGAACGCGTCGAAGAGGTCGAAGAGCTCCTGCGCGATCTCCGCGCCGCCGATGTCCACATCGCCACCATCGGGCAGTATCTCCAGCCCACCCGCCGCAACATGCCCGTCGCTGAGTACGTCACCCCCGAACGCTTCGCCGCCTATGAACGCTACGGCCAAAGCATCGGCTTCGAAATGGTCTTCAGCGGGCCCCTCGTGCGCAGCTCCTACATGGCCGACCGGGTCGAAGAAAATGCCGTTTCTGCTCGCCGCGATTAGCGGCGTCCTGCTCGCCCTCGTCTTCCCCCGCTACGACGCCTGGTGGCTGGCGCCCGTCGCCCTCACGCCCCTCACCCTCGCCATGGCGCACGAGTACGTCCCCCTCCGCCGGTTCCTCCTCGGCTGGGTCATGGGGCTCCTGTTCTGGGCCATCACCTGCTCCTGGATCGCCTCCGTCCTCGAAGTCCACGGCGGCCTTGGCTTCTGGGGCGGCTGGGGCTCCTTCGCCCTGTTCTGCGTCCTCAAGTCCATCCACTACGGCGTCTATAGCTGGCTCGGCGGCATCCTGATCCGCCACTGGTACGGCCCTCCCGCCATGGCTCTGCTCTGGGCGGGCCTCGAAAGCACCCAGGAGCCACTTACCGGCTTCGGCTGGCTCATGCTCGGCAACGCCGCCATGGAGATCCCCATCGCTCTGCGCCTGGCTCCCTACACCGGCGTCTACGGCATCTCCTTCGTCTTGGCGCTCATGTCCATCTGCTTCGCTCTCATTCTCCTCCGCAAGCCCCGCCACTATACCGCCTGGCTCCTGTTCACCCTCCTGCCCGTCTTCCTGCCCCGGGTGCCCGAAGGCCTCAAAACCGCCGGCTCCGCCGTTGCCGTGCAGCCCAACTTCCCGGTGCTCGTCGATTGGACCGCCGGCCTCTACCGCCAGCAGAAAGATCTCCTCACCTCCCTCTCCCTCGCCGCCGCCCCCGCCCGCCCGCCCGACCTCGTGCTCTGGCCCGAAACCCCCACCCCCATCTTCTTCGCCACCGACCCCGATC
>JADCJL010000310.1 GCA_020247055.1 Acidobacteriaceae bacterium | reverse complement strand
TGGTAGTTGGTCAGGCGGACCGACTGCGCGTGGAGGGCGTCGAGGTGGGGCGTCTGCAGGACGGGGTTGCCGTGGCAGGCGAGGTCACCATAGCCTTGGTCATCGGTCATCACCAGCACCACGTTCGGCCGGGCCGCTGGCGGAGGCAGCAGCGCGGAGGAAGCGGCGCCCAGAAACTGGCGGCGCGAAAAGAGCATGTTCTACATCTTACTGAGGTCGGTAGGATCGCTGAGGTCGGGAGGATCGGAACCGGCCAGTTGTTCGAGCGGGATCCGGCGTTGCGCCGTCCCGCGTTTCGCACCAACGACCAATTCCTTGGAGGATAACTCGCAATGGGCGGGACATTTGCCAAGCTGTCGGCGCCAGACGAGGTTTGAAGGGAAACGAGACGTCGGCGGTGACGTGATCAAGCAGAAGTGGCGAGACCAGGCAAAGCGTCGTGAGGGCGGTGCGCGCGGGCAGCGGGCCGGCATATCCCCTCCGCCGGTAGGCGCTCCCCAAGAGGACGGCAGCGACACCACGGAGGAACCAAACGAAGAGGGCATTACCATCCAAAAGGAGATTGCGATAGGAAGCCAACAAATCGCGACCGCGGCGACCAGGACCACGGCACTCACCACGAACCAGCGCTCCGGCTCCCAGGACTGGGGCGGCAGGAAGCAAATCGCCACGGTCAGAAACCCCGGAACGCCGTAAAGGAGCACGGGCGGAATCTCCTCGGTAACCTGTATCGGCGACAGCCGGGCCAGGGAGAGGATCGCCCAACTCGCCGCCAGCAGCAGCAGGAGCCTACGGCAGTCGCTCAGCATGAATCTCCTGAGTGAAGTGTTGCAGGCGGGCGGCCAGACGATTGACAACCGCGGGTTCGGCGGCGGCCAAGTTGTACTGCTCGGCAGGGTCGCGGTCGAGATGGTAAAGCTCCGGCGCTGCACCCTTCGCCTGCCGGTATTTCCAGGGCCCCTGCCGGATCCCTTCGAGCGTGCGGCCCTGCGCGTAGAAGAACTCCTGGCGCGGCGAGGGCTTGCCGTCCCGAAGATGCGGCAGCAGGTTGTGCCCGTCGTAGGGACGGTCGCCGGGCAGCGCCACCCCGGCGGCGGCAAGCAGCGTCGGGAGAATATCGAGCGTCGAGGCCATGTCCATCGAGACCTGCCCCGGACGGATCACCCCAGGCCAATGGAAGATACCGGGAACGCGGAAGCCGCCTTCGTAGGTCGTGCCTTTGGCGCCCCGCAGTAACCCTTTCGAACCGGTGTGCCAGGCCTCGACGCCGCCGGCGAGCATGCGGGGGGGCAGGTCGTGCCACGGGCCGTTGTCGCTGGCAAAGATCACCAGGGTGTTCCGGTCCAGCTTGAGCTCCTGCAGCGTCCGCGTGATCTCCCCAACCGACCAGTCGAGCGTCTCGATCACATCGCCATAGTGGCCGGCCCGGGAGCGGCCGCGCATCCCGGGCGGGGCGCTCACCGGCAGGTGGGGCATGGCGTAGGGCAGGTACAGGAAGAATGGCTTCGTTTCGCAATTTCGGATGAAGCGCACGGCTTCGTCCGTGTAGCGCGGCGTCAGGTTCGCTTGGTCGGTCACCGGCTCCGCCACATCTTCGTTGCGGTAGAGATGGAGCGGACGGTCGGTCTTCACCCACGGCGGGATCATGTCGTTCGAATAGGGCAGGCCGAACCAGCGATCGAAGCCGCGCTTGGTCGGCAGATGGGCCGCGGGTTGAAAGCCAAGGTGCCATTTGCCGATGGCCATCGTCTGGTAGCCGCGCGCCTTGAGGAGCTGCGGCAGCAGGAGTTCGGAGAGCGGTAGGCCTCCAACGGTATCGGGTCCAGTGTTGCCGGGCTGGCCGGCGCGGATGGGATGGCGGCCCGTCAGCAGGCCGGCGCGGGAGGGGCTGCAGACGGAGGCCGCGGCGTAAAAAGACGTGAAGCGCATGCCTTCGGCGGCAAGGCGGTCGAGGTGCGGGGTCCGGAGCGTGGGGTGGCCGTAGCAGGCCAGGTCGCCGTAGCCCATGTCGTCGGCAAACAGGACGACGAAATTCGGCGGGCGGGAGGCAGGCGGGGCCAGCGCGGCGGCCAGAAACTCGCGGCGCGTAAAATGTCGCCGGTTGCAGGAAGACATAGACCGCATTCTACCCGAGACCCGGTATACTGAGGCGGAAATGAGGATCTTTCCAGTCGAACGTCCAACACCGTGCGGTTGCGCAAGGTTGGCGACACGAGTAGCCTGCTTTGTGCTTTTGACCGCCACCCTGGCCTCAGCCCAGGTAGAGAGAAACGCGCACGGCTGGTTTCAATACATGGGCGACCACCCGTTCAGCAAGACGAGCCGCTGGGGCCTCCACATCGAAGGACAATGGCGCCGCCACAACCTCATCGTCGATGGTCAGCAGCTCCTGCTGCGGCCGGCGATCAATTTCAAGCTCAACGAAAGCTTTGCCGTCAGCGCCGGCTACGCGTCCGTCAATACCTACCGCTACGGGCGCTATCCCGTGGCCCAGGCGAACCACGAAAACCGGATCTACGAAGAGCTCCGTTTTCGTCATGACGCCGGAAAAGTGAAAGTAATGCACCGGACTCGTTTTGAAAACCGCTTCGAGGCGGCCGGCCTTTACGAAAACCGGTTCCGCTACATGCTGCGGGGCACCATTCCTCTCAGGGGCAAGAACTCTTTGGTGCTCTTCGATGAGATGTTTGTTCCGGTGCCGCCCAAAAACTTCCCGAAGCCCCGGGATCAGAACCGCCTGGCCATCCTCTGGGGCCGCACCATCAATCCCTTCTGGCGCGTCGAGACGGGCTACATGCTGCAGACCGTAGAGCAGCGCAACGGACGGATTCGCGAAGACAACCACACGGTCGTGTTGTCATTCGTTAGCACCCAGCCGCTCCGTTAGGCCGCAGTTCAGCGCCGGAGCTCTTGTTCGAGCGTTTGGCGGTCGAGGTCGCCGGTCCAGCGGGCGACGACCAGCGCCGCCACGCCATTGCCAATCACGTTGGTAATGGCGCGCGCCTCCGACATGAAGCGATCGATGCCCAGGATCAGCGCCAGCGCCGCTACCGGCACACTGCCGACCGCGGAGAGCGTAGCCGCCAGCACGATAAAGCCGGAACCAGTAACCCCGGCGGCGCCCTTCGAAGTCAGCAGCAGCACGGCCAGCAGCGTCAACTGCTGGGTCAGTGTCATCGGGGTATTGGTCGCCTGCGCGAGGAACACGGCGGCCATGGTGAGGTAGATCGACGTCCCGTCGAGATTAAACGAATAGCCGGTGGGGATCACCAGGCCGACGGTCGACTTCCCCGCCCCCAGCGCTTCGAGCTTCGCCATCATGCGCGGCAGCGCGGCCTCGGACGACGAGGTGCCCAGCACAATCAGCAGCTCCTCCCGAATGTAACGAAGGAAGCGGAAGATGCTAAAGCCGTGGAAGCGAGCGATGGCGCCGAGCACCGCGAAGATGAATAGCAGGCAGGTGAGATAGAAGGTCGCCATGAGTTTGGCGAGCGACAGCAGACTGCCTATGCCGTAAGCGCCCACCGTAAACGCCATCGCGCCAAAGGCCCCCACGGGGGCGGCGTACATGATGATTCTGACGATATTGAAGAACAGCTCGCTCGCCTGCTCGATCACCTGAAACACCACGCTGTTGCGCCCGCCGATCCGCTGCAGGGCGACGCCGGAGAGCAGCGCGAGAAAGAGCACCTGCAGGATCTCGCCCTTGGCAAAGGCGTCCAGAAATGTGGTCGGAATAATGTGCAGGACAAAGTCCTGCAGTGAACCCATGCGGCCCGGTTTGGCGTACTCGGCCACCGAAGCGCCATTCAGCGAAGCGACATCGACGTTCATCCCCGCTCCGGGCTGAAGCGAATTGACGACCAGAAGCCCGACGATCAGGGCAAAGGTAGAGACGACTTCGAAGTAGATCAGCGCCAACCCGCCCGTCCGGCCCACCCGCTTGAGATCCTCACTGCCGGCGATGCCGAGCACGACCGTCGTAAAGATCACCGGCGCAATGATCATCTTGATCAGCTTGATGAAGCCATCGCCCAACGGCTTCATCGCCGCACCGGACGCCGGCGCCATGTAGCCGAGGACGCACCCGATGGCGATAGCCAAGAGGACCTGCACGTAAAGAGATCGCATGAACTCTTTATGATATGCTCCGGATCGATGTTCTTTCGCAATCTTTTCCTGATAGCCGTCTCCCTGCCGGCACTTTGGGCGGTGGATCCGCACTACAACATTCCGTTGTGGGAACCCGGAAAGGTCCCGCTCTCGAAGGGCAATGGTCCGCTCGACGCTCCCTTCCTCACCGTCTTCAAACCCGCCGGCAAGCCGAACGGTTCGGCCGTCATCATCGCCCCGGGCGGGTCGAACATCATGCTGATGTACAACCTCGAAGGCATCGATATCGCCGAACGGTTCAACGACTGGGGCACGACAGCCTTCGTACTCACCTACCGGCTCAATCCCCGCTACGACGACGCCGCCCGGGCGCTCGACGGCAACCGGGCCATCCGCCTCCTCCGCTCCCGCGCCAAAGAGTTCGGCATCGACCCGGAGCGCATCACCTTCGCCGGCTTCTCCGCCGGTTCAAGCATGGCCCGCAACGTCGCGGCCACGGCCACCGCCGGCGACCCCAACGCCGCCGACCCGATCGACCGCCTGCCCTCGAAGGCCCACTCGATCATCATGGTCTACAGCGCCGGGCGGCCCATGCCGGGCGAGAAACTGGCCGACTTCCCGCCGGTGTTTCTGCTGGCCGCCGCACACGACCGCGGCGCGGCCAACGGTTCGGCGCAGTTGTTCCTCGAGATGAACAAGGCCGGCACCGTCGTCGAGTTACACCTCTACCAGCGCGGCCGGCACGGCTTTGGCGCGGCCACGACGAGCCCGGAGTATGGCCCGTGGATGGACCAGTTGAAACACTTTTTGAATCTGAACAAGTTCTTCGGAGGAAAGCAGTAAGTGAGGCTCGGAATCATTCTTCTGGCGGCGGTGGCCGCCGTCGCGCAACAGTTGCCGAAGTCGGTCAACGACGGTTACGGCGATTTTCTGTTGGTGCCGGCCGGCGCCTTCACCATGGGCGACACCACGGGCGAGGGGCTCGACCGCGAAAGGCCCGTGCATACGGTAACCCTGGACGCCTTCTACATCGGCAAACACGAGATCACCAACGCCGACTGGAAGAAGTTCCAGAACGATCCCGGTTACGAAGACAAGAAATTCTGGCCCAATGGCTGGGTGGTGCCGAAGGATCAAAGCCCTTACTGGAACCAGGCCAATAACCATGGCGGCGGCACGCCGGGCAGCGATAACTACCCGGTGCTGGGCGTCAACTGGGACGCCGCCACGGCTTACTGTAACTGGCTCTCGGCCAAGACCGGCAAAAAGTACCGCCTGCCGACCGAAGCCGAGTGGGAAAAAGCGGCCCGCGGCACGGACAAACGAAAGTTCCCCTGGGGCAACCAGATCAGCCACGAGTATGCGAACTACGTCGGCAAGCAGCGGTTCGACACCGGCATGGAAGTAGGCTCGTTTCCTAAAGGCGCCTCGCCCTACGGCGCGCTGGACATGGCGGGCAATGTGCTCGAGTGGTGCCAGGACTGGTATCAGCGGGATTACTACAAGGAGTCGCCGAAGAAGAACCCGCAAGGCCCGGCCAAGGGCGCCTACCGGGTCCTGCGCGGCGGTTCGTTCTTCTTTGAAGAGGGCGACCTGCGCGTCTCGGCCCGCAGCGGCGGCTGGCCGTCGCTGCAGGCTTGGCGCATGATCGGCTTCCGGGCGGCGCGGGAGCCATAGCGGCCGGCGCTATACCTTTTCGGGCACCACGTAGGGCGCGCGGTAAGGCCGGGTCAACATGGCGTTGGCCGCCGCGTCCCCCACGAACTGCATTCTGGCCGGGTCAAACTGCAGCTCCCGGTCGAGCCGGTAGGAGATGTTCCCCAGGTGGCACAACGCCGTCGAAATGGCCGTCTCCTCCACCTCGGCGTGCAACAGCTTCGGGTTACGGGCGCGCACGGCGTCGGCAAAGTTGGCAAAGTGGTCGAGATTAGGCGGCGAGGCGACGGCGGGTTCGGCCTGTTTATTCCGGCCGAGCGTGATGACGAAGTCGGCGCCTTCTTTTAAGTGCAGATGACCCTTGGTGCCAAAGAAGTCCCAGGCCATCGGCTCGTTCGTATAGAGGCCGCGGAGTTGACCGACAATCGCTGCACCGTCGCCGTAAGTCCAGGTGACGTTCTGGGTGTTCGGAGTCTGCCCCTGGTCTTTGTAACCGAAGCGGCCGCCGGTAGACCGAACGCGGACGGGGTAAGTCTTCTGCATGCCCCAGCGCAGAACGTCAATCATGTGAATGCCGTTGTTACCCAGTTCACCGTTGCCGAAATCCCAGAACCAGTGCCAGTTATAGGGAACGAGGTTGGCGTGATAATCCTGCATGGGCGCCGGGCCAACCCACAAATCCCAATTCAGGTTCGCCGGCGGCTGCGTGACGGGCTTAAAGCCCAGCGAATCCCGGCCGCCGGGGAAGAAGAAGTTCCCCTGATAGATCTCGCCGATCACCCCGGCATGTAACAGCTCAATGGCCTTGCGATAGCGGCCCCACCACCGCCGCTGCGTTCCGCCGGCGGCAATGCGGTTATACTTACGGGCCGTTTCCACTAACTTCAGCCCTTCAAAGATGTTATGCGAGACTGGCTTTTCGACATAGACGTCCTTGCCCGCCTGCATGGCCCAGATGGCGGTGAGCGCGTGCCAATGGTTTGTCGTCGCGATGGTGACGGCGTCGATGCTCTTATCGTCGAAGGCGCGCCGCATGTCGGTGTACAACACCGGCCGCTTGCCGGTCCGCGCAAAGATGGTCTGCGAGGCGGCTTCGGCGCGGGCGCCGTCCACCTCCACCAGCGCGGCAATCTCCAGGTTCGGCACCGGGAGCAGTTCTTTGATGTGAGCCGAACCGCGGGAGCCGACGCCAACAATGGCGACGCGCAGACGGTCATTGGCCTGGGCCCAGGATTGGGAGGCTGCGGCAGCGGCGGAGACGAGAAAGGATCGACGAACCATGGCACCTGCCAGTGTACGCCGAATCAGCGGCCGGCGGAGCCGGGCCGCCGACGGTTTGAGACGCCCACCGCCGAGTATCACCGGCCCGGCGAGCGGCGCGGACGGCCTTGCCCCGCCGGACGCTACCGGTTGGGCCGGAATTGGGTAACCAGATACATCGGCCGCCCATGGCGGTCTGAAATCGTCGCCAACGGATGTTCCCGGAAGCCCAGTTCGGCGGATCGGGTCACCAGACGCTCCACTGCGGCGTTCGACCGGCCCGTACGATCCACGTAGCGAACAAAGTACGGGTTGACGACGGTGAGCAGATGTTCAAGCGCCGCGCGGTCCTGCGGGCGGAACTCGCTGCCGGCGTCGAGCCATTCGGGCGTGAAACCGATCGGCAGCGTACCGCGGCCCAGGGCGCGGAGCGGCCCCATGATGCCCCACTCCAGCGGATAGATGCCGTTCGGGGCGGCCTCGGCGAGGTACGCGCGCAGCGGTTCGGCCGCCGTCGTCCAATAGTCCTGGGGGCCGTTCCGAACGATCTGCGCGTAGTATTCATTGGTGACGAGGGCCTCGGAACCCCCAATCACGGTCGCCGCGGTCAGCGCGATCCAGCGCCGCCGCTGCGCCAGTTCGCCCAGCGCGCAGGCGACCATCAGATGGGGCAGCGGCCACAGCAGCACCATGTGGTGCGAACCCTGGCCGCCCATCGAGAACGCGAACATCACCAGCCAACCGGAGAGCAAGGCGATGGCAGCGAAAACAATCGCTCGCGCATACACCGTCCGGCGGCGCCAGACAGCCAACGCCACGGCGGCGAACAGCGCGGGCAACAGCAGGTGATATTGCAGGTGGCCGGTCAGTCCGCTCAGCCCGACTCCGGCCGCCTCGATCCGCGTCCGCTCCGGCGGCGCCGGCGCCGCGTCCTGGCGCGTCAGGTAGTCGAACAGCGCCGAACCGTCGAGCGTGCGTTTCATAATCACGGCCCGCTGGCTGTAGGGCAGCGCTTCGGACTTCGGGGTCCAGGCCAGAGTCTCGGCGGGACGGTGGAAGTTGTAGTAAACGAAAGGAGCGCCGCCCAGCGCCCCGGCCAGCACCAGGATACCCAGCCGGCGGAAGGTGAACGGGACAACCACCAGTTCCGGGTAGACGAGAAACGCAGCGAACGAATAGGCGCCCAGCAGCCAAAAAAACGTCGCCTTATCCCACACCCCCAGCCCAAATACAAAACCCGCCAGCGCCAACAGCCACCAACTTTGCCGGCGGTGGTAGACCACCAACGCCGACAGTCCGGCGGCGAACAGAAAACGCTGCAGCACCACCGGGCCCCAGTCGAGCGTCGACGTGAGGACGTAGAGCGGGTCGACCGCCAGCAAGCCGACCACCAGCAAGGCCACCAGGTGGCCGAGGGCCCGCCGGAAGATGGCCCAGTAAAGCAGCAGCGTCACCGCGCTCAACGCCATCATCGGGATCCGGATCGCAAACACATCGGCCGGCCAGACAGCAAAAATCTTGTTCAACAGATGCGCCTTCAGGGTGCCCAGATACGGCATGATCATTGCCGTGAACGGGCGGCCCCGGAGTTCAATCGCGTAGTGGTACTCAAACGGGGGAACGACGGCGGTCGTGAACAACACCTCATCCTGCTGCACCCCCACCTGACGGATGAAAACGAACCCGGCGGCGAAGAACAGGAGGCTGAGCAGCAGGGCGGCAGGAAACGAAAAGCGAACCATGGGGGAGAGTTACGGTTTTACCACAGGCCGGGGATGGTCGATACTGGGGAGGCGGACCTCTCGTCCACAAGCGACTCTTCCACCACCAGGGGTAACCAGTCCATGCGTTTCGTTTTTGCTCTCGCGTTGGCGCTGCCGTTAGGCGCGGCGGAGTACACGATCGACTCCCGCCACAGTTCGGCCTCCTTCGCCGTCCGGCATATGATGGTCTCGAATGTCCGCGGGCAGTTCTCGAAGGTCACCGGCCGGATTGTGTACGACCCGGCCAAGGTGGAAACCAGCCTCGTCGAAGCCTCCATCGACGTCAGCACGATCGACACCCGAGAGCCCAAACGCGACGCCGACCTCAAGTCAGACGAGTTCTTCGACGTCGCCCGCTTCCCGGAGATGCGTTTCCGGAGCACAAAGGTCTGGAAGGAGGCCTCCGGCCTGAAAATGTCCGGCGAGTTAACCCTGCACGGGGTAACTCAACCGGTAGTGCTCACCGTCGAAGGACCCTCGCCCGAGGTCAAGCATGCCAGCGGAGCGATGATGATCGGCGTCTCCGGCACCACGAAGATCAGCCGGAAAGCCTTCGGCCTGACCTGGAACCGCGTGCTCGAAACCGGCGCCGTCGTCGTGGGAGATGAGGTTACCGTCACGATTGATATCGAAGCCTTGCGGAAGTAACAGACTGGTCCTCCTACGTTTCTCGTTGTTCCTCTGGCGCAGGCTCCGTCCTTCGCGCCGGCGAACTCACCCCAGACGAAGTTCCTCCTTCCCGAACGGCTCCGCCTGCTGCAGAGCCAACTCGTCGACCCGGTTATTGCCGTCCGCAACGCCAATGCCGTGGGTCATCTCAATGTCCTGGCCGATAAGCGCACGGTCACCCCGCGTCCTTTCAGCCTGACCGGTGCCAGCGCCCCAACATCGTCCTGTTTGTTGGCGACGCCATGGGCCAGGCTTACGCCAACGCCGCCCGCCTCGTCTTCCGTTCCATCCCGAGCGAAGACGGCCAAAGGCAGCCGGGCGAGACGACGCCGCAGCGCCCTCCGCGCGTTCCTAACCTGGCTGCACGAACCGCTCGAGCCGAAGCGGTAGCCCCTACCGCTTCGTCCGCTCCTCTTTCTCCTCCTCCTCGTCCTCGTCCGCCGCAATCGCCATCGGTGCAAACACAGCGTTCCGCGGCTGCGGATACGGCGTGTTCCACCCCCGCACCTGACCCCACACAATCCGGTTCAGCCTCTCCGTCGGCACGGCATCCGGTACCTCCCAGCGCATCCGCGCCGACTCGACCGCCGCCTGCCGTGCCGGCCCGCGCAACGCGTTCACGGCCGGGTTGCGCTCAAACAGCGATTGGCGCGGTTCGACGGCCACGTACGGCGTCAGGTCGGGACGGTCCGTGAAGCTCTCCCGCATATCGTGCGCAATCAGGTCGAACAGCGACATCGTCGGCAGCCCCAGAATCAGCTCGATCGTCTTCACCATCGACTGGTTCGAATAGAAGGTCGAATCCACATGACCGCGCTTGGTATACGGGCTGATGGCCAGCGCCACCGTCCGGTGCCCGTCCACATGGTCCACGCCGTTCTGCGCATCGTCCTCGACGACAAAGATCGCCATCTTCGGCCAGAACTTCGACCGCGACAGTCCCTCGACAATCCGGCCGAGCGCCAGATCGTTATCCGCCACCATCGCCTTCGGCGAAGACGCCCCCGGCGCCGCGCCGAAGGTGTGATCGGAGGGCAGTTGCAGCAGCACCAGATGCGGCATCTTCCCGCCCGTCTCCCACTGCTTCAGGTCCTTCAAGAAAATCTGCGCCCGCACCACATCCGGAATCGAGTTCGTGTAGGCCGGGTAGTGCGGGGCCACAATTTTGTTGAGGCTCGCAATCGGCGCAACCGTGGTCCACTGTGTGGTCAGGTCCTCGCCAGCCTTCCAGCGGTTCAGCAGCTCCGTGCGCAGCTCCCGCGGCTCCGGCCGCCGGCCCGCGTACTCGCCGTAAATCCGCACGGACTTCTGGCGCGCCAGCGCGTAATCCCACAGAAAGCCGCCCGAGGCGTAGGCAATCGGGTCGGTGCCGTCGAACGGGTAGCTGCGGCCCTCGTAACCCGGCCATAGGCAATACGCGGTTTCGCTGGCCTGCGTCAGCCACTGGTGGCCGTCGCCGGAGTTACCGCCCGTGGCGTAGAAGTTATCGAGGGTGACGAACTGCTCGGCCAGGCGACGGTGGTTGGGCGTCACCTCCTCGCCGAACATCACCAGCGACGGGTCGCCGTTGCCGCGCGGCAGGTCGCCGAAGACCTGGTCGTAGGTGCGGTTTTCCTTGATGATGTAGACGATGTGTTCGATGGGCGAGGGTTCGCCGGACCGCTCCGGAATCGGCTGCGGCGCCGCCGCCGGGCGCGGGGCCGCCGCGCGGACCATCGCCATGTGGTTGTTCTCCGTCACCGCCGTCGTGTAGTTGGTCAACTGCGCCGGCGCCGGCAGATCGATGACGGCCACCGAACCCCGGTTGGCGTGCACGTAGCGGCTCGTGGGCTGATCGCGCCAGCCGGAACCCGCCCCGAGCAGCGCTCCCACGGCCAGGCGCTTCCCGTCCGGGCTCAGCGCCAGCGAGTTCGGATACCACGCCGTCGGAATCGAGCCTTTCAGCACCCCGGTGGCCGCATCGATCACCAGCACGGCGTTGATGCCGCCACAGGCGACATACAGCGTCCCCTGCCCCACAACGAGCGCGTTCGGCGCGATTCCGTTCACCTTCTGCGCCCACGGCTGCAGCGAGATCGTGCGAACGGTGGCCTGCGTCCGGCTGTCGATCACCGTCACCGTGTCGCTGTTCGAGTTGGCGACGTAGAGCCGGTGGTTGGCGTGATCCCAGTGGAGGCCGGTTGGATGCAGGCCCGTCGCCAGCGTGTGCGTCACCTTCTGCGTGGCGATGTCGATGCGCGAAACGGTGCCGGTCGAAGCGATGCCGCGGCCGTCGATCACCACCTTGTCCGCTGTCGGCGCCAGCCCGGTCGGCGCCGTCAGGTCGCCGGACTTCGGCAGCCGGCCGCCCCAGTTGGAGACGTAAGCCGTCTTCCCGTCGGCCGCCAGCGCGGCGGCAAACGGCGCGATCCCCACCGGCACTTTCGCCAACAGTTGGCCGGAGGCCAGATCCACCACCGCCAGCTGATTGTTATAGAGCAATGGCACGGCCGCCCGCCCCGCCTGCACCGACAGCGCCCCGGCCAGCAGTTCGCCGAGCACCGGGCCAAACGGTTGCCCGTCGCGGTGCAATTGCACCTTCTTGTCCGGGGCCGGGGCCGTATAGATCGCGCCCGCGTACTGCAGCCCCTGCAAGGCCGCCCGCCCGCGCGCCGCCTGCCGGCTCAGAACACGGTTCCCGCGCCAGTCGAGCCGGTAAACTCCGGCCGCGTGCGAAACCAGCAGTTCCGCGGCGTCCCCGCCAAAGGCGACGCCGTAGACCCTCCCGGCAAACACCGTCGGAACCCCGGCCGGCGTAATCGTCTGCCGCGTGGTGACGGCCCCAGGATCAGAGACCGCCCGGACGGGACGCTCCACCGTCTGCGCCGCGCACAGACCCGCAGAAAGGGTACAAAGCAACAATCGAAAACAAGCCATGTCCCAGATTCTATCCTGCCGATGTTGCAATTCCATGAGTAAATGGTGCAACCTAGTTAGTTCTCTCGCCCCCTTTTCTCCATGCGCGTACGTGTCCTCTACCACGACCACTGTTTTGACGGAACGGCTTCGGCGGCCTTATTCAGCCAGTTCTACGCCGATAGAATTGCACCCAACGCCGAGTTTGCCTACACCGGCATGGCCCACACCGCTGACCAGCAGTTCGCCGACAGCCTCTTCGACGGCGACGAAAACGCCATCGTCGATTTCAAGTACGCGCCCCACCCGAAACTCACCTGGTGGTTCGACCACCATCAGAGCGCCTTCCTCAGCCCCGCCGACGCCGACCATTTCCGCCGCGAACGCCACGGCAATTACTACTTCGACCCCGCCTACACCTCCTGCACCAAGTTCATCGCACACATCGCGCGCGACCGTTTCGGCTACGAAAACCCCTTCCTCGCCGACCTCGTCCAGTGGGCCGACATCATCGATAGCGCCCAGTACGCCAGCGCGCAACAGGCCGTCGAACTCGCCGCCCCCGCCATGAAGCTCACCCTGCTCATCGAAGCGGCCAATGGCTCCGCGATCATCCACCGCATCATCGGCTGGATGCGGCGCCATACCCTCGACGAGATCGTCGCGATGCCCGAAATTCAAGCGCTCTTTCAGCCGCTCTACGAACGCCACGTCGCCTCGATCGACCTCATCCGCCAGCGCTCAACCACCGAAGGCGGCGTCATCTTCTTCGACCTCGTCGGCACCGGTATGGAGGGGTACAACAAGTTCATCCCCTACTATCTGTTTCCGGACAACGTCTACACCGTCAGCGTCAGCGAACAGCCGTTCCGCACCAAAGTCAGCGTCGGCTCCAGTCCCTGGGCCGGACCACGGGTACGCCACAACCTCGCCACCATCTGCGAACGCTACGGCGGCGGCGGCCACCCCAAGGTCGGCGCCATCAGCTTCCCTACCGGCGCCATCGAAGAGGCCCGGCAGGCGGCCCGCGAAATCCTCGTCGAACTGCAGCGCTAGCGCTGCGGCATCAGGTACCAGCGGTCTGCGTTGGCATCCTTCGGCGCCGCGGCGGGTGGCGTCGCCGGAGCCGGCGTTCGCGGCGGAGCCAGCGTCAAAATCGCCACGTTGCCCCCGCCCGCATCCGGAATCAACATTCGCTGCCGCACCACCTTGCCCCGCACTATCTGCGGCTCCAGGCTTACCGCACTCTCCCCCGGCGCCCCCCCCGCCGGCTGATCCTGCTTGCGAACCATCGCCCGCAGAATCGTCTCGGTCAGCCCCTGCCGCGCCAGCGAAGCCAGCGCCTCGGCACTCGTATCAAACCGCGTGTTCTTCTGCTCAATCAGCTCCAGAAGAAAACGCTCGCCCAAACCCGCCTCCGCCAGCAAAACCACGCCCTCGTTCGTCAACAGATTCCTGGGCGGGCTGGCCGGCTTCGCCGCGGGGTCAGCGGCAAAAGAGGCGCTCGTCAATACAAGAACAGACAGTAACGATCGCATAAGGAGCGTATCGGCAGAAAAATCTTATTCACGAGACTTTTTCGGTCGATAGCTACAGTTGAGTGTTGAGGTGCCCCGTCCTTCCCCGTCCCGGCCTGCTGGCCACCTTTTTGCTTGGCTTTACCCAGCTCGGGGCCCAGCTCGGGGCCCCGTTCGGATCCATGGATCTGCGCCTCATCAATCCAGGGCTGCCCATGGCCCGCGTCGGCACCCCGTACCTGCCCGGCCCCCTGCTGATCGAAAGCAGCGGCCGCTGTCCCGTCGGTGCCACCGGCATCCGGCTGGTGGACGGAGGCCTCCCCGCCGGTCTCTCCCTGAACGGCGCCGGCTACCTGCAGGGGACCCCCAGCCAGCCGGGACGCTTCGGCTTTACCGTCGAACTCCGCAACGGTTGCTCGCGCGCCCTCGAGCAGCTCGTCCTTGAAGTTGGCGTCGCCCCCATGCTCTGGGTCTCGGCGCCCGCGCTCACCTTCTCGTGCGAACGCGGGGGCCCCCCGCCCGAGCCGCAGCGCGTCATGGTCTTCGGCAACCAGCCCGGCCTGGCCTATCAAATGACGGCCGCCGGCGCCCCCTGGCTCGAAATCCGGCCTCGCCGGGGCACTCTCCCGCCTCCCGGCTCCGCCCTCGAAAGCGATGCCGTTGACCTGTTCGTCCACCCGGAAAAGCTCGACAGCGGCGTCTATCACGCCACCGTACACACCTTCGCCTTCGGCGCCAACGCCGCCGCCTCCACCACTGTGCACCTGACCGTCAAGCCGGCGGGCACCGGCTGGGATGCCATCCGCACCATGCCCATGCCCGAACCGCCCCCGCCCACCAACTCCATCCCCATCGTCATCGTTCCTCCGGCCGTCCTCCAGCCTCCCCCGCCTACCGCGCCAAAGCCCATTCGGCGAAAACCCACCGCCGCCGCCAAGCCCCCCCAACCGAAGCCCATCACCGTCCCCATTACCCGCTCCCGCGTCGTCCCGGTGCCTAAAGTCACCCTCCCGGAGGCCAGCAAAGGTCCCTCCAAACTCCTGGGCGAACCCGAAACTCTCAAGCCCGGCAAACCCATCCCCCCCCAGAAGAAGGGCGCCGTCGAGCACTGATCCGGCGGAACCGCGCTAACGGGTCGGCACCTTCGCCGGCAACTCCTTCTGCGCCAGCACCCGCGCCTGCGGAACCAGTTTGGCATAGGAATCGAGCAACGCTGCCGCGATCACCTTACCCTCGTTACTGCTGCTCCACCCTCCGGTAATCCCCGATAGCCCGCCCAGCAGCAGCCCGCCACCGCCCAGGTCGGTCGCCCGCGCCGCCCCCGTCGCCGAAGCCACCTGCTCGGCCGTCTCGTTATCTGTCAGAAAAACTACCGTCTGCGCCTCTTTGAAACTGACGTTCCCCAACGCCCCGGCAAACCGCCCCACCACTGGAATCTGCGACACAATGCCGCCAAACGTATCCCCGGCGTTCTGTTCGCTGAACACCACCGTCGACAGCAGCGAGTATTGCGCCTCAATCACCTGCTGCTTCCGCACCGTCTGACCGGACCGCAGCACCCCCCGCGCCGCCAACTCCTGCTCCCGCTCGCTCGCCCCCAGCCCCGCCGAGCGGTCCACCACGCGGAAGCAGTTCGACTGCTGCATCAGCAGCCGCAGCAATGGAATCGGCGAAGGCAGACTGTAGCGCGACATGTAAGCGTATCCGTTCGGATCCTCCACCAGCGCCACGGTCGCAATCGGCGCCGCGCAACGCGGCAGCTCCGGCGCCGCTCCCTTGGCTCCGGCGCTGCCACCCGAACCGGTCACCATCGACCCACCCTCTCCCAGCTTCGTCTGGGAGCAGGAAACACCAAGCAAAACAAGCAGAAAAAGAATTTGTCGCACGGCTGATTGTAACCAAATCTCCACCGCCGCAAAATCCCCTGCAACCCACCCGCCGCCACCCGCGTCCCATCTGCGTAGAGACCCCGCTTGACTCCACCATCCCGTAGGAGCAAGATCGAATCTGGGAGATATTATGAAATCGTTACTCTCGGTTGTTTCCGTTGGTTCCTTGCTGGCCGCCAGTGCTGTTGCGCAAATGGCCATCTCCGCGAAATCCGGACTGATCTCCTATATCGAAGGCCGCGTCCTCCTCGGCCAGGAGCAGGTCGTCGTCAAGATGGGCGGCCGGCTCACCGAAATGAAGCCCGACCAGACCCTGCAGACCGAAGAAGGCCGCGCCGAAATCCTCCTCACCCCGGGCGTCATCCTCCGCCTCGGCGAGAACTCCACGGTGAAAATGATCGCCAATCGCCTCGAAGACACCCGCGTCGAACTCACCGCCGGTTCCGCCGTTGTCGAGGCCACCGAAATCGATAAAGCCCATGCCGTCACGCTCCTGGTCGGCCAGGCCGCCGTCGGCCTCCGCAAAATGGCGCTGCTGACTCTGAACGCGCAGTCCGGCGTCAAAATGTTCAAAGGCGAGGCTCAGGTGATCGCCGGGGGTGAGGCCCAGATCCTGCGCGAGGGCCGCCAGATCACCGCGGCCGCCCCCTTCGTTGCCACCCGCTTTGACAAAAACGCCACCGACCCGCTCTATCGCTGGGCCAGCCGCCGCGGCGAAATCGTCGCCATGGCCAACATCGCCTCGGCGCGCACGCTCGAAACCGGCTTCCGCTCCGGCTCCGGTCTCGGCTCCGGGTTCCTGCAGGGCGGCTGGATCTACAACCCGTTCTTCGGGATGTACACCTACCTGCCCGTCTCCGGCATGCTGCGCAGCCCCTTCGGCTTCTTTTACTACAGCCCTGGCCTCGTGAATCGCTACTACAATCAGGTGCTCCAGGCGGCTCTGCCCGTCCAGGCCCCCGCAATTGGCGGCGCCATGAGTGGTCCGCGGTTTGACAACAACCTCGGCTATGTCGTCAACAGCCGCGGCGGGATGGCCTCCGGCGCCTCGGCCCCCGTCAGCGGCGGCGGTGCTCCGGCCGCTGCCGCCCCGGCGCCCTCGCGCGGCGACGCCGGCGGCGGGGTACGTGGCGGCGGCGGCGGCGGTAGCGCTCAGTAAAGCCGCAGCGTCCGTTCAAAAAATCGGGTAGTCGTTTCGAGTAAATGGCGTCGTGCGGGTCCCACGACGCCATGACTTTTTTGCTGGTAGAACATCACCTCAAACTGGTGATTGGCTTTCTGCAGCGCCTCCATCATATGCTGCGCGTTTTGAAACAGCACGTTATCGTCCTGGAAGTTATGAACGAGCAATAGCTGCCCCCGGATCTTGGCCGCATGCGTTACCGCTGAGCTCTGCCGGTAGCCCTCTTCGTTCTGCGCCGGCAATCCCATGTACCGCTCGGTGTAAATCGTATCGTACAGACGCCAGTCCGTCACCGGCGCACCCGCAATCCCTGCCGCAAACGTCTCCGGTGCGTTTGCCAGCGCGTAGAGCGTCATGTACCCGCCGTAGGACCACCCGTAAATCCCAATCCGCTTCTCATCGACGAAGCCCTGCCGGACCAGATACTCCACCCCCGCCAACTGATCCGCCAACTCCGTCTTGCCAAACTGCCGGTGCAGCGGCGTCTCCCAACCATGCCCCCGTCCGCCCGCCCCGCGGTTATCCATCCGCCACACCACAAAGCCCCGCGCCGCCAGCGCCTGCTCCCAGTTCAGGCCCGCCCACGCATCGCGCACCGTCTGCGCGTGCGGCCCGCCATAAACCATCACAATCGCTGGATACTTCCGACCCGCCGTAAAGCCGGCCGGCTTAATCACCTGACCATAAAAATCGTGCCCGTTCGCCCGGAATCGCACCGGCTCCACCGGCAGCATCGCATACTCCCGCACCACCTTCCGATTGGCCTCCCGCAGCACCGCCACCCGGCTCCCATCCGCCCGGTGCAGCGTCCGCGCCGCCGGCGTCTCGAGGTTCGAGTGGGTATCGATGAAGAAGGCCGTTCTCGGAGCCATCGCAATCGCGTGCGTACCCGCCTCCTTCGTCAGCCGCTCCAGCTCCCCACCCGCCAGCGGCACCCGGTACAGATGGCGTTCAAGCGGCGACTCCCGCGTGCCGGTAAAGTACACATACTTCCCGTCCATGCCCTCCACCCCGGAAACCTCCCAATCACCGGACGTCAGCTGACGCTCCATTTGTCCGCCCGCCGAGTAAAGATACAGGTGCCGGTACCCGGTCCGCTCACTCGCCCACAAAAACCGCCCATCGGGAAAAAACGTCAGCGCATCGTGCAGATTCACCCACGCCGCGTCCTTCTCCTCCACCAGCCGCTCCACCCGCCCCGTCCCCGCCTCGGCCGTCAACAACTCCAACCGGTCCTGCACGCGCGACAAACGCTGCACCGCCAGCTTACCGCCCCCGGGCAGCCACTGCACCCGCGCTATCAGCGTTTCGGTCGTCGGCCCCAGTTCCATCCAACGCGTCCGGCCGCCCCGGGCCGCCATCACCCCCAAACGGACGTTGGCGTTCGGCGTCCCGGCCTTCGGGAAGCGCTGCGGCTCAAACACCGCCTGCACCGCCGAACCATCCACATGCGGATGCACCGTCTCGACGGAAACATCAAACTGCAGATACGCAATCGACCGCGAATCCGGCGACCACCACCACGCCCGCCCCAGATCCAACTCCTCCGGATACACCCAGTCCAGCTTGCCGTTCCACAACGTCTCGGAACCATCCCGCGTCAGCCGCCGCTCGCGCCGCGAAGCCACCTCCGCCACGTACAGGTCCGGCCCCCGGCGAAACCCCACCGCCCGCCCATCCGGCGACAGATGCGCGTCCTCTTCGGCCTCCGCCGTCGCCGTCAACTGCGTCCACTGCCGCGACGGCACATCCAGCAGAAACAGGTCCCCGCCCTGTGCAATCAGCAGTCGCCGCGAATCGGCCGACCACTCCGGCCGCGCCGCCGCTACCCGCCGGTTCTGCCAGCCAAACGGCCGCTGTCCCGGCTTCGGTTTCGTCGCCTTCGCCTCAATATCCGCCAGCGTGGCCAACTCCGTCGTCTGCCCGGTCGCCGCGTCAAGCAGTCGCAGCGCCTTGCCCTCCACCAGCAGCAGGCGGTCGCCCTCCGGATTCCAGATCGTCGCCGGTAGCGCGTCCGGCCGGTAGGCGAAGACGGCATCGAGCGTCACGGGCTTGGGTTGAGCGGCCAGAAGGGAACAAAGGGCGATGCCGGCGAAAAAGCGCATGCCTTCATGATGCCCGATCAGGGTCGGCGGCGGCGAATTAACACCCCGTCCCGCTCATAAACGGTCTCGTAAAAGGGATTGTCCCGGACGGCCTTCCGATAGGCCGCCGGGTCAAAAGGCATCGCCAGCAGGTAGTCGATGCCAGCATCGAGCGCCAGACCGGTTGGATCGGGCAGGTCGCGCGGACTCACCGCGCGCCGCCACGTCGCCGCATGCAGCAGCGCCCCGTTGGTAGCCAGAAACAGCGCCGAAGGCGGCGTCTTCCCTTCAATCCAAAAGTAGGCCTGATTCCGGATCGGGTACATCGCCCGGTGCCGCTGAACCTCACCCAACATCCCGGGCAGCGCCGCCAAACCCGCCAGATACGCCGTACCCAGCAAAACCCGGTGCAGCGGCAGCGTCGCCAACGCCCCCAGCAATACGGGCCCCAGCGTCAGCACATAAAATTGGTCGTGAGAAAACTGCCCCGCCACCGCGTGCACGGCGGCAAAGCACCCCAACGCCGAAAGCTGCTGCCGGCTCGCCATTCGCCACACCGCCGCCCCTACCGCCGCCAGCCGAGCCGTCCGCCCATC
>JADCJL010000031.1 GCA_020247055.1 Acidobacteriaceae bacterium | reverse complement strand
TCGGGCTGATTCGGCTGAACCCGGAGTTTGGGCCTGGGAGCGGCGGCCGGACGAGTTTGCGGTGCTTGGCGAGTTTGTGGCCGTGCTGCCGAGAGAGGAGTACGGGGCGATCACGGCGAAGGCCCGGGGTATCGGGCTGATTCGGCTGAACCCGGAGTTTGGGCCTGGGAGCGGCGGCCGGACGAGTTTGCGGTGCTTGGCGAGTTTGTGCCGTGCGGCCGGGCGAGGAGTAGGGGGCGATCGCGGCGAAGGCCCGGGGCATCGGGCTGATTCGGCTGAACCCGGAGTTTTCGGCCTGGGAGCGGCGGCCGGACGAGTTTCAGGTGCTTGGCCAGTTTGCCGCCGTGCGGCTGGCCGAGGGGTGGGCCGGGCGGGCGTGGGGTGGCAGAGCGCGGCGGAGGATCGCGGCCCGGTAGGCGGTTTCGATTTCGGCGAAAACCTTTTCCCAGGTTGTGCCCAGCGCCTGGTGGCGGGCCTGGGCGGCCATACGCTGCCGGAGGCGGGCATCCGTGGCCAGCGTGTGGGTGAGGCGCAGGAAGGCCTCATCGTCCGCGGCGACATAGCCGCTTTCGCCGCTTTCGACAATGAACTTCGGACCACCGGCGGCGGTGACGACGGCCGGCACACCCGAGGCGAGCGCCTCCAGGACCACGTTGCCGAAGGTATCGGTGCGGGACGGGAAGACAAACAGGTCGAGGTCGGCGTAGGCCCGGGCGAGGGCTTCGCCGCGGAGTACGCCGGTGAACTCGCCGTGCTGGAGGTCGTGTTCGAGTTTGGCGCGCTCGGCGCCATCGCCGATGACGACAATGCGGAACTCCTCGAGGCCCTGCGCCCGCAGATACCGCTCGAGCGTAGTGAGAAAGTGGATGTTCTTTTCTACCGAGAGGCGGCTGACGGTGCCGATCCGGAGCGGGCGGCGGCCCGGGGTGCGTTTAGCGGGAGCGAACAGGGTGGTGTCGACGCCGCGCCGCATCAGGAAGCCGGCGCGGCGGGAGCCTTCCTCGACGAGCGAAAGCAGTTCCGCATTGGGCGCGAGGACCACATCGGCCAGCTGATAGAAGCGGCTGAGGGCGAAAAACGAGGCGCTCACCGCGGCCCGGCGCAGGCCGCCCGGCACCCACGCGGGCAGCCGCTCCCCGGCGTATTCATGCAGGTTGGTGTGCCAACTGGCGACCAGCGGCAGCTTCAGTTTCCTGGCCAGTACGACGCCGATGGTACCGATGTCGCTTGGCCCGGTGACGTGAATCACGTCGGGGGCGAAATCGCGAAGGCGGGCTTCGACGGCGGCGCGATGGCGGTAGTAGAGCGGATCGTAGAACAGGTCGCGTTCAACGGCGAAGGCGGCGCGGCCGCGGGGGAGTTGCAGGCGGCCGGAGGCGGGGTCGGGCTGACCCGCGCAGATGACGAGAAAGGGAACGCCGAGGCGCTCGGCCGTGGCGGCCAGCATACGGCTAGTGTGGGCTACCCCGTTGACTTCGTGAAAGGAATCGGTGAAGAAGGCAATGCGCATGGGTCTCCCGGCCTACAGAGCGTATTCTCTGCGGCCGGCGAGCGCCTGCCGCAGGGTGGCGCGAACGCGCCTTGACTCCAGGACGCGGAGCAGGGTCACGAAGTTTCGGACAATTCCCGGGCCGGCGCCCCGCCATAGCGACGAGAGGGTTACGACGCTCCCATCCTCCTGCCGGAAATAGATGCGGTCGCTCCACTGCACGCGGCCGGGGTACTCGGGGTAGTCCCGGAGCGTGTCGGCCATGGTTTCGAGGCACCGCAGCTTCAAGCTGCCATGGTACTGCGGCAGAAAGAGGACCTGCGAGCGGCCGTCCCGGCGCACCTCGTCGACGAACTCGGCGAAGGTTGCGGCATGCGTGAGGTTGACGTTGGCGTTGGGCTCGCGGCCGTGGCGGTCGCCGCCGGAGATCACCGGCAGCGAACGGGCGGCGGCGAGCGCGACCACATCGCGGTTTTCGCTCCAGGGGCGCAGCCCGTTCAATTCGAGAGCGTGGATAAAGGCGCCGAAGCGGTCGAGGAAGCGGTGGACCATCTGGCGATGGATCTCGCGGCCGGCCAGGTCCTCATCCCACAACGGATGGTTGAGAACGATCAGAACGCCGGGTAGGGCGTGGAGCGCGGCGAGGATCTCGGCGAGGCGGTCCGGGGCCGGGGCGGCCGTCCAGGCGCGGAGGTGATCCATCCAGGCCGTGGCGTCGGCGGGGGGAAGATTGTGGATGCCGAGGTGAATGAAGGAAGTGTCGAGCGGGACGGTCCACTCGGTTGAGATCGGGATCGCGGAGAGCGGACTGGTGAGGTGAAGGTTGCGGCCGGCGGTGATGGAGTCGTGGTCGGTCAGCGAGACGAGGGCGGAGAGTCCGAGCAGCGTCTCGATCTGCCGGCGTTCGAGCGCTTCCGCGTCGGGAGCGGGCAGCGGCGGGGTCCACCAGGCGCGGGAGTAGTCCAACTCCTTGCCGTAGTAAGAACGGAAGGCCGCCTCGTGCCGGCGGATAGTCTGGCTGACGCCGGGGATGCGGTGCGCGTAGCGCGGAAGAAAGGCCATGCTCTCTTCCGAATGCATCGTGTGACCGTGGAGGGAGACCCCGGTGCGAAACTGGCCGGCGACGCGAGGGTCGCGCCAGTGAAAGTGGAGGCCGCAGGCTGACATGGGCCCATTTTGCCCGCCTTCAGTTGCAGAGTGACGAGAGCGGCGTCAATTCTCGATGAAACAATTTGCGCCGCTTTTGCTTTACAGCGCAGGCACGCAGCAAGCTTTAGTCAGCCGGAGGTTCCGGAAGTGCGCCATGGCAATCAGCACCCCGCCCAGGGTCATAAAGACCGCTTCGTGGTGACTAAAAGAGAACAGCTCGCTTTTGGCGCAGACAAAAGAGGCCAGCCCGGCCAGGAACAGCGCCAGGCACTCCGGGCGGCGATGCTGCAGGTAGCTTTGGCCGAGGCGGGTGGAGCCGATCAGGAACGTGCCCAGGAGGATCGTCCACTCCAACTCCTCCGAGGCGACCCAACCCAACCCGGCGGTGGTCATCGCCGACAGTGCCACGGGCAGAACGGCGCAATGGACGGCGCAACCCAGCGAGAGCGCCATTCCGTATCGATCGAGACTGCCTGTGTGAGAGCCTTTCCTCATGAATACTTAGACTATGATAAGGGCTTCTCAGTTCCAATGCAACGGTAGGAAGAATCAGACCCGGATGCTGAGCCCGTCGGCCAGCGTATTGCGATACGCCTTCCAGGCCGGGACGAAGCCGATGAGGATCCCCGCCAGGAGCACCGTTCCCAGGTAGAGCCAGCCGGCCGGGGTGGGCGGCTGCACCGGGACATAGAGGCCGAACTGCTGCTCGATGACGGGCTGGAAGGCGAAGCTGAGACCGTAGATCATCACGACGCCGACCACGCAGCCGGCCAGCGCCAACAAACCGCTCTCGAGCACCAGCAGGGCGATAATCTTGCCCGGCCCGGCGCCGATCGCCCGGAGGATGGCCATCTCGCGCCGCCGCTCGTTGAGCGAAGTATACAGCGAGACGAGCATGCCAAGCAGGCCGACCAGGATAACAAAGATGGTAACCACCTGCAGCGCGTCTTCCGCATAACCAATCGTGCGCCAAAGCTCCTGCAGCGTGACGCCGGGGATGATCGCCTGCATGGCCTCTTCTTTGTAAGTGTTGATCTCGCGCTGGAGTTGCAGCGTGGCGATGCGGGTTTTGCACCGGAGCAGGAAGGAGGTAATCTGCTCCACTTTCATGTTCTCTTTGGCGATCTTCGAGGCCGGAACCTCTTCGCCGGGCATGGGCGGGGCGCCATCGGCCCAGTCGATGTGGACGGCGCTGATACCTTCGAGCTGGATGTAAAGGGAGCGGTCGACCGGGGTGGCGGTTTTCTTCAGGATGCCCGAGACAGTGAACGGCTTATCGGCGTGGTCGTTATCGGCGATGCCCCGGCCGGCGGCGACGCCGTGCGAGATAACGATCTTATCGCCGAGTTTGTAGTTGAGCGCGGCGGCGACATCGGAGCCGAGCACGACGTCGAAGACGCCCTGCGGCGAGCGGCCGGCGTCAAACTCCAGGCGGCGGTCGCGACGGAAGCGCAGATGCTGGTAGAAATCCTCGGTCGTGCCGACGACACGGAAGCCGCGGTGGGAGTCGCCGAGCGAGTAGGGGATGGTCCAGGCGACGGCCGGATGGTTCTTCCAGTGCTGGTAGGACTCGTAGGAGATGTTATTGGTAGCCTGGCCGATGCGGAAGACGCTGTAGAGAAGCAGTTGCAGGGAGCCGCCGCGGGCGCCGACAATCAGGTCGGTCTGCGAGATGGTGTTGGCAAAGCTTTCGCGGGCGCCGACGCGGACGTTCTCGACGCCAAGCAGGAGCGCCATGCTGAGGCCGATCGACAGGACGGTAAGCGAAGTGGTCAGCAGCCGGTTGCGGAGCGATTTCCAGGCGAGGGAGAGCAGAACGATCATCAGGCAGCCGGCTCCTGGCGTTGGGCGCGATTGAAGTCCACCAGGGAGAGTTGGCGGTCGAACTTACCGGCCAGGCTGCGGTCGTGGCTGACGAACAGAAGCGTGGAGTTGGTAAGAGCGCAGTTTTCAAACAGGAGTTCGAGGAAGCGTTCGCGGTGGTCGAAGTCGAGCGCCGAGGTGGGTTCATCGGCGATGAGCAGTTCGGGTCCGCCCAGCAGCGCGCGCGCCGCGGCAACCCGTTGCTGCTGCCCCACGCTAAGTTCGGTAACGCCGCGCTCCAGCAGCGAAGCGATGCCCAGCCGCTGCGCCACGGCCGTGACGTCGCCCGCCTGCTTGCCGCGAGCCGGCTGCAGCCGCCCCGGCAGGGTAATGTTTTCCCGGACCGTCAAATAGGGAATCAGATTGAACTGCTGAAAGATGTAGCCGATATGCGTGCCGCGGAAGGCGTCCCTGGCGCTGCCGCGCAGTTTGGCCATATCCTGGCCAAGCACCTCTACCGACCCCGTGTACCCGGCCAACACCCCGGCCAGTAGACCGAGCAGCGTGGTCTTGCCGCTACCGCTCGGACCGAACAAAAACACGCGCTCACCACGGACGATGGTCAACTCCGGGATGTCGAGAATCTCCGGCCCGGACCGGTAGCGGAAACGTACATCGCGAAGAAGAACGGCCGGGGCACTCATTTGGCGATCTGCAGCGTCCCCTTGTCCTTCTCGACTTCCAATTTGGCCTGCTGCGTTCCGGCGAGCATCTGGACCTCTACCTCTTCAATCTTCGGAAAGACCTTCGAAAAACCAAACGAGATCGTCTTTCCGGCAATCGGTCCCGCGCACCGGGCGTTGAACTCGGCGTGCACTTCGGCGTGCTGGCCGTCCACGTGCACCTCCACCTTGGCCGGGGTCATTTTACAGCCGGCGGGCAGGATCACCATTTCGCCGAAGCGGGCTTTGAGCGTAGCCAGAGCCTTTTCCTGCTTCGCCTTGTCAGCGGGCGTCTTGGCCGCGTGCTCAAAGCCGAGAATGCTGTCGGCGGGCGATTCGAGTTCGACCGCCCCCACCGGCGTCCCGGTGGTCGTTTCAAACGCAATATTGAGCTTGGCGTGGCCATGCTCGTGCGCTTTGTGGGCGCGCGGTTGGGCGCCAAGGTGGACGACGGCGGCGAGAGCTAACGTGCCGAACAGAGCAAAGCGGGACATGGCGGGATTACTCCTTGTAGGGTTCGATCGAAACGCCTTCGAGTTGGAAGCCGACATCGCCGTAGGGGCTCTTCACGGTCTGGATCACCAGCTTGCCTTCAATCCAGATCGGGTCCCAGAAGCTCATTTTGACCTTCTTGGCGTTGTTCATCTTCACCTGCACAATCTGGTTCGGGGGCGGCGGGGGCGTGTGAATACAGGCGCCCACGTAGGGCACCAGCAGAAACTCGTTCACGATTTCCGCCTCATCTTCAAGCGGCACCATGTAGCCTGGAATGCGGACCACTTTGCCTTCGAGCGCCTTCAACGCCGGCGTCACCTTACCGGTCCGGTAGTTCAGTTCCCGAAGCATGCGCCAATCCATCTTCGTCGCGGTCGTATCGGCCCAGGCGGCCTGCACGAGACCGGCGTTGGCCGGCACAGCGGAGGCCTGGAAATCCGGGCGGTTGCGATCGCGATTGACGACGTAAGCAACCATCGACAGCATGAGAGCGATCATCAGTCCGTGAACAAACTTCATGCGGGAACTCCTTGCCTCCTAGAATGCCACGATTCCGGCAGCCAGGTAAAGACGGGGGCGGCGCCGCGGCCTCATAGAGTTTCTTTATGCACGGCCCCATTTCTTTCGATTGACACCCCCGGCCCGGTTTCCGGAAACTGAGGGTGTCCTTATGGACATCTTCGGCCCGTTCAATGCTGAGCAGGCCGAACGACTCTCCCGCCAGAGTCCCCGTTCTTACTCCCCGCCAGAGTCTCAATCCACCACAGTATGTGCGCTTGGCTCCAACCCTTATGGGGTGGCCCGGTAGCGCCTTTCGAGGACAACTTTGAGACCCGTATCACTCTCTAAAACTACGCTTCTATGCCTCGCGGTCAGCAGTCTGCTGACGGCTAACCTTTACGCCCAGGCCCTCACGTCGCTTCGGGGCACCGTAACCGACTCCCAGGGCGGCGCCATTCCGGCCACCGCCGTCTCCCTGATCTCGAAGGACACGGGCGCCACCCGCAAGGTCCTCGCCGACGACCAGGGCGGCTACCAGTTCCTGCAGGTGCCCCCCGGCGCGTACACGGTGAAAGCCGAGAAGCCCGGTTTTTCCATCAATCAGAGCAATGATGTTCGTCTGGTGGTCAGCACCCCGGCCACGCTCGATATCCGGCTCGAAGTCGGACAGACCTCCGAGACCATCAACGTCACCGGGGACGCCCCGGCGTTGAACACCGTCGATGCCACCATCGGCAATGCCTTTAACGAAACGCAGGTCCGCCAACTCCCCCTCGCCACCCGGAACGTCGTCGAACTGCTCAGCCTCCAGGCGGGCGTCACGCAGACCGGCGAAGTGCTCGGCGCGCGCCGCGACCAGAACAATGTGACGCTCGACGGCGTCGACGTCAATGACAACCAGACCAGCGGCGTTTCGAGCGCCGGCCCGGGCAACGGCTCGAACGCCGGCGGCGCCCGCGACGCGGGCTTCAACGCCGCGCTGCCGGTTCCGCTCGACTCGGTGGCCGAGTTCCGCGTCACCGTCGGCGGCACCAACGCCAACCAGGGCCGGTCGTCGGGCGGCCAGGTCACCCTCGTCACCAAGTCCGGTTCGAACCAGTTCCACGGCTCGGCCTATGAGTTCAACCGCAACACGTCGCTCGCCGCCAACAACTGGTTCTCGAACCGCGCCGGCATTAAGCGCGAAGCTCTCGTCCGCAACCAGTTCGGCGCCTCGCTCGGCGGCCGGGTCATTAAGGATCGCGTCTTTTTCTTCGGCAACTACGAGCGCCGCATCGACGCCAGCGCCCGCGGCGTTACCCGCACCGTGCCCACGGAGAACCTTAAGAACGGCTCCATCAGGGTCGCGGGCAGCAACGGCCAAACCTACACCCTTACCCCGGCTGACCTCCGCGCCATCGACCCCCGCGGCCTCGGCTTCTCCTCCACCATGCAGCAGTACATGGCGTTCTATCCAACCGGCAACGACCCGAACCTCGGCGCCGACCGCGGGCTGAACTTCTCCGGCCTCCGCTTCAACGCCCCCTTCCGGCAGCAGGACAATGCCACCGTCGGCAAGATGGACTTCATTCTCGATAAGGCCTCGCGCAACACCCTCGCCCTCCGCGGCACCATGGCCGACAACGCCGTCGACCAGCAGGTGGCCCAGTTCCCCGGCCAGGTTCCCGCCGCCCGGCTCCTGAACAACTCAAAGGGTCTCTCGGCCCTGTTGACCACGGTGGTCAAGCCGTCGATCATCAACACCTTCACCTTCGGCCTCACCCGCATCGCCTTTGAGCAGGCGGGCACGGTCGGGCCCTCGATCGCCTTCGACGGCCTCTCCACCCAGCAGAACTTCGCCAACGGCGCCCGCGGCTTCATCCGCATCTCCCCCACCGTGAACCTGATCAACGACACCATCTGGACCAAACAGAAGCACACCATCCAGGGCGGCATCAACTTCCGGTTCATCACGAACGACCGGTCGAACTTCCTCAACTCCTTCCCCAGCTACTCCTTCAGCCGGAACACGCTGCGCGGTCTCGGCGGCGACCTCATCCCGCGTATCACGGACTACCTGCGGAGCCAGACCGGCATCGCCAACCTGAACGTAAACGACTCGGCCAACCTCGTCCGCGCCTTCGGCACGGCTTACGGCCTGGTGAACCAGTACAGCGCCACCTACCAGTTCGAACGTGACGGCGTGGCTCTGCCCTTCGGCGCTCCGGCCGCTCGCGGCTTCAACAATCGCGAGTACGAGTTCTACATCCAGGACACCTGGCGCATGCGCAAGGACCTGACCATCACGGCCGGCCTCCGCTACGCCTACTTCGGCGTGCCGTGGGAGTCGGGCGGGACGCAGGTATCGACCACGGTCCCGATGCAGCAATACTGGGCCGACCGCGTCGGCGCCTCCGCCCTGGGCATCCCCGGCCGGCTGCTGCCGAGTGCGATCCTCACCTACGATCTGAGCGGTCCGGCCAACGGCAAACCCGGCTGGTACGCCCCGGATAAGAACAACTGGGCCCCCCGCGTGGCCGTCGCCTACAACCCGGACAAGAAAGACGGCCTGCTCGGCAAGATCCTCGGCACCGGCAGCGTCTTCCGCGCCGGCGCCGGCGTCGCCTTCGACCGCTTTGGTTCCGACCTCGTCACCGAGTTCGACCGCACCGGCTCCCCCGGTCTGGCCAGCCAGGTTACGCAGCCCACCAACACCGACTTCACGACCGCCTCGCGCTACACCGGCGGCGCCCTGCCCACCCTGCCCGCCGCCCCCAACGCGAAGTTCCCGTTCACCCCGGGCGTGATCGTTGGCGGCTTCAACAGCCAGGTTGGCATCGCCTCCAACCTCCGGACGCCCTATGCCTACCTCCTCAACGCCAGCTTCGCCCGGCAACTGCCCGGTAAGCTGACCGTCGAAGTCGGCTACGTCGGCCGCATGTCGCAGAAGCAGCTCATGCAGGTCGATACCTTCCAGCCGCTGACCCAGTTCAAAGATCAGCGCTCCGGCCAGACCTGGGCCCAGGCCTCCGGCATCCTCTACGATCTGTACCTGAAGGGCGTCACCCCGGCACAGGTCAAGGCCAACCCCTCGCTCGTCGGCGCCGTGCCCTTCTTTGAAAACATGTTCCCGGGACTTGTGAACCTCTATCAACCCGGCAACGCCACCGCCAACTACTACAACGCGCTCTACGATCAGAACGACGGTTCCGACCTCGACGCGCTGAACCAGATGGACCGCGAGCGCAGCACGCAGTTCCCCAACTGTATCTCCGCCCTCGGCTGCAACACCTTCTTCCCCATGCAGAACGCGGGCAACCGCACCTGGATGAACGTGGGCCGCTCGTCGTTCCACGGCGGAACGCTCACCGTCCGCCGGGCGCTGCAGAACGGCTTCAGCTTCGACTTCAACTACACCCTGTCCCACTCGCTCGACTACTCCTCGGCTCCTGAATCGGGCGCCGGCAACGGCGGCGCCATCGTGCAGGACAGCTTCAACCCGCGGGCCTTCCGCGGCAGCTCCGACTTCGACTCCCGCCACCAGGTCAACGCCAACGGCCTCTACATGCTGCCGTTCGGCAAGGGGAAGAAGTTCCTGAACAGCGCGAACGGCTTCGTCAACAACCTCGTCGGCGGCTGGGAGTTCTCGATGCTCATGCGGTACCGCTCGGGTCTGCCGACCACCATCACCAACGGTGGTTACTACCCGACCAACTACCTGACCAGCTCGATCGCCATCATCAAGCCGGGCGGTTCGGCTCCCGAGAGCGGCGTCGGATTCGACCAGCGCGGCGTACCCTCCATCTTCCGGAACACGAGCGCGATCAGCAACTACGTCGGCCAGTACCCTGGCACGACCGGCACGCGGGCGATCCTCCGGCTCGGCGGCATGACGAACTTCGACATCAACATGGCGAAGCGCTTCTTCCTACCCTTTGAAGGTCACTCGCTGCAGTTCCGCGTCGAGGCCTTCAACGCCTTCAACAACGTCAACTTCTTCAACCCGAGCCTCTCGCTGACCTCGCCGGCTACCTTCGGCCAGTTCCAGAGCGCGATGTCGCCCCGGGTGGTGCAGTTGGCCCTTCGGTACGAATTCTAAAGAACTCCCAAACACCACTCAATCGGGACGGGGCTTCGGCTCCGTCCCTTTTTTTCGTTAGTGCCGCGACCGGGCGTAGTGCTGGCGCAGCAGATCCTTGCCGTAATCGTTGCCGTTCGGGGTGCGGATGACGGTATGGATATGTTCGTGGTCGGGCAGATTGGGCGCCTTCGACAGATGGCGCAAACCCACCGGCAGCTGATGGTCGAACTCGATCAGAATCACCGGGCTGTGCACGCGGTAGTAGTAAACGCTTCGCTCCTCCGTGCCCCCGATCCAGGCGAAGTAAGTCCGGTCGAGATGCTTCTTTACCTCGTCCATCTTCACTTTGGCGTGGCCAGCGTCCATGTTCGAAACATAGGCATCCACAAGGCCCAGTAACTCCTTTTTCTGCGCCGCCGTCATGGCCGCGGCGGCCAGCCCGGCGTAGTCGAGCACGAGGTTGTCCTTGAAAGCCTCAGCCAGGTTGTAGTTCTTCGTCTTGGCCGATTCGAGAATCGCTTTCTGCTTCTGCTCGGCGGTCAGCGCGTTCACCATGCGCAGCCCGCGCGCCTGTTCATCCTGCAGAATCGCCGTGCCCTTGTACTTACCGGAGGTGGCGATCACCGGCTCCGAGCCGAGAAACGTCGGCGTCATCACCACCTGATCGCCCAGCACGAAGTAGTTGAGGATCAGATGATGGCCGTCAAGCTGCCAGCCCCAGGGCTTGTCCTTCGACGGTTCGCCCATCACCGTCAGCCAGTAGCGCCCCTCGCCGTAGCGGACAAAGTTGTTGTCGTTCAACTCGCCGAGGGTCTCGTTGAGCTTCATGATGTCCTGCGAGAGCTTGAGCCCCTTGGCGCTAAGAGCGCCGCGCAGCAGGCCATAGGCTGCCTCGCGCTGCGCCGGGGTCATCTCGAGGAAGCTCACGCCCTGGCGAACATAGAAATCCTGGTTCATCCATTTGCGCCATTCGACGTCGTCGACCGGGAAGAGCGTTTTCGCCCGCTGCTCCGGAGTCAGGGCGGCGAGGAAGGCGGCCGCGCCACGGCGGGCCGGTTCGGTCGAAACGCCCGTCGACCGCAGGCCAAACAGCCCCGGCTCCACGGTCCCTTTGGTGGTGACCCCGCGGAAGGCTTCGGCCAAGCCGGCCTTTTCGGCCGCCAGCGACCGCTGGCGGAAGGCATCATGATTCGGCACCTGCGAATAAGCCAGGAAAAGAAGCGTGGTGGCCAGCAGAGCGGCCAGGATGCGAGGTCTCATCATGATGGCCAAGAGGCTACCACACTCTCGGGAGTTACGGCCGGCGCCGGGGCCGGGCCTGAATCGCCCCGACGGCCCCGGCCGCGGCCTGCCGTACCCGCGAAGGAAACTTTTCCCCACCGAACTGCCGGATCTCATCCACGTCCACCGGCAGCCCCACCCGGCCCAACGCTGCAAGCGCCGCCACCTGCCACTCGTCCGCCAGCACGACATCGGCCAGTCGCTGGCCGGGCCGCACCGGCTGGCCCACCACCACAAAGCGCCGCGCCAGCCGCCCCGGCACCGGACAGGCAAACGGCCGCCCGTCAATCGTGCCCAACTCCTCGCCCATCCCAAGGCTGGCGCCCTCGGCCAGCCGCCACTCGACGGCACCGGAATCCGCCGCAAAGACGGCCGCCGCCCGCAGCGCCGCCAGCAGCACGGGGCGGACGGCCGTGGGTTCGCTTCGCTCGAGCGCCAGCGCCGCCCGGAAACGAACCCACGGCGAGCGGTCTTCCAGTTGCCCTGCCACCGGCGCCAGACGAGCCACCTCCGCCCGCACCGCGGCCTCCGGGTGCTCGCGCAGGCGATCCAGGCCAGGGTGGGGACCGTTGCGTTGGCGCAGGGCGGCTTCGATCCGGTGCCGCGGCTGCGCCGGATCGAGGAAGCGGTCAATTTGCCAGGCCGTCAGCGGAACCCCGGGAACCCGGGCATCCCAGTACAGATAGGCGGCTGCCGCCAAAAGCAGCGCCAGGAGAATTCGCAGCACCAAGCTTGCAGCGTAGCATGAGAGTTTGCCACACTCAGGGGTTCGATGAAGTGTTTGCTCGCCCTAGTCCTCGCGCTTCTGCCGCTGGCCGCCCAGAACCCGGCGCCGGCCCCTGCGCCAGCCGAGAAGCTCACCTACAGCGTCGAGTGGCGGATGGTCAACGCGGGGGCCGTAGTTCTCACCAACAACCTCACCCCCGCCGGCGGTTTTCTCCAACTCCACCTGCACTCGGCCGGCCTCGTCTCGCGGCTGTTCAAGGTCAACGACAACTACACCGTGACGCTCAACGAACAGCTGTGCGCGCAGTCCTCCCGTCTCGAAGCCGAAGAGGGCAAAAAGCGGCGCGACACGAAAGTGGTCTGGAGCGGGACGCGTTCGAAGTACGTCGAACGGGACCTTGTGAAGAATGAAGTCGCGCTCGAACGCGAGTTGGACGTCCCCGCCTGCGTCCATGACATTCTGGGTGCGCTGATGGTGCTGCGCCGGCACCCTCCGGAGGGAGAGCGCGAAATGCGTATCCCGTTGAGCGACGGCAAGAAGTTCGCCCAGGCCCGCGTGCAGATGCAGGACAAAGAGAACATCCGCACCCCGGCCGGCCAATTCGCAACAACGCGCTACGAAGCCTTTCTGTTCAACGATGTGATTTATAAACGCAGCGCGCGCCTGTTTGTCTGGCTTACCGACGACGCCCGCCGCCTGCCCGTCCAGATTCAGGTCCGCATGAAATTCCACATCGGAACGGTGACCTTTCAATTAGATAAAGTAGAGCCATGAACTCGAAATGGCTGGCCCTGTGCCTGAGCACGGTGGCGTGGGCCCAGACAAACGGAACTCTGAACGGGCCCGACGGCCTTGCTTTGACCGAGCGCATCGTGCAACTGACCGAGGCGACCTCGCTCTCCGCGCCTGGCCTGGCGCGTTCCTCGGCGCCGATGCTCGAAAACCTGAAGCAGTTGCAGCGCAACGCGCGGATGGCCAACCGGCTGACGCTCACCATTTCGCAGGGGCTGCTCGCCGAGACGCGCGGCTACCTTGCCGTCGCCGACAGCATCCGCAAGCCGTTTCCCTACCCCGAAGAGGCCCGCAAGCAAACCGCCGAACTGCGCGACGCCGTCGCCCGGCTCGACGCCCACTTCCTCGCGCTGCTCGAAACCACGGAAGCGCAACTCCGCGGCAGCGACCGCGATAACCTGCGCCGCTACGCCGAAGCCAACCGCACCGTCCCGCCCCCCACCGCGCGCCGCGTCGTCTTCCACGGCGACTCCATCACCGACGGCTGGCGGCTCAACGAGTACTTCCCCGGCATGGACTTCGTCAACCGCGGCATCAGCGGCCAGATCACCGGCGAGATGCTCGGCCGCATGCAGGCCGATGTCATCGCCCACAAGCCGCAGGCCATGCTGATTCTCGCCGGCACCAACGACATCGCCCGGGGCGTGCCCGTCGAAACAATCGAGAACAACCTGACCATGATCGCCGACCTGTGCGAGTTTCATAAGATCAAGGTGATCCTCGCCAGCATCCTGCCCGTGAGCGACTACCACAAGGACAAGAACCCGCGCTTCGCCATGACCGGGACGCGCCCCCCGGCCGTCATCCGGCAGTTGAACGCCTGGATGGCGACCTTTGCCAAACAGCGCGGCTTCACCTACCTCAACTACTACGACGCCATGGTGGACCCCAGCGGCTTTTTGAAGGCCGAACTGGCCGACGACGGGCTCCATCCCAACGCCGCCGGCTACCGCATCATGGCGCCGCTTGCGCAGGCGGCGATCGATGCCGTGCTGCCGGCCGCAATTCCGCAACAGAAACCGGGACGGAAGCGTCAGAAGTAACATGCGGGCTCTTGTTGTCTTCCTGATCGCGCTTAGCCTGGCCGCCCAGACGCGGATGTCGGTGGAACAGCTGCGCGGCTTTCTCAAGTCGTCGGTCGATTTGCACCAGCCGGATAAGGCCGTGGCCGGCTATCTGAAGAAGACCAAGCTCACCAACCGGCTGGAACCGCGGCAGTTTGAAGAGTTCATCGCCATGGGCGCCGGTCCGTTGACGGTGGAGGTGCTGCGGGACCTGATGCTGGCGACCAAGGAGCTGCCCGCCGCCGCGCCCGCCCCGGTCAAGGCCGCCGCGCCGGTGATTCCCCCGCCCTCGGCCGAAGAGCAGAAACGCGTGATCGACGAGGCGCGGGCCTACGCCATGGGCTATTCGAAGGGGCTGCCCGACTTTCTCTGCATGCAGGTGACCCGCCGCTACGCCGACCCCTCCGGCCTCGGCTTCTACGGCCAGCAGGATATCATCAACGCCCGGCTCAGTTACTTCGACCAGAAGGAAGATTACAAAGTCGTCAGCGTCAACGGACGCAGCGTTGATACCCCGATGCAGCGGCTGGGCGGGGCGACCTCCTCGGGCGAGTTCGGCTCGATGATGCGGGAGCTGTTTGACTCTAACACCGCCGCCCGCTTCGACTGGCTGCGCTGGGCCACCCTGCGCGGCAAGCGGAACCATGTGTTCCAATACTTTGTCGCGCAGCCCAATTCGCGCTGGACGATCAACTATCAGGACCGCCTGCAGGTGACGCCCGGCTACCGGGGCCTCGTCTTTGTCGAGCGCGATACGCTGCAGGTGACGCGGATTACGCTCGAAGCCGACATTCCGCCGGACTTCCCCGTGCAGGAGGCCCACACGACGCTCGACTACGACATGACCGAGATCAACGGCCGGGGCTTCATGCTGCCGCTGAAGGCGGAAGTAAAGATGCGCGAGGGCAAGCATCTGGTAAAGAACGAAGTGGAGTTCCGGATGTACCGCAAGTTCGGCGCCGACACGACCATTACCTTCGACACCCCGGAGCCGCTGCCCGCCACGGCGACGCAGGAGACGCCGCCCAACCAATAAGCTCATGAACTTTAAAGCAGAACTGGTGGCCTGTTTCGGCCAGCCGGTGGCGGAGAACCCCACCGGCGTGATGCAGGAAGCGGCCTTCGCCGCAGCAGGACTGCCTTGGCGGTACCTGACGATTGAGGTGGCCCCGGGAGGTCTGGTCGATGCGGTGCGCGGAGCGCGCGCCATGGGCTTCCGCGGCTTCAACTGCACGATTCCCCACAAAGTGGCCGTGCTGCCGCTTCTTGACGAGTTATCGAAGGAGGCCCGCATCATCGGCGCCGTCAACACCGTACGCCGCCAAGGCGACCGGTTCATCGGCGAGAACACCGACGGCAAAGGGTTTTTGCGGGGGCTGACGCACGACGCCGGCATGGACCCGCGGGGCAAACGCGTAGTGCTGCTGGGCGCGGGCGGCGCGGCGCGGGCGATTGCCACCGAGCTGCTGCTGGCCGGGGTGGCGGAGCTGATCGTCGTCAACCGGTCTGTGGAGCGCGCCGCACCGATGGTGGAGGATCTGAAGCCGCACGGGCCCATCCGCTTCGTCCCCTGGCGGGTGCAGTACACGGTAGAGCCGGAAACGGACCTGCTCGTCAACGCCACCTCGCTGGGGCTCTACCCGAACGTGGACTGGATGCCCGATGTGGACCTGACGCGGGCACGGTGTCTGGTGGCCGACGCGGTCTTCAACCCGCCGGTGACGAAGTTTCTGGCCGCGGCGCAGGCGCGGGGCCTAAAGACGCTCGACGGGTTGACGATGCTCGTTTACCAGGGCGTCATCGGCTTCACGATGTGGACGGGCGTTGCGCCGGACGAAGCGGTCATGAAGCGGACGCTGCGGGAGGCGATGGTAGAATCGTGAGGTTGTTATGGATTCCCGACGTAATTTTCTCAGCAAAGTAGCCACGGGCCTGGCGAGCGGCGTCTCGGTGCTCGGCGCCAACGACCGCATCCGCGTGGGCATTATCGGCGCGGGCGCCCGCGGCATGGAGATCGTCCACGCGGCGATGGCGGCGCCCAACGTGGAGATGACGGCCTTCGCCGATATCTACACCGCGCGCCTTGAGGCGGGCAAGAAGCTGGTCCCCACGGCCAAGACCTATCTCGACTACCGCTATCTGCTCGAAGACAAGAACGTCGATGCCGTGCTGATCGCCACGCCGCAGCATCTGCACTGCGAGCACTTCACGGCGGCGCTCGACGCCGGCAAACACGTCTACCAGGAAAAGACGATGGCGTTCACGGTAGACCACGCCAAGCGGATGCGGGCCGCGCACGAAAAGCATAAAAAGCTGGCCGTCACCATCGGCCACCAACACGTTTCCACCGGCATGGTGGAGGACGCGAAAACCTGGCTCGGGCAGAACGCGCTCGGCAAGATCACCATGATCGCCGCCGACATGTTCCGCAACACGCCGCACGGCAAGCCGCAGTGGTCGCGGCCGACCTATCCCGACATGACGCCGGAGAACATTCTCTGGAACCAGTTTCAGGGCGAAGGGCCCAAGCGCGACTTCGACGCCAACCGCTACGTGAACTGGCGGTTTTATTGGGATTACTCAGGCGGCAACGTCTATGAGAACATGTGCCACCAGCTGTCGATCTGGTACAAGGTGCTCAACCTGCAGATCCCCTCGGCGGTGACGATGACCGGCGGCATCTACCTCTGGAAGGATGGCCGCGAGGTGCCGGACACGATGACGGTGACCATGGAGCACCCCGAGGAGATGCTGTTCAGCTGGGTGTCCGGCTTCGGCAACGGGCAGCGCGGGTTCGCCGAAGACGTCCTTGGTACGGACGGCTCCATCCGGCGCGCCCAGCAAATCCGCTACCTGCCCGAGAAGGTGAACCGGCCGCAGGCCAAAGAGATGATCGGCCTGACCAAGACCACGCCCAACGCACACATGCTGAACTTTTTTGACGCCGTGCGCGGGTTGGCCGAACCGGCCTGCCCGGTGGAGTTGGGCTACCGCATCTCGATCGCCTGCCGGATGGCGGTGGAAAGCTACCGGCAGGGACGTACGCTGCGGTGGGATCCGGTAAAAGAAGAAATCGTTTAAATCGGGAGCATTCTTGCGAGCACAGATCGGAATCATCGGAGGAAGCGGGCTTTATAACATGCCCGGCTTTACAGAGAAGCAGGAGGTCCGGTTGGAGACGCCGTTCGGCGATCCGTCGGATGCCTATATCGTCGGCAGGCTCGGCGGCCGGGACGTGGCGTTTCTGCCGCGCCACGGGCGGGGCCACCGGCTCACGCCCTCGGAGTTGAACTACCGCGCCAACATCTTCGGCATGAAGATGCTGGGCGTCGATCACATCATCTCGTTGAGCGCGGTGGGGTCGATGAAGGAGGAGCACCATCCGACGGAGTTCGTCATCCCGGATCAGTTCTTCGACCGGACGCGGGGCCGCATCTCGACCTTCTTCGGCGAAGGGATTGTGGCTCACATCTCGTTTGGCCACCCGGTTTGCGAGGAACTGGCGCAGGTGGTGCACGGGGCGGCGCAGCGGGCGGGCATCACGGCCAAGCTCGGCGGCACGTACCTTTGCATGGAGGGTCCGGCGTTCTCGACCAAGGCCGAGAGCAACGTCTACCGCTCGTGGGGCATGGACGTCATCGGCATGACCAACCTGCAGGAGGCCAAGCTGGCCCGCGAAGCTGAGATCTGCTACACGACCGTCGCCATGGTGACCGACTATGACTGCTGGCACGAAGAGCACGACCATGTAACGGTGGACGACATCATCAAAGTGCTGCACCAGAACGCCGACAACGCCGCCAAGCTGGTGGCTGAGGCGGTGGCCGCGATGCCGGCCGCGGTGACCTGCAAGTGCCATTCGGCGCTGAAGAACGCCATCATCACCGACCGGAGCGTCTGGCCGGAGGCGACCAAGAAGAAGCTGGAGCTGTTGGTTGGGAAGTACTCCGCTTAGGGCCTGGGAGCACTGCGTCCGGGGCGAGCGCGTCCCGGACGCGGTGATCGACGCGCTGGCCGCCGAGGCGGAGGCCGAGTCTGGGACGCGCGCCCTGTTCGGCGAGTTGATTGAGCCGCTGTCAGACTCGTTTGAGCCGCGGCTGGCCGAGGCGTATCTCGATACCTTCGCCCGGCTGCTCGAACGCGTGGCGCCGGAACTAAAGGCCGAGGCGCTGCTACGGCGGCACCGCGCGTTGGGAACGCCGACGGAGAAGCCGCGGCGCGTGGTGGTGCTTTCGCGGGTGACGCTGGGAGCCGATGTGGCCGTCGTCAGCCCGTTTCTGGCCGCGGCGGCGGCGGTGTATCCGGACGCCGAAATTCTGTTCGCTGGCAATTTGAAAAACTACGAGCTGTTTGAGGAGCGGGCGGGCCATCTGCCGCTGCGTTACGGGCGGACGGCGCTGCTGCGGGAGCGGGTGGCGGTGGGGTTGGCGCTAGCCGGGCAGTT
>JADCJL010000309.1 GCA_020247055.1 Acidobacteriaceae bacterium | reverse complement strand
GCGCCAAACGCCGGGGTCCGGGGCAGAGCCCCGTCTGAATTTGCTTCCGGTTCACCTTCCTTTGCGGACAACCTTCGTCCCTCTGCGCTCCGGACTGCGGTCTTCCGTCCGATAAGTCACCGATTCGCCAAAACTTCAGCAGGAGCATTCTTTCGTCACGGGTTTCGCATTCACAAAAACGGCCTTTTCAAGGCGAGAACGACAATCGCGCTTACCCGTTATTGGACGAAATTACCCGAGCTGACGTCGGCTCGCGGTAATCTTGTTTTCGCGTCAGAACCCACCAGGCCGCCTCCGCCAGGTGCCGGGCCATCGCCGCCTTGGCTTTGCCCGACAACTTCGTCGTCGCCTTCACCCGCTGGTAAAATCCTACCGCGTGAGGATACTTCTCCCCCCACTTGCCCCGGCGCGCGGCCACCGTATTGGCCGCCTCCACCAAGCGCACAGACCGAAGCGAGGCCGTTGTGCGCGGTTCAAAAAAAGCGCACAGACCGAAGCCTCACTCTGTTCGCGTCGTCCAACGCCGCATGGCGCTCTCTGCAGCTATTCCCCCCTCGGCTGAGAAAAACCTTCCATAAGGCTATCCTGGGCGAGATCTTACAGGAACGGTGCGTGTCGAGCCGCAACCGGATCAACCCGCGCGGCGTGAAGCGAGAAATGAGCACCTACCCTTTGCGGCCCCGCAAACGGCACCCTACTCAGCGGATCGTGCCGCAAATTCGGAGCAGAGGCAGTGAAATGAACAGTATTGGGGCTAGCGCCCGCCGGCAACCGCCTCCATTACCACGGGTCGCCACTCCATGTGTATGTGCATTCCTGTTTGGTCGATTTGAACGAAGCCCAACCGGCCATACAGCTGCCTGGCCAACTGGTTATCGATCGCAACAGATAGCAGAATGGGACGGGTCGCGCCGCCCTGCAGTTCGCGCAGGAGTTCGGTGCCCACGCCACGCCGCTGCGCCTTGGGAGCAATGCGGATATCAACGAGCCGGATTTTCAGGTCCGTTGAATGAACCCACCAGCGTCCGATGGCCTCCCCGTCCTGCTCAATGATTTCGTGCCCGCACTCCCCATAGCTCGCCATGTACCCGGCCTTTTCGGCACGGTACTGCATTTGAGCCAAAGGGGCCGGCAACCCTACAGGCTGGACCGCCTCGTGCAGTGACCGGAGAAAGGCCTCATCAGAAGGTTCAACAGGGCGGCGGGTAATCATCGAAGATAACTCAAAAAAGGAATTGCCAGTATCGCTCCGGGCGGGCGCGATACTGGCAGTCGTGCCGACCAAACGTCTCCTAGCTGCGCGGCGGGTAAATCCCCTGGGCGCAGATAATCCAGTTCACCGCCAGGTACGGAGGAGTATTGGGGTGACCAATGCCACCTCCCACGGGCGTAGAACCGGTTGCCGAGGCGGCCTCGGCACCACCGATCAGACCAGATGGGAGCGAGATTCCCTCTGATGCGGCAAAATCCGCATCGGGATCCAACCGGCCGGCCTCCAGAGTGTGTGTATGCGCAGGCAACTCTTTTGTCGTCAACGTAACGGTTTCTGACCCGCCCCGTTCGCCATGGTTACGGCCAGTCAGTCCAGGACCCGCGCCGTAGGAAATCGGAACCCGCCCTCGAAGGTCCGGCAGAGCGAAGGTTGTTTGGCCATTCCCACCATAGGTGGTACCAAGGAGGGAAAAAAGCGCAGTGTTTGAGCTAATGGACATGATCTGCCCCCTGCAAAGGTACCAGCCCTGGGGTTCAAAATTGAAGGCGACAGGGACAATTTGACCGATGAAAGCATCCATAATAACGTCTCCGTATACTCGTTCTTACGAGCGCGACGGGAAGATTCCCTCCAGGCAAATAATCCAGTTCAGCGCCAGGTACGGGGGCATATTGTCGTGCGGCTGGCCACCGCCGGTTATGGAAGTGGTGACGCTGCCGTGCGGCTGGTCAGGCGAAAGGGGCCCGGTGGCAAGAAGGTTGCCCGAGGGAGCCTTGGCGGCGGTGGCAGCGGTTGGCGCGTTGTGATTGTGTGCAGGAATCTGGTTTGGGTTCAGCGTCACCTTCTCGCTCCCACCGAGCTGTCCCAATTCATACTGCTGGAGACCCGGCCCCTGTCCGAACCCAATAGCCGCCCGTCCACGAAGGTCGGGGAGAGCAAAAGTCGTCTGACCGTTGCCACCGTACGTGGTGCCAAGCAACGCAAACAGGGCACTATGTTCACTGATGTTCAGCATCTGACCGTGGCAAAATGCCCAGCCTCGGGGCGCGAAATTGAACCCCGTAACCGACAGCATACCTATGAAGGCATCCATTTTGAGCTTCTCCCAATTGAGGAAATATTTGGCTGGATAAACGAAACCTGCCAGCTGGTAGTATCGACCTGTTGTGCCTCAGATGCAACCGGAGGACTTGCTTTAAGGCTGAACGAATGTGGTCGAAGAGGTCTTTGGAGCGAGACCTTGAAGCAAGAAAGACGGCACTGGAGCGCGGACCACAAGATCAGATTGCTGCGGCTTCATCTGATTGAGAAGCAGGCCATTTCCAAGATCTGCCAGGAGGCCAGCCTGTCGCCATCGCAGTTCCATGCCTGCCAGGAACAGTGATTCGCCAACGGCAGCGCGGCGTTGGCATCCAAACGCGTTTCCGAGCGCAACAAAGAGCAGGAACGTATTCAGAAACTGGAAAGTAGACTCCGCCAGAAAGACGAGGTCATCGCCGAACTTCTTACGGAGCACATTGCGCTAAAAAGACGGTGAGCTGCCATTCTTGCGTCTGACGCTTGATCACGCCGCCCGGCAGCGGCCACTTGTGCGCGACGAGCGCGCTGTCGGCAAGCAGACCCACAATAGCGTTGGCCGCGATCACAACACGGGCAGATCGTAAACAGGGCGTTGCATTCCGAACTGTGGCAATGCCGAAAGCGAAGGGGCTCCTCCCTCTCGTGATTGGGCATGGCAACTCAACCTCCTGCCCCGCCTCGCCGCCTGCTTCCACGATCACCGCGACCCCCGCTACGTCCAACACCCGTCGGTCAGTTGCTCGCCCAAGGCATCTACGGCCCCGCCCTCGGCTATGAAGCTCTCAACGATCACGACCAAGTGCGCCACGATCCCCTCCTCGGCCTCCCCGCCGGCAAACGCCAAACCCAACAACCCCTGGCCGGCAAAAGCACCCTGAATCGCCTCGAACTGAGCACCGCCGAACCGACTCGCGACCAAAAGATCGACAGCGACCCGGACGCGATCGGCTCCTGGTCGACCTGTTTCTTGAAGCCTTCCCACCACCACCCCGGCAGACCGTACTCGATCTCGATGCCACCGATCTGCCCCTCCCCGGCCACCAGGAACAGCGGTTCTTCCACGGCTACTTCCACGGCTACTATCACGGCTGTTGCTACCTGCCGCTCTACATCTTCTGCAGCGAGCACGTACTGTGTGCCCGCCTCCGGCCCGCCCATCAGGACGCCGCCGCCGGCTGTGTTGAGGAGGTCCAACGCCTCGTGGCGCAGATCCGGCAAGCTTGGCCGAAGGTGCAGGTGATCCTCCGCGGAGACTCCGGCTCCTGCCGCGATGCGTTGATGAGCTGGTGTGAAAGCAACCGGGTGGACTATGTTTTAGGTTCGGCGCGGAACTCGCGACTGGAGGGCTCGGTAGCTCCATGGCTGGCCTCCGGATCTGGGCCAACGCGGAGCTGCCTGGCAATGGCCAAGGGCGAAAAATGGTTCTTCTAACGGATCCAAAACCGGCATGAGCAGAACATGTGCCTGGCGCAGGTGATCAGAGAAAAACAGTACTGCTAACGCATCACCGATGCGCGATGAGAAAAACTGCTGCCTGGGCCCGGTGCGATGAGGACGAGTTGCGGGTTTGTATCTGGATCGAAGTGCTAGGATGATGATCGATGCACCGGCTCACAGTTGAGTTGATTCCAGACACTAAACAGGGTGGTTTCACAGCCCGAGTTCCTGATATTCCCGCATACGGTGAAGGAGCGACGGAGGAAGAGGCCATCGCCGATTTGCGAGAGGCGCTGTTTGCTTACGTTGAAGAATTTGGACTTGAGGATGCGCTTGCCCGCGTGAACGCGCCGAGTTCATTACGCCCTCTCGATTTCGAGTTCGCCGACCCTGCGCATGCCTAAATTGCCGCGGCCTACAGGCGCGGAGATGATTCGGTTTCTAGCTTGGCAGGGTTATCGCGTGGCGCGTATTCGCGGAAGTCATCATGTCCTTGTTAAGGAAGCGCTCCGTACGACCGTCCGAGTGCATGGGGCGGCGACCCTGCGTGCTGGAACTTTGCGAGGAATTCTTCGCGATGTCGAAATCACCCCGGCTGAATTCTGTTTGCTTTGGGAACAACAATAAGACGTCTCCGCATTTTGCGTAGTTGACTAGCCAGTCATAGTCCAGTACCGGCGGCGGCAGATCCGAAGCCGCGGTTACAGATCGGCTTGACTGGCATGATCATTCAACACCGATTTGATCTCGTCGGTCAGGATCCGGAAGATTTCGTGGGCGTCTGATATCCCCGCCAACTCGTCGGCGACCCGGTCCGGAATATTCAGCATCTGGTCCCGAAACGCCCGGAACCGATTGAACGTTTGCACCTTCACCTCATTGGCGCTGATGTTTGCCGTTCTCGTGCCGGATGCGAATCGGTGGACCCACTTTGCGGTGGGCATCGAACATCCGGAAAACGGAGTAGTCCTTGTGGACATCGCATCCGATACAGTCGAAAGACTCCATGGCTGTAGCGCCTCCTTTGCGCTGAGTTGGGGCTATCATACAGCCCCAACTCAAAGCCGCGCTCTTATGCGTTCACGACCCTTGCAAATATTTCTTTCGTCCGTAACCCATTCATTCTAAACACACTCCCCCCGCCGCCCACCCCGCCACCTCCCGGTTTCGCTTGCCCCCTGTGCTACCTTCAAATCGGAAAAGGCGCTCGTTGCCGCAATCGCTTCCGCGATTGCCGTAAACGGCGCCTTTTCCCGTTTCCCCAGCAAAAAACGAGGCAAAACACGAGGCAAACCATGGAAAAACCACCGCTCACCGAAGAGCAAAAAGCCCATCGCGCCGCCGTCGCGCGGGCCAACGGCGCCAAAAGCCGCGGACCAAAAACTCCCACCGGCAAATACATCAGCTCGCTCAACTCCATCGTCACCGGCGAAAACCTCGGTAAACTCGAGGCCGACCTACCCCCCTGCATGCAAACCCTCACCGTCGAGGACAAAGCCGTCTATCGCCGCCTCCTCCAAATCAACACGCGCCACCTGCAGCCCCAGTCCGAGGCTGAACTTGAAGCCATCCGCCACATCGCCTTCCATCAGTTCGAACTCCAACGGCTCGAACGGATCCAGGAAGCCCGGCGCCAGATCGGCCAGGACCAGATCCTCGAACGCTATCCCCGCATGAACGATATAGAATGCGAAGTCAGCGCCTACCAGGCCGGCATCGTCAACGACAAAGTCAGCCGCGCCCTCAATCGAGACCGCCGGTCCCACGAAATCTCCGTCCTCCACTACCACAAAGTCTTCCGCACCCTGCGGCGCGATACCCCCATGGTGCCGCCCGAACCGGTCAGCGTCGCTCTCGAAATGCAGCCCGACGAGCCGGACATCCCGTCCACGGTCATCGTCGACGAGGCCGTCCAGCATGCCGCCCGCGCCCAAAGCGAACCCAGCTACCAGGTGCCCGAATGGGTCGATAACCTCCTCAATAACAAAGAGTTAGTGAAAATCATCGCCCGCCGCGACAATCGGAAAATCAGCCAAGGCCGCCTCGAAATCCCGCGGCTGCCCCGGGCCGCCT
>JADCJL010000308.1 GCA_020247055.1 Acidobacteriaceae bacterium | reverse complement strand
CAGAACCACGCCGAAGGTCGGCACAATCCAAGACGACCGCCAGTCACAATTGCTCCCTCCTGAGATTGAATGAGAGGTACCTATGAACACGTGCGCGACAAGGCTGCGGAGTAGCCTCTTTTCTCCCTGCAAGGGAAGTATACTCACTATACTTTGCTCCGCAAAGTGTGAGCCCTGCGGGGCTTTATGCCGCTTCGCGGCCCCTCATTGCCGGGTGGCTAGGCGGCGCGCGCTCCGCACGCGGAAGGGGGAACGCTCCGCGTTCCTGTTCGTGTAATGAGCGCCGCGCCCATTTTCAGAGTTGGGAAGATGAAGCGCAACGGCGCGCGCACGCCTCAGTCGGTTTCCGGCCACCTGGCACGCACCCGCATGACGCCGAACGCAGATCCGCGCCGCACCAAGCTGAACGAGTGGTTAGTAGGCGGCCCGGACATCGCTGCTGCGATCAACAGCAAGCTTGCCCGGGCACGCATCACGCGATTGCGTAGCGATGCGACAATTGCAAACGACGTTCTTCTCTCCGTCTCGCCGTCCTGGTTCCGTCCCGATGCACCCGACGCAGCGGGCACGTGGGACGCGAAGCGCCTGGCCACGTTCAAGCGCGAGGCCCTGAGCTTCCTGCGCGAGCAGTTCGGCGGACGCTTGGTCGCCGCCGTGCTGCACTTGGACGAGTCGACCCCGCACTTGCAGGCCGTCGTCGTTCCGCTCCACCAGAAACCGGATGGCGGGTTCAGGCTCAGTGGGAAGGACCTGTTTAACCCTACCCGCCTCACCGCGCTGCAGGACGCCTGGGAGGCCCGGATGGGCGCGCATGGGGTGGGACCACGGGTGAAGGGGTCCAAAGCCCGCCACACGACCCTGCGGGCGTACTACAGCGCCCTGGCGGCCTCCCCGGACCTCCCCGACCTCTCCCCCTCCCCTCCCCCCCCTGGCCGCCTCCTGGAGGGCCGTACAGCCCGCAATGAGCGGATACAGCGCTGGCAGGAGGGTGAAGCCCGGAAGACCCGCAAGCGCCTCCAGCCGGTCGCTGCCGCTGCCGCCAAGGGGGCGCTCTACGAGGCCGAGCGGCGCGCCGGTGACTTCCTGCGGAGCGCGCTCAGCCAGGAGCGCAGCATCGCGGCCAGGCTGCGCGCCGACTTGGCGTCGTCGGCCGAGCGTCGCCAGATCGACCGCGCAGAGGTGGCGCGGCTCCGCGGCGTCCCGGTGAACCAGGTCGCGGCCGCGCTCGGCTGGGCTGGCGAGATCCCCCGGCGCGAGAACGCGATCGACTTGGTCAAGCGGCTCGGCGGCCTCGAGTACAGCCAGGCTGTCGCTTGGTTGCACAACGCCTTCGGCGCCGACGCCGCCGCGGCCGCCGCCGCCGATGCCACGCGCGCTGCGCTAGCAGACTCGCCGCCTGCGCACGTGCTGACGAAGGCAGAGCAGATCAAGGCGCGCGCCATCACGCAGCAGCTCGACGCGCTGGCAGCGCCCGCATACCGCATCACTCTCATGAAGGAGATCGACGGGAAAAAGGTCGGGCAGAACCTCGGCAAGCAAGCAGAGGGAAAACCTGAACAGTTCTGGTATCGTAACGAAATTATCGGCTTAATTCCTCGCCTCACGGCAGAGAACGCGCGCGGCGGAAACGTGTACGTGACGCCTATCGACACAACGACGCACCACGCGCTCGTTGATGACCTAAGGGCAGACGACCTGGCTGCGCTGAAGCGCGCTGGTTACAACCCCGCGCTGGTAATTGAGACCTCGCCCGGCAACCACCAGGCCGTCGTGAAAGTTGCTCGCGCAGATGTGGACGAGCGCGCCGTCAACGAGTGGTTCAAGTCCATCAACCGCGAGCTCGGCGATGAGCGCATCACCGGCCTCGTCCACCCAATGCGTCTGGCCGGATTCCAGAACAGAAAGCCTAAGTACGAGAGCGGCGGTCACTTCCCGTTCGTCCGCGTCGTCGAGGCCACCGCTCGGTTCTGCGAGCGCGCCCGCGCCGTGATCACGGCGATGGCAGACGAGCTCGCGCGGATCTCGCCCAGGAAGCGCTGAGCACGGCGGAGCCGTGCTTTGCCGCGCGCCGAGCGCGCGCCGCCTAGCCACCCGGCAATGAGGGTCCGCCGAAGGCGGTATATTCGCCCTTCCTGGGGGGGGCTGACACCCCCCCAATTACCCGAATTTTTTCCCCGATTCCGGGTCAAAAATGCGGGTAATTGGGGTCCATCCGCGTCGACCCGAAAAACCCCCCTAGAATAAGAATAAGAAGGGAATTGCTCGTGTTTCTATTAAAATCAATAGGTTATACAAAATTGAATTCCCACCCAGTGGGAATTGAATTCACATTTTGCGAAGGTTAATTCCCAAAAAAGTCTTGTCTTTTGGGAATTAACTGCCAAAATAAGAAGCTAATCTGGGAATTCATCGATAGTTTTGAATTACCAAATTCGAGCCGAAAAATGGCAATTCAAATCGGTTTGAATTGCCAAAAAAAAGTTCAAAATTGGGAATTAAAGACCAGCATGATTTGCCAGAAACGGAGTCATAATTGGCAAATCACTCCCATTTGATGGGAGTGATTTGCCATAACAGAGGGTAAAATTGGGATATGCCAAGAGAGTTAAGCGCGGTCAGACACCGCGAGAACCCGTTCATCGTAGATAATTTAATCAAGACCCGGACCAAGCGAGTAACCGTTTCGAGCCGCCGCCAGGCGATCATGGACACTGTCACAGGCGAAATTACAGCAGCGGCTGAGATCGTTCGAACCCAGGAAGTGGACAGCGAGGCTTTCATAAAAATCTACACCCAGCACATCGATTCAATTTTTAATCTTACCCCGAGCACAATGAAAATTTTCAAGGTGCTTCTCCTGCAGGTACAAGACGTACCGAATGCGGACCGTGTTGTACTCACGCACAAGGTCGCCGCAGATCATTTCCAGAACCGCAGCGAAAAAGTCCCCTCTCCCTCGGCTTTTCATCGTGCCTTGCACGAACTCCTCGAAAAGAAATTCATCGCCGCAACCCAAGGCGTTGGCACTTACTTTTTCAATCCGGCTCTGTTCTTCAATGGTGATCGGGTAAGGTTTGTCCATGAACTGGTGCGCCGCAGAACCACGCCGAAGGTCGGCACAATCCAAGACGACCGCCAGTCACAATTGCTCCCTCCTGAGATTGAATGAGAGGTACCTATGAACACGTGCGCGACAAGGCTGCGGAGTAGCCTCTTTTCTCCCTGCAAGGGAAGTAT
>JADCJL010000307.1 GCA_020247055.1 Acidobacteriaceae bacterium | reverse complement strand
CGGACGCGGACGCAGCAGGGCAGGGGAGAGGCCTGGAACCGGCGGCGGCAACCGCCTGGAAAAGGTTTGCTACTCGCCCGCTGGCGGCTCTGAGAGGGCCGCTAGGTTGCGGCCTCCGTAATAGATGCCGAGGATCTCAACGGCCTCAGGCGTGACGCGATAGATGATCACCGCACGCCGTTCGAAAGGATGCAGGCGAAGATCGGGGCCAAGGTCTTCCGCCTTGCGGCCCATCTCGGGGAACGTGCCGAGGCTGAGGCAACTGGCCTCAAGGCGGTCGATGAAGCCGCCTGCACGGTCGCGGCCGGTCTCGGCGGCGATGTATTCGTAAAGCTCGAAAAGCTGTGTGCGTGCCGCAGGGTGGAAGCGGACACTAAGCGCCATGCGTGTCGGCCTTCACCTTGCTTTGGTGATGGGCGCGGAGGTCTTCGAAGACACGGGCTGCGGGCTGTGTAGGGCGGCCGTCATTGGCGCGTTCCGCCAGCTCGGCGCGTATGACGGCGCGGCGCTCGAGGTTGGTCGCTTCTGTGTCCTCAAGCAGGCGCAGTCCTGCGCGGATAACTTCGCTGGCGTTCTGGTAGCGGCCTTCCGCCAGTTTTTCCTGCACGAAGCGGTCGAAGTGGGGACCAAGGTTCACATTGGGCATAGGCGCTCTCCATTGATCCCAGTTATTGGGTACGCTGCCTATATGTCAATAGGTGTCTTAAATAGACATTTATGGCGCTGTGTGGTGACTTGAGAGCGATGCGCCGTGCCGTGTACGGGCGCCTGAACGCTAAAATCTGCTCCGCCCTGAAATAGCTTTGCGGGGGAGGCTGGCCATTGCTGCGTTATGCGGCGCCACGCCCTGGTAGCGCCAAACAATATTCCGGGGGTGACTTGGCGATGGGCGGACCGAGTCGACCCAATTGCTTGAACGTAGTGTTGAATGCCGCTGAGAAGTGACCCGGTTTGGGGTGAAGTTGCTGCTGAGATTTGACCCATGTTCGGACGCTAGCCTCGGCCCTTTGGGCGGGGGCAGCTGGAGTGTTGGACATGGCTTTATTGAGCGTTATCCGGCGTTGGCATTTCCGGGAGCACCTGTCGATCCGGGCGATCGCGCGCCGTACCGGTCTGTCGCGGAACACCATCCGCAAGTACCTGCGGTCCGAGGCGGTGGAGCCTGTTTTCAGGACGCCTGATCGCCCCAGCAAGCTCGATCCCTTTGCCGAGCGGCTGGCAGCCTGGCTGCGGACGGATGCCCGCAGGCCGCGCAAACAGAAACGTACGGCCCGGCAGTTCCACGCGGAATTGGCCGTGCTGGGGTATGACGGCTCGTACCGGCGCGTCGCTGCCTTTGTGCGCGCCTGGCGGGATGACTGGCTGCGCCAGCAACAGACCTCCGGCCGCGGTGTCTTCGTGCCGCTGGCCTTCGGCCCGGGCGAGGCGTTTCAGTTTGACTGGAGCGAGGAGCACGCCGTCATCGGTGGCGAGCGCACCAAGCTGCAGGTCGCCCACCTCAAGCTCTGCCATAGTCGGGCCTTCCTGGTGCGAGCCTACCTCCTGCAGACGCACGAGATGCTGTTCGACGCCCACAACCATGGATTTCGCGTGCTGGGCGGCGTGCCGCGGCGTGGCATCTACGACAACATGCGCACCGCCGTGGACCGCATCGGCCCGAGCCGCGAGCGGCAGGTCAATGCCCGCTTCCTGGCCATGGCGAGCCACTATCTGTTCGAGCCCGAATTCTGCAATCCGGCATCGGGTTGGGAGAAAGGCCAAGTCGAGAAAAACGTTCAGGATACCCGGCACCGGCTGTGGCAGCCCATGCCTGAGGTCGAGAGTCTGGAGGCGCTGAACGCCTGGCTGGAGCAGCGCTGCTTCGCCTTGTGGGAGGAGATCCCGCACGGCGTCGAACCCGGCAGCGTCGCCGCGGTCTGGCGGCAGGAGGTGGACTGCCTCATGCCGGTCAGACGGGTCTTCGACGGCTTCGTGGATGAGACCAAGCGGGTCTCACCAACCTGCCTCGTGCACTTCGACCGCAACCGCTACAGCGTGCCCGCCTCCTTCGCCAATCGTCCGGTCAGCCTGCGGATCTATCCCGAGCGCATCGTGGTCGTTGCCGAGGGAGCCGTCCTTTGCGAGCACCCGCGGATCATTGAGCGGTCGCATCACGGGCAGGGTCGGACAGTCTATGATTGGCGCCACTATCTGGCCGTGATCCAGCGAAAACCCGGTGCCCTACGCAACGGCGCGCCCTTCGCCGAACTGCCGGAGGCATTCCGGCAGCTTCAGCGGCAACTGCACGGCAGGCCCGGTGGTGACCGGGAGATGGTGGAGATCTTGTCCCTGGTGCTGCAGCACGATGAACAGGCTGTGCTGGTTGCCGTGGAGATGGCACTGCAGGCCGGTGTGTCCACCAAGACCCACATCCTGAACCTGCTGCACCGGCTGACCGACGGCACAGCCTCCCAGATCCCGCCGATCGAGGCGCCCCAGGCCCTGGTGCTGGCGCAGGAACCCAGGGCCAACGTCGCCCGCTATGACGACCTGCGTCCAAAGCAAGGAGGTCGCCATGCGTCATGATCCGGCGGCTGCCGCCGTCACCATCATGCTGCGCAGCCTCAAGATGCACGGCATGGCGCAGGCCGCAGCCGAACTGACCGAGCAGGGCGCGCCCGCCTTCCAGAGCGCGATCCCCATCCTGTCGCAGTTGCTGAAGGCCGAGTTGGCCGAGCGGGAGGTCCGCTCCATCGCCTATCAGCTCAAGGCCGCGCGGTTCCCGACCTACAAAGACCTGACGGGTTTTGATTTTGCCAGCAGCCAGATCAACGAAGGCCTGGTGCGCCAACTGCATGCCGGTGCCTTCATGGAGAAGGCCGACAACATCGTGCTGGTCGGCGGGCCAGGCACTGGAAAGACCCATGTCGCCACTGCGCTTGGCGTCCAGGCGGTCGAGCACCACCGAAAGCGGGTGCGGTTCTACTCCACGGTGGAACTGGTCAACGCTCTCGAGCAGGAAAAAGCCGCCGGAAGGAGCGGGCAAATTGCCGCCCGTCTGCTCCATACCGACCTGCTGATCCTCGACGAATTGGGATACCTGCCGTTCAGCGCCTCGGGGGGTGCCCTGCTGTTTCACCTTCTCAGCAAGCTGTACGAGCAGACAAGCGTGATCATCACCACCAACCTCAGTTTCAGTGAGTGGGCAGCGATATTCGGGGATGCCAAGATGACCACGGCACTGCTCGACCGGCTCACCCACCACTGCCACATCCTGGAGACCGGCAACGACAGCTTCCGCTTCAGGAACAGCTCCGCAACCCAGACCCATCGCGAAAGGAAACCACAGCCCACCTGACAGGATCAAAAAACCCCGCATCCCCAAAACCCGGGTCAAATCTGCGTGGCAAACCCGGGTCAGCTCTCGGCGGCATTCAACATGGATGGCAAAGGGGCCTGGCGGGACAATGTTTTCGTGGAAAGGCTCTGGCGGACCATCAAATACGAGGAGGTCTACCTGCGGGCCTATG
>JADCJL010000306.1 GCA_020247055.1 Acidobacteriaceae bacterium | reverse complement strand
TTCGGCCCAGCAGGTGGGTCGAGTTCCTCGCCCGTTGGTGCCGGGCCTGCGAGGCCTGTGCGCTTTTTTTGAACACGCGCACAACGGACTCGCTTCGGCCCGGCAGGTGGGTCGAGTTCCTCGCCCGTTGGTGCCGGGCCTGCGAGGCCTGTGCGCTTCTGCTGATTGTTTTTTTCGCGGTGACCGCTTTTGGACAGGAGCGGTGGCAGGCGCGGTCGATGATTTTGACGACGCAAGGCGTGGCGGCGACGAGCCAGACGCTGGCGTCGCAGGTGGCGGCGCAGGTGTTGGGGCGGGGCGGGTCGGCCGTCGATGCGGCGATTGCGGCCAACGCCGTGCTCGGGGTGGTAGAGCCGATGATGTGCGGCATTGGGGGCGACCTGTTTGCCATCCATTTCGACGCGCAGACGGAGAAGCTGACGGGGTTGAACGCGAGCGGCTGGGCGCCGGCGCGGATGACGGCGGCACCGAAAGGCGGATTCACGGGGATTCATTCGGTGACGGTGCCGGGGGCGGTGGACGGCTGGTGGAAGATGCATCAGAAGTTCGGGCGTCTGCCGTGGGCCGAACTGTTTGCGCCGGCGATTCACTATGCGCGCAACGGTTTTCCGGTGACCGAGATCATCCACGAGGACTGGGCGACAAGCGGGGCCAAGTGGCCGGGCCGCGTGCCGGCGGTGGGCGAGATCTGGAAGACGCCGGGCTTGGCGCGGGCCTACGAAATTATCGCGCGGCAGGGGAGGGACGGGTTCTACAAAGGACCGCTGGCGGCGGACATTTTGACGACTTCGGCGCGGCTGGGCGGGCTGCTGGCGAGCAACGATTTCACGGAGTACGAGAGCGAGTTTGTCGAGCCGATCTCGACGACCTACCGCGGGGCAAGAGTGTTTGAACTGCCGCCGAACGGGCAGGGGGTATCGGCGCTCGAGATGTTGAACATCCTCGAAACCAGGCCGGGCGCGCAGTTGGACCTGCACTTCAAGATTGAGGCACAGAAGCTTTCGGTGATGGATTTGCGGCGGTATGTGACGGATCCGAAGTTTGCATCGATTCCAACGGACGGGCTGCTCTCGAAGGCTTACGCCGCCGAGCGGGCCCGGCGGATTGACCCGAACCGGGCGCAGTGCGATGTGCGGGCGGGCGAACCGGGAAAGTTGAAGAACACGATTTATCTGGCGGTGGTGGACCGGGACGGGAACATGGTGTCGTGGATTCAGTCGATTTACAACAAGTTCGGCTCCGGGATTACGACCGACGAGTTCGGCTTCCATCTGCACGACCGGGGCGGGTTGTTCGACGCCGACCCGCAGCACGTCAACCGCGTCGCGCCGCACAAGCGGCCGCTGCATACGATCATCCCGGGCTTTCTGATGCACGGGGATACGCGGGTGGCGTTTGGCATTATGGGCGGCTTCAACCAGGCGCAGGCGCATGCGCAGTTTGTGTCGTACCTGGTGGATCAGAAGATGAATATTCAAGAGGCGATGGAGTCGCCGCGGTTTACGCGGCGGGAGCCGGAGGGCTGCGGGGTGCAGATTGAGAACCGCTTCCCTGCCCCGGAGTTGGACCGGCTGCGGAAACTGGGCCACCAGATCGATGTTCGCGCCGCGTACTCTTCACGCATGGGCGGCGGGCAGGCGGTGGCGTTCGACCGCAAGACGAAGGTGAAATCGGGCGCTTCGGACCCGCGCAAGGACGGGGCGGCCATTCCGGAACCGGAGAATTTTTGGAAACCATGAAACCTGTACTTACCCTTTTGTTTCTCGCCGCCACGCTGACGGCGGCCGACCCGGCGCAGGGGTTGCTGGCGCAGGCCAAGAAGGCGCCGAACTCGGCCGAATTCAAGGCGGCGCTCGGGAAGATCCTGCGGCAGGGCCGCGGCGCGACGGGCTACAACGGCGAGTTTTTGTTCGCCGCCGAGGCCAAGACCACGCCGGTGCTGGAGTTGGACGAGGCGCCGGGGCCAAAGTTTACGCGGCTGAAGGGATCGGATCTTTGGATGGCGCGCGCGACGCTCAAGACGGGCACGAGCCACCGGTATGCGATCACGATTGACGGCCAGACGAATCCGCCGGTCGACTTCCCCGCTTTCGGACCCGATTCGTACGAGAATCCGGCGGCGCCGGCGGGTAAGCTGTCCGACAAGATTGTGCACACGAGCAAGGTCTATCCCGGGATGGTGACGAACTATTGGGTGTACGTGCCGGCGCAGTACAACGCGGCGACGGCGGCAGCGCTGTTTGTCGTGCAGGACGGCCAAGGCTACGCCAACCGGGAGGCCGCCAACCGGCTGCTGATTACGCTGGACAATCTGACGCATCAGAAGCGGATCCCGGTGGCGATTACGGTGATGATCAGCCCGGGGATGATTGGCGAGCGGCGGATGCGGTCGATTCAGTACGACACGGTGGATGATACGTACGCGCGGTTCCTGCGCGAGGAGATCATCAAAGACGTCGAGGCGAAGTACAACATCCGGAAGGATGCGTATTCGCGGGCGATTATGGGGGAGAGTTCGGGGGCGATCTGCGCGTTTACGGTGGCGTGGTTTGATACCGAGCGGTACTCGCGGGTGTTTTCGCGGATCGGGACGTATACGAGCATTCAGTGGAAGCCGGGGCAGAAGGACGGCGGGAACATCTATCCGTTCTGGCTGCGGAAGAGTCCGCGGAAGAACATCCGGGTTTGGCTGCAGGACAGTTCGAACGACCTTGAGAATGACCATGGGTCGTGGCCGCTGCAGAATATTCAGATGGCCAATTCGCTGAAGATGAAGGATTACGACTTCAAGTTCACCTGGGGCAACGGCGGCCACAGCACGGCGCAGGGCAACGCGCAGGCGCCCGAGGCGCTGACGTGGCTGTGGCGGGGCTATGATCCGGCCAAGACGAGCGAGACGTTTGTGATGGATCCGGCCGAGAAGGCGAAGCCGTACTGGCGCGTGAAGGCGCTGAACCGGGAATAGTGAGCTACTCGGTACGATTGCAGCGCAAGGCCGCCGAGTGGGAGGAGTTGCTGGCCGACTGGCCGGGCGAGTACCCGATGCAGGGGGTGTGGGAGGACGAAGGGGGCTATCAGGTCTTCTTCGCTTCGGCGGCGACGGCGGAACGGTTTGTGGCGGTGCACGGGGGCGTGATAGCTCCCGTGGCCGAGGCGGTGCACAGCTGGTGGGAGGATTGGGAGCCGCTGCTGGTGGGGGAGCGGTTTTTCCTGTGCCCGCGCTGGCGGGAAGACCCGACGCCGGCGGGGCGACTGCGTCTCGAGATGATCGGGGCGAATGTATTTGGCGGCGGGGAGCACCAGACGACGCAGCTGTGTTTGGAGTTGCTTGAGCAGGTATTGCGGCCGGGGCAGCGGGTGCTGGACGTAGGGACGGGTACGGGGATTCTGAGTGCGGCGGCGCGGGCGCTGGGGGCGGGAACGGTGTGGGCTTGCGATGTGGAGCCGGCGGCGGTGGAGTTGGCGCGAGCGCACGCGGCGGCGTGGCAGGGTTCGGTGGACGCGGCGCGCGCGGGGTGTGCGGATCTGGTGGTGTGCAACATCCATCTGGCCGTGATGCGGGAGATATTACCCGAGTTGCGGCGGCTGGGGGCGCCGCTCCTGTTGAGCGGTTTTCTGGCGGGACAGGTGGCGGAGTTGACGGCGGGGCTGCGGGTGCTGGGGCTGCGGGAGCGGGATGGCTGGTGCGCGGTTTGGGCGGTGGGTTGAGGGGAGCAGTGGCCGGGTGGAGGGCGGGCGAGGCGCGGAGTTCTGGCGGGGTTGCGATGGACGGGGGAACTGGTGGGCGGTTGGAGGGACGGTTGGGGGTGGGTTAGCGGGAGCCGCTCAGGTGGAGGTTCATGTTCTGGAGCGATTGCAGGGTGGAGTTCAGTTCCGGCCAGGCAGCTTCGAGGAGACAGCGGGAGTCGAGAAAAGCTCCGCTCTGCATACTGACAAACAGGGAGACGAGTTCGGCGTCGCGCCAGCCTTTGGCGGCTTCGTGTTCGAGGATATCAAGCGCCTCCTGTTTCGAGTAGGCCGGCTTGTAGCTGCGGGCGGTGGTGAGCGCGTCGAAGATGTCGACGACCTGGAGGATGCGGGCGAGAAGGGGAATCTCTTCGCCGCGGAGGCGGTCCGGGTAGCCAGAGCCGTCCCAGCGTTCGTGGTGGCTGCGAATGATGGGCAGCACGGAGGCGAGCGTTTTCATCGGCTGGCAGATTTCGACGCCGTGGATGGTGTGACGCTGCATCACCCGCCACTGCTCTTCGTTCAGTTTTCCGGTACCGAGGAGGATGGAATCGGGAACCGAAACCTTGCCGATGTCGTGGAGGAAGCCGCCGCGGTAGAGGGCGACCAGATCGTGGCGGGGAAGACCGATGGTGAGACCGAGGGCGACGCTGTAGATAGCGAGCCGTTCGCAGTGTTGACCGGTGCCCATGTCGCGGTTCTCGACGGCCTGCGCGAGAGCGAAGAGGATGGTTTCGGCCTCTTCGAGGGAGTCGATCGCCGCCTTGTGCCGAAGGAGCGAATGGACGCGGGCCCGGACGACCGAGGGATGGAGCGGCTTCTTCAGATACTCGTCAGCCCCGGCCTCGATGCCCTCGACCTCAAAGTCGTGCCCGGTGACGCTGGTGACCATGAGGATGGGGATGAACTGGGTTTTGCGGTCGGACTTCAACCGCCGGCAGAGTTCGGTGCCTCCCAAGCCAGGCAGCAGCAGATCGAGAATGATCAGGTCGATGTTCTCGCGCGCGATGAGTTCGAGAGCATGAAGGCCGGATTCGGCCTCGAGAAACTGATGGTTGCCGACGCGCAGCATCGACTTGAGGAGGAGGCGGTTGATCGGGTCGCTATCGACCAGCAGAATCTTTGAAGTGGTTACCGAGCCATCGCTCTCCTTGGTCGCCTGCGCTCCTCCGAGATCCTGGGCCATATGGGGACTGCCGGGCCCACAGTGCAGGGACAAACCATCTAGCAACGTGCCGTCACGCGATATCCCGTCACGCAGGGGCCCGTCGGGTGGGGCCCCGTCGCGCAGGGATAGATGGGTGTCGGGCAGGACGGTGTTGTGATGTTCGAGGGCGGACATGCCTAGTAACCACTTCCTTAAGGAGTATCGACAAGCGAGGAAGAAACATTAGGTAGACTAAGGTCGATGCTGCAAAAAAGGTTGGTTGTGTTGCTTTGTTCGGTGATGTCATTGGGCGCGGAGACGTTGAGCCAGGGGGAGCGGGACCGGGCGATGAGTCACCTGCACGCGACGCGGAAGATGTTTGTGGACGCGACGGCGAACCTGAGCGCGGCGCAATGGAGCTTCAAGCCGGGTCCGGCGCGGTGGAGCGTGGCGGAGTGCGCGGAGCATTTGACGGAGAGCGAGACGTTTCTGCGGGGATTGCTGACGGGGACGCTCGAGAAGGCGCCGGTGGATGAGAGCAAGCGGGAGGCGCGACGGAAGGATCGGGAGGCGATGGACGCCAAGGTAGCGGCGATGGTGAGCGACCGTTCGCAGAAGGCGCAGGCGCCGGAGCCGCTGCGGCCGATGGGGAAACTGGGGGGGCAGCCGCAGGTGATTGATCTGTTCCGGCAGCGGCGGGACGAGACGATTGCGATGGTGGAGCAGACGAAGGCCGATTTGCGGGGGCGGTACTTTGTGATGGGGCCCGGGATGGAGATGGACCTCTACCAGATGCTGTTTATGATCAGCGCGCACACCGAGCGGCACGTGAAGCAGATGCGCGAGGTGATGGCGGATCCTGGTTTTCCGAAGCGGTAGGGTCAGGGTGCGGGCAGGCGGCGGACGACGAGGAGGGTGACGTCGTCGACGGGTTGACGATCGCCGAGGAAAACGCGGAGCTGGCGGCCGATCTCGAGCATGGTTTCCTGGGCGGAGCGGTCGTGGCAGGCGACGGCGATTTGGGCGATGGCTTCTTCGCCGAACTCTTCGCCGGCGGCGTTGGGGGCTTCCGAGACGCCGTCGGAGTAGAGGACGAGGCTTTCGCCGGGGGCGAGGATGGTTTGGCCGCCGAGGTAGGGGATGTTGGGGAGGATGCCGAGTACGGGTCCGCCGGCGGTGAGGAGTTCGGCTTTGCCGTTGCGGCGGACGAGGACGGGGGGATTGTGGCCGGCGTTGGTGTAGGTCATGGCGCCGGTACGGGGATCGAGGATGGCGAAGAAGCCGGTGATGAACTTGTTGTCGGGGGTATTGGCTTTGAGGCTGTGATTGAGGCGGGTGACGAGGCGGGCGACGTCGGTTTCGAGTTCCATGAGCGCCTGCACGCGGGCCTGGAGGTTGGACATTAACAGGGCGGCGGAGAGGCCTTTGCCGGCGACGTCGGCGACGAGGAAGGCGAGGCGGCCGTCGGCGAGGGGGAAGAAGTCGAAGTAGTCGCCGCCGACGGAGCGGCAGGGGGCGCTGCGGCCGGCGAGTTGGAGGCCGGGGATTTCGGGTGTTTGGCGGGGGAGGAGGCCGCGCTGGATTTCGGCGGCCTGCTCGAGTTCGCGGGCCATGAACTTTTCGGCCTGTTCCACTTCGAGCAGGCGGGAGTGTTCAATGCGGATGGCGGCGATATTGGCGAGGACGGTAAGGAGGCTGAGGTCGTTGGCGTCGAAGGAGCGGACGAAGTCGGTGGCGTCGACGTAGAGGAGGCCGGTGACCTGGGTGTCGGTCTGGAGGGGGACGGCCATGAGGCTGCGAATGCGCTGCTGGACGATGGTGGCGCTCGATTGGAGCAGGGCGTCGAGGGAGGCGTCGCGGACGAGGAGGGAGGAGCTTTCGTTGATGACCTTGTCGCGGACGGCTTTCGAGACGCGGAAGCCTTCGCCACGGTGGGCGCGGGCAAGGAGCTGGCCGTTTTCGATGGTCATGAGGACGCCGCGTTTGGCGTCGACGGCCTGGAGGCTGAGGTCGAGGATCACCTCGAAGAGTTCGTTGAGGGGGCGGAAGCCGGCGAGTTCCTTGCCCGCTTTGACGAGGGCATCGATGCGCCGGCTGGTGAGGTCGGGGGTTTGGGGCGAGGAGGGGAGGGCGACGGCGGAGAGTTTGGCGGGGTCGAGGCGGAAGATGACGGTGGAGGAGGCAGGGGCCTCGGCAGGGGACTCATCGACGAATTCGAGGGGGGACCGAACGGGGATCTGGCGGCTTTGCTGGGGTTGGAAGGTGATGACGAGGTGGCCGGCGGTGATGGTATCTCCGGGGAAGAGGGGCTGCGCCTGGGTGAGGAGCTGGCCGTTGACGGAGGTGCCGTTTTTGCTGCCGAGGTCGCGGACGGTCCAGCGGTCATCGAGGAATTCGAGGGCGCAGTGGAGGCGCGACAGCATGGTGTCGGCGGGAGAGGCGAGGGCGGCGGAGTCGGCGCGGCCGACGACGAAAGGGGATTCGGCGACCCGGAGAAGCCGCTGGGCGCCATCCTGGCCTTGTACCTGGATCTCAACGGGAGCGGGAGCGTGCATAACTCGGTAGTCCTATCCGGGGTGGTACGGCGGCGCAAGGGCAGCTATACTGTTGGGGTATCTTAAGTCTAACAGGGGCGCGGGCACAGTCCGGGCTCCTTAAATTGGAGGAGGAAGCGTGAGCGTTACCATTGATTCTCGTTTGAGCGGCGATGTCACGATTTTGGATGTTGCAGGAAAGATTACGCTAGGGGACGGCTCCGTTGTGTTGCGGGAGAAGGTAAAGGAGCTGGTGGCCGGGGGCAACAAGAAGGTGCTCCTGAACTTGGGGAACGTCACCTATATCGACAGCTCGGGCATTGGCGAGCTGGTGGCGGCCTTCACGAGCGTCTCCAATAGCGGCGGGGCGCTGAAGCTGCTGCACTTGACTAAGCGGGTACAGGACTTGCTGCAGATCACTAAGCTGTATACGGTGTTTGAAGTCCATGACGACGAAGCGAAGGCGATTGGCAGCTTCTAAGAGACGCGCACAACGGACTCGCTCCGGCCCGGCAGGAGGGGCGAGTTCCTCGCCCGTTGGTGCCGGGCCTGCGCGGCCTGTGCGCTCTGTTTGAAAACGCGCACAACGGACTCGCTGCGGCCCGGCAGGAGGGGCGAGTTCTTCGCTCGTTGGTGCCGGGCCTGCGCGGCCTGTGCGCTCTGTTTGAAAACGCGCACAACGGACTCGCTCCGGCCTGTGCGCTTTTTTTGAGACGGCGCACAACGGACTCGCTCCGGCCTGTGCGCCTTGAGTGCGAACAGCTAGACTAAAGCGGCGGGACGGAGCGATCCGTCCCGCTTTTGTTTTTTGCGAGGTGGTGTGATGCGATGGCTTTTGCTGGGTGTACTGGCGGCGGGTGGGGTGTTGTGGGGGCAGGATGTAGTGGTCTACGGGGGAACGCCGGCGGGGATTGCGGCGGCGCTGCATGCGGCGCGGACGGGTCGGCAGGTGGTTTTGGTGGAGCCAACGGGAGAGTTGGGCGGCATGCTGACGGGCGGGTTGTCCTACACCGACTTCCGTTCGGTCGAGTCGCTGCAGGGGATGTTCCGCGACTACATGGA
>JADCJL010000305.1 GCA_020247055.1 Acidobacteriaceae bacterium | reverse complement strand
CCTAGCGCGTGCGGTCCCACCGGGCCACACCATGCCTCGTGGAGCCCAGTGGGTGATCTACGCAGACCAGGCCACTGCCGCTGCCTGGGCAGCGGACATCCGCGCCCCGTCTCTTAGGGCGGCAGCTACAGCCTTCAGCCAGATCAGGTTTCAGAGGGTACTGCAGCCCAGCCAGCAGGACGGCGAGTCTATAATGATGGAGCCCACCTACCACAGCGGCATGGCGACCATTGATCAGGCAGCCCTGCGCAGCGTCGATGCTTTGCAGTGGCAGAGACTAAGGGACGTGAGGGCAGCGTACCAGCGGCGTCAGCAGCTCACAGCTGACCAGCGAGCAGACCTGCAGCTCATCATTGCGGCGCAACCGCCGCCATGGCGGGCAGCGATCACAGCCGGCAGCTACAGGCCGTGTGCCTGGACGGTGCTGCCGAGCCCCGCGGGCACGCCGCTCGTATTGGAGGGCCCAGACCCCTCCACGGGGAGGGTGTGCAGGTGGGAGGCAGCCCAGACGGGACTGCTGGAGCGCATGACAGCGCCGTTCGTGCGCGGCCCGGGGCAGGCCATGCCAGCCTTGGTTGTTTTGCAGCCCCGGCACCCCCGGTGTTGGGATGCAGAAGACCGCGCTTTCGCCTCAGCACAGGCAGCCCTTCCAGCAGATCAGAGGCAGCCGGTGTGTCAGCCGCGTCTCATCAGCCTGTGGCAGCACATGGACCTCGACCCCCTAGTGTGGGGGCTGGGGCCAGGCCACAGCCTCCTCGACATCAGCGTCAAGGACGTGCGGCAGCAGCTTGAGCAGCAGCAACACCTGCGCGCTGCGTCGCCTCCGGTAGAAGGTATGGCAGAGCTGGGGCTGGCTTGGCCAGCAATATGGCGCCGTGAAGCGCCGACGGGTGGGTCGCAAGCGGGGGCCGGTCACGCGACAGCTGCAGCGGGGAACCCTGTGGGCCAAGGGGATGCGGAAGGGCGCCACAACGGCGCTGGGCCTCAGGCAGGTCAGGGCGCGCATGAGCCAGTAGAGCCAGCTGCAGCTGCAGGCAGCCCCCCTTTGGTAACACCCCCTGCCCCCCAAGTTGGCCTCGGACCCCCGAGAGCCGAGCCCCTGCCCCCTGATCCCTCAGATGATCGCTTCCTGGACGGACTTTTGCACCTGGAACAACGATGGCGGCAACAGCCGCAGCCGGGCATATACGCGCGGGAGGGGAACGCAGATGACCCCCCAGCGTGGCTGCGCGAGGCCGCCGCACCGAGGCCTCACCCCCATGAACGGGCGCAGCAGCGTGCTCAGCGGGGTGAGGTTCAGCCAACGGGCGGCCTTCGGCGCGAGTGCGGCGGGGTTTGGGCGCGGCTGCAGGACACCGCCCTTCACCGCCCGCACCGGGTAGTGTGTTGGAGGGTGCTCCATGGGCAGTTGGGCTGCAATGCCTTCCTGCATCACGTCAGCCCAGCCCTACACGCCTCAGCCTGCTGCACAGCTCCTCCCTGCCGGCAGCTGCATACGCCGGAGACGCTCACGCACGCCTTTCTAGAGTGCCCGGAGGTGCAGCCGGCGGTTGCGTGGTTGGGGCAGACTTGGAAACAGCTGGCTGGGGCGAGGTTTGCAGTACCTCCCTCCCACACTTTCCTACTTGCAGACGACCCACAGGGATGGGCTGGGGCAGCTGATCCAAAGCTGTACCGCCAGTGGACGCGCTTGCGCGTGGCCTTCCTTGGGGCAGTGTGGGAGGCACGGTGCAGCCGTGGGGGTGGGCCAGTCGGGGTTTCTTTTGCGCGGCGGGTGGCTCAAGCCACCACAGCCACCCTCGTGTCGGCCATTTGGCGGGACTGGCTGCGCACGCTCACGGACGTGCGCGGTCTCGAGGCGCGCTGGTTCTGCGCCGATTGGTGGCGCGACGCGGGCTTCCACCTCACCGGCAAAAAGTTTGCTGCATCATGGCTGGAGCCAGCTATCTTCTGCCGACTAGGGGATGGGGTTAGGGCCGACTTAGAGCTCCGATTAGGGCAGGGACGGCCTGTGCCCCTGCCGCTGTAGAGTCAGCCTTAGGCTCCTTCGGGCTTTGGGGAGCCCCGCTTCTGTCCTGACTAGGGTTTGGGGTTTACAGCAGCCTTCTCGGGCTGGTGTGTGGCCTCCCCCTAGTCCTTAGTGTCGCTTGGTCGCGTTTTCCCGCTTAGACGCACTCTGACGCTTAGACGCGCATTGACGCTTAGGACTAGCCTTTGCTCCTTAGGTTGCCTTAGAGACTTTCTCGCTTTTTCCCCTCTTGCGCCGCTTTTTGCGGACCCTGTTCGGCCTCTTCCTTTCTGCCTTGGCGGGGTGTTGCTGCTTGGTTGGTGCCAGGTACCTGCCCTCCCCTGCAGGGGTTGCGCTGTCGACTTTCCTGGCCCCTAGCCCCACATATGCCCTTGCGTGCGCGCTTGCACGGTGCTCCCCAGTGGCTGGAACTCAGCCACTTGGGGGGGGGAGCTGTGTGTGTGGTAGGCGGGGGACCAGGGCAGCGCGAGCTCTGCGTTGGCGAGTAAGGGCCTGGTTACGTAACCAGCCGGTATTCCGGCTAGGTGGTCAGCCTTGTCTTAGGTGGTTTCCCTGCCGAGCAGGCCTTTTGTGTTGTTTTCTTCTGCTTAGTGTCTCCCTTGTTCCGCTTTTCCGTTCCTTCTTTGGTGTGTGTCCCCTTCTGTCCTTCCTTTCCCCCCGTCCCCTTGTCTTAGACCCCTTCTGTCCTTCCTTTCCCCCCCGTCCCCTTGCCTTGTCCCAACGGTCCGGTCTGTCCCCTTTGTCCCTACTGTCTTGGCTGTCCCTACTGTCCCAGCTGTCCCAACTGTCCCGACTGTCCCTTTTGTCTCTTTGTCCGATTTGTCGCAGCGGTTGACTTTGCCTTTCCTCTGCGGGTCAACGCTTGCGTGCCGAATGGCTGCAGTGCCGCTTTCCAGGGGGCTACCGGTCGATCCTGTAATGCTGAAAACAAAAACCGACGATCGGCGCCTTCACGTCGGATCTGGCCGGCCCCTTCCCTGAAACCGAGGGCGGCCACCGGTATCTGATTCTGGCTATCGAGGCATGGCACAAGTTTGCTGTGCTTGG